>NZ_JBIVGD010000030.1:0-40555 GCF_044748465.1 Paenarthrobacter sp. NPDC089988
TGATGGGAGGCATCGGATTGCCGAGCAAGTGTTGTGAGCGTCTGCGCGCCCAGATCAAAAACAGCCATACAAAAGGCCCCCAATAGCCCTCGAAACAAACCCACCAAAACTGTGGGTGCCCGCGACCGGAAATGGCCGCGCAGCCGGGGACATTGTGAACACACGAAAACGCCTCTAGGTGGCGAAAAAGGCTCTCCCTAGACCGAAACGAGGGAAATTAGGTGCTAAAAACCCAAAATTAGGTGCTGCAAAAAATCATCTAGGTGGTCGTACACGACGACCGCAACAGGCCTTGCCCTCGAAACGGCGTCATGAGTCACGGAAAGGCAGGCGAGGCCCCTCGGATCGCGGGCTGCCACTTACGGTTAGGGTCGGTTTCATGGCGATGTTGTTCAATGAGAAAAGTGACTCAGGGATTCTTGAGTCGGTGGCCATAGGACCGGACGGACCCGTACGGCTCCGCTGGTACCGACCAATACCCAGTCAAGCTCGTGTGCCAGCTCCCACACTTGTCTGGGCGCACGGTGGAGGCTTCTTCGCTGGCGGAATTGACCAGCCTGAAGCGCACGATGTTGCCCGGGCTCTTTCTCATAGAGGGGTTACCGTGGTCACGGTCGACTACCGCCTCGCACCGCTCCCTGGATTGAACTGGGCCTTTAGGGAAGGAACCCGGTCAAGAGCACGTTTCCCGCTGCCGATGGAGGACCTTCTGACCGCGCTTCAACACGTCGGCAGCCAGACAGCCGGAGGGTTGATCCTCGGCGGAGCAAGCGCCGGAGCATGCTTGGCTGCATCTACGGCGTTCCGTGCCGTCGAGATGGACCTGCACCTTAGAGGAGCCATCTTCGCGTACGGATTCTTCCATGCCGTGCACCCTCGGGCGCCTGAGATCCAATGTCGAGTTCGCGGTCATCGCCGGCTAACACACTCCCGATGGGTTCTGAATGCGCTGAACCGAAACTACGCAGGATCTTAACCGGCGCTTAGAAACCGTTTGGCTTTCCCAGGAGGACACGATCTCTCCGGGTTCCCGTCCACGCTCATGATCAATGCAGACAATGACGTCATGCGCGCTTCAGGCGACCAGTTCGCGGCGGAACTCCGAGGCGCCCGGGTCGACGTCGAACACCACATTCTGCCTGGGTCTCGTCACGCCTTCCTGAACCACCCGCGCCGAAACGACTTTGCCAAGGCCATCGATTTGATGGCTTCGTGCTGTCTTAGTGAGCGTCTGCAGCCCTCGAAAACCTAAAACCCGAGCCCCCAACGACGCCGCACTGTCCTGCCCTCACCACTCACGAACCATAGGAGAGTCCTCCTGGTGGCTTTCGGGCCGATTAGGGCGGAGGCTATTGACGACGGCGGTCGCGGACGGGGCGTCCGGCGACCTTCCGCTTTGAACGGGGCATGCACGACGGCGGCACCCACTTGGTGCTAGCCGGCTGCGGCGAGTTGGGTCTTGGGTTGTGCGGTGGAGCCGCGTTTCGATGAGTTGGGGCGTGGTTTTGGGACCGAGATCGCGGGCGCCGAGGAGTTTCGTCACGGCCACGCAACCCCTGTCTTCGAGCGGATGGGTGACTGTGCTGAACAGTGCGTGGATGTGCAGAGAGGTTGAAGTGTCGTCGAAGCCAAGCACGGAGATGTCCTGCGGGGCGGGCCCGCCGCGGCGTTGAGGTTCGTTGACCACGGCCGCGCCCATTTCGTCGCTCATGGCGAAGCTCGCTGTTAGGCCGGGGTCTTGGTCGACAAAGCTGTCCAGGCCTGGTGCACCACTTTTGTAGAAGAAGCTGCCTGTGGCGGTGACGGGTGTTCATTTCGCTTCGTCCATGGCGCGGAAGTAACCGCGTTGTCTTGGCTGGGCGACGTCGATGGAGCCTGAGTCGCCGGCCAGGAGCCCGATGCGGCGGTGGCCGAGGCTGAGGAGGTGGCGGGTCGCGTCGTAGGCTGCTTGTTCATCGTCTATAGCGACGCTGGGGCCCGACTTCTCGCTGATCGCCGGCGAGCTGGGGCGGGGGAGGGCCGCATGTTTCGTCAACGGGGTAGGTTGGGGGCTATCGCATGCCGCGGCCTTGGGACGGGCGGTGAAAGAAAAGGTGTGGGTCCCGCCCAGGGCGGATCCCACACCTTTCTCGGTTCCATTGTTCAACAGGCAGTGGGTCGTGTCGTGAGCCCACTATGCCCTAACCGCAGAACCTGTTACTTGGTTACGTGAACTACGACTGCTTTGCTCGTTGCCTGTTCTACGCCTGGGTTATCAATGCCGGTCACCGTCCAGTTGCTCAGCAGAAGAACGGTTTTTCCCGTGTCTGCGTTGTAGATGATGTTTTTGAAGCCGAGAGCTTCCAAATCGTCGTCCAGCGCCTGAGCATTCATCCCGGCAACGTTTGCTGGGATGATCGCGGTCGCGGCAGCCGCTGGAGTTGGTATCGCTGCGGCGGGCGTAACCACCGGAGCCGGCGCTGGTGCTGCCGTTACCGTTGCAGTGGCCGTGACTGTGGCGGTCACAGTCTCCGTAACAGTTGGGGCGGCCGCAGGTGTTCCCGCGCAGCCAGCCAGTGCCAGGCATGACAAAGCCAATGCCAAGACGGATTTCTTCAATCTTCCCCATTTCAATTCCGACAGCGCGTGCGCCATCGCCCCCATTTCGCTCACGGTTGCGAGCACCAAGGAAGTGTAAGCTTCAACTAATTAATGGAGTATTTGTTACGCAATGCCTCTCCGGAGAACCAGTGTCAGGTCGATGTGCTCGCGGCCTCTTGGAGTAGATGAAAGTCCTCTGTGTACGTTGACGTGAGATGGGCTGAACCGCCGAATGCGCTTGGATGTTTGATGAAGCAAATAAGCCTTGAGTGCCCGCCGATCTCGAGTTCGAAAATGTTCTGTTTGGGATCGGGTGAGTCACTCGACCCTCGTTTTCCGAACATGGGCTTGTCGAGAAATGCTGTTGGATAGGCAGAACGAAGCGCTGCGGCAGCTTTGCCCCCAACAACGACGACGAGCCCGGCGGGTGTAGCCTCCAAAATCCGTTCCATGTGCTTAGAGGAGCAAAGCTGAGCGGCTTCCGGCACGCCTCGTTCGTTGGCGGATTTGCAATGGACTACCTCGGTCATGACTGAACGTTCATACCAAGGAATGTCATTTCCAAGAAGTGCATTCGTCTGCTTTTCGATCCACCGCCAATATGGTTCCGTGGAGCCCCACACAGGCCCGCCCATCTCCTGTGATTCGTCGACTTTCCGGTGTCGTCCGTCACTGACCCATACATGTTCCGGGCTGAACCGATTGATCATGAAGTCGGCAATCTCGGTGTCAGGCCATTCGGTCGTGGGGTACTTCTCTGCGAACCTCTTTGAAAGCCATTTTGCATCGGGGTTTCCGGCACTTATGGCTGGGTTTGAAGACAGGAAGACCACCTGTGCTTTCGTTAGATTGCCTGCCCACGCCTCCGGAACCTGAAAGGGGCCTGCATGCGAATCCTGTGATCGAACAATTTTGTGACACGGGTGCTCGTGGCCGTGCTGCGGGTCGTTTGCCGCCGACAGTTCCTCGCATCTCGCAAAGCTCAAAGCCAGCTCTTCAAGAAAGGCGGGCACAATTTCCCCCTGTTTCGAATTCCGTTCATTTGTGGATCCGGACTCCCACGACCTTCACGCTAAACGTAACCCGCGACAATTTATCGATGGAACCACTCAGTCGCAGGATAGTCGGCGTGCGACGAACGAGCGTGTTTTCCTTGGCCGACTCCTAATCAGCGCTCCGGTGTTGGCGCGCTGCCGGCCACCGACGTCGTGATCGCCGACCACGCGATTGCGCTGCCGGGTGGGACGTCTCCGAAGCCGTTGAGGGTGATGACCCGTTCGCCGATGAATTGACCGGTCACGGGGTCGATGATGATCTCGTGGCGGCTGTTGGTTCGCTCGTCGATACGTCCGATGGCGGTTCCCGTTCTTCCGTTTAGATTGGTTTGGTTATCGACGAGCGTGACGCCCGGAATGAGGGCGGCTGCACGGTAGAGCGCGGCACGCAGGTCGGCCGGAATGGATCCACTGCGTAGATGGTCCGAGATCCATACGAAGGCTTGGTTATCGGAAGAACCAGCGCGCTCTTCGGATTGGCTGCGGATGAAGTCCAATAGCTCAGCGGGGTCGCGGGGGAGGGCGGCAAGTTCGTCGTAGGACCACGTGGCGCTCACTCTTTGGACTAGGCCGTGCTCCGTGCGCGATTTCGGGGTTCCGGCTTCGAGTTCTCGGATGGCGGCTTCCGTGTCATTGCCAAAGAAGGTAAGCAGTTCGGTGGGCTCGGAGCTCATGATCCACTGATTGTTCCGATCCTCGGGTACGTAGAGCTGGCGGTTCTGAGTCTCAAGCCAGAAGAGCGGACCCGAACCTCCGTCACCTTGATCCAAGTAGACGGCTCTAGTGTCGACTCTGAGGTACTGACCGGGCAGCGGCTTGGGATCGGAAATGGTGCTAGTTTTTTGGGCGGCAGTATTGAGTGCCTCGGATGCTTCGGCTGTGGCCGGAGGGCGCCAGTCGAGCCTGACTGCGTCAGTGGCTACAAGCCCGCCAGCTAGTACGGCTGCAACAGCAGTGACAAGGACGGCCCGCCGAATGATCGGCTTGGTCCGAGTGCTCCGTGGAAGGGTCGTTGCGGGTGCGGCATGAACTGGGCTGCCTTGCTCGCTTGCTATGGCGAGGGATCGAACCCGACTTCCGTGAAGGTCGTTGTGAGAAATGTGTGCTGCTGGGTCGCCGGCCACAAGAAGTTCTTGGGTCAGGTCGTGTGTTTTCTTGGTTTTCAAGCCTTTGCTCCTTCTTCCTTCTGCACCACTGTTAGTGCCGCTGCGAATGATTTGCGAGCTCTGTAGAGCCGCATTCTGACCGCTGCCGAACTTATGCTGAGAAATTGCCCGATCTCCTTGGATGCGAAGCCATCCCAATAGGTCAGACGCAAGACTTCCTGGTCCTCTGGATTCAGTTGATGCAATGCCTCGAGTACAGGGGAGTCGCTTGGTGAATGCTCGTAGTACCGCTCGTGCGCCAACACTGCGAGGAGATCGTCGGAGCGATTCAGTGATCGGGCATGATTTCGCAACACGTTCCTTGCCACGCCGAAGAGGAACATGACGTTGAGGTTGGGATCGTCCGCAGACTTTTCCCACGTAATTCTGAAAACATCGGCGCACAAATCCTCCGCCGTCGCCGCGTTGGGTGTTCTTCGGCGAAAGTAGCGGTAGATGCGGTCGTGTCCGGCCTCGTGTAGGTCGAGGAAGCGCTTGTGCCGCGCTGTCGCACGGTCCTCTACGGCGGACTTTCTTAGGCTCATACCTAGTTAGTGTGTGGAGGGAGTGGGTTTGTAACGGCAGACGGAAACGAAGTTCGATTACGTCTATTCCGAGGCCACCTGGCGTTTCGTAATGCTGCTGGTTCTCACCTTGTGTGCCCCTACTTGAGGTACTGGTTTCACTGTCCGTAATCGTACTAGCTCGCCTTGGCTGGAGAAATCAAATCCGATGGATAACGACGTGGATCAATCGAGGGATGCCGGAAGATGGGGCGGTTCTGACGGTCATCAGGAGACTATACGGTACTGATGCAACGGCATTGATTCTCAACGAGAACATATCCATTGTTGCTGGGTTCTTGGTTGGTGACCCTTCGGAAACTCCTACTTCGGAAAATCTTGATTATCGACTGCTGCAAGAACTCATCGAAGACTATTCATCCGAAGGAAGAATAAGGCGGCTGCACAGTTAGGCTGTTTTATTGTTGGGAGGGCTGAATCCCCGTCATTTGGAGCTGCATTTGGTCGCTATGCTGAAGCGTCCTGAACCAGAACTCTTTAAGGAGACGCTCCCGCGCGAATTAGGATCGGGAATTTGCCCACCTTCATTTGTTTGATAGCCGCGGTTGGTACCAATCCTTGAGCCGTTCGGCAGGGGGACTGCCCGGGCGCGAGGATGGCCGCTCCTGGCGTGTTCGAATCACTACCAAAGACCGCGGCTTTCTAGGTGAGTTTTGCCGGTCCGGGGAGACTGGGCGGTGGTTTTCAGGAAAACACTCTTCGCACATGCTGGGTAAATAGCGTTCGCGGAGGGCAGTGCTGTGTCCTATATCCTGGCAAGATGAAGCGTTCTTTTCCCTTATCACCGATCGTTTCGGGTCGCCATCTCAGCACGCTCGAAGCGGCGGAGAAGATCGGCGTTCACCAAACGACAATTGTCGACTGGGTGCAAACGGGCCGGTTTGCCCGTGTTTATATCGAGTCTGGAGCAGGTGTCCATGGTGCGTTCAAGATTCCGGAAGTCGATGTTGACGACGTTGCGGTTTCGAGATCGTCCTCTTGGGATGAAAGAGTTCGACGCGCGGCGCATGCGTGGCTGGCCGTTCGGACCAACGACGGTACAGATGCCATTCACTATCTCGACCTCGACGATTTTCGGCTCGACGAGATCCGGGTGCCGTTGAAGAGCCGGCAACGTGGAATCTGGAAGCCTAAGTCTCTTGAGGCTGCTTTGTCTATCACCACCACGTTCAGACGTGCTGGACAGGAGCGGCCATACGAAGACGCAGTGGGTCCGGACGGTTTGCTTCGCTATAAGTGGCAGGGAGACGAACCAGACGCACCTGACAATCGAGCATTGCGTCGTGCCATGGAGAACAAGCATCCACTCATTTGGTTCTTTGGCATAGCTCCGGGCTTGTACCAGCCAGTCTTTCCGGTCTACCTATTGGCAGAAGAACGTGAA
Organism: Paenarthrobacter sp. NPDC089988; assembly: GCF_044748465.1. Lineage (NCBI taxonomy): Bacteria > Bacillati > Actinomycetota > Actinomycetes > Micrococcales > Micrococcaceae > Paenarthrobacter > Paenarthrobacter sp. NPDC089988. The sequence continues at coordinate 6,749 of NZ_JBIVGD010000030.1, forward strand.
GAGCAGCAATTCGTCGTCGACATAGATCCGCTGCGTTCCGCCTTGAATGGAACGGGAGACGTTGTCGATACCCAGGACCTGGAAATCGTCAAACGTTACGGAACTCGGATCGCACGCACCAGACTGCATCAGCGTCTGTTCCGATCTACCGTCATCAACGCATACGACACGCGGTGCACCGTGTGCAATCTAAAGCACAAACAGCTGTTGGATGCAGCGCACATCATTCCTGATGCCCACGTGGACGGTGCCCCTGTTGTATCTAACGGTATGGCCATGTGCAAAATTCATCATGCCGCTTTTGATGCTGGAATCATGGGTGTTCGGCCCGACCTCATAGTCGAAATACGAAGTGACATTCTTGCGGAAGTTGATGGACCAATGTTGAAGCACGGACTGCAGGAGCGTCATAACCAAAAGCTCATGAGTGTACCCACACGAAGAGGTGACCGTCCAAGCATAAGCGCCCTCGAACAAGCATATGAGAGTTTTAGGGGTGCCTGATTCACTGAAACAGGGCCTTTTTTCGCGTTAGCCGCCGTGTCCCTGCAGATCGCACAAAACTGGCGTTAACGAAAGACTTAGCGTGAGTTACGCCTAAGGAATTGGATCAAGATGACAATGAGCCAGAGTCCGCCTGTGAGGAGTGTTAGGACGACATCAAGGATGAGCCTGCCGGTGCCGTAACGCTTCTTACTCAAAGTATTCTCCCATTCTCTGGTTCGATATCACTGAGCAGTCTAATGTGCCACTCATTTAAGGATGCTGCCACGCCGGAAGATGACCAGTATTGTTACGCGCTACTCGGGAGACGTTGGCCGCGCACCCATACTTGACATCGAAATTCCTGAGTCGGCGACAGTCGAAAACTAGGCTCTGGCTCCAGAAGCCGTCGCATTGCCTGGGACCGGCACCGACTGAGATTGGGGATGCGTCAAAGACACGAAAACGACTAAGATAAGCGCGCTAGTTATGCGTCAAACGTCTCGAGACAACTTCGACGGCGCCGGCGTGGTCGCTGCCGCGTTGGGCAAGAGTACTAGCCGCCAGGGCGCGAGGAAGAAGCTCCGCAAACTTCACTGTCTTCAGAGCGCGATCGTCCATCTGGGGCAAGATGGAGGGTGACTCACCGAGCAATGAGGCCCGGATTCCGCCCATCGCTCGCGTCAATTCCTTCGCGGTTACATCTCCTCGCAACCCAATTTGCCAGTTGTTGTAGGCTCGCGATTCATCAAGCAATTCGGGTGCAAGGTCAAGCAAGCCGGCCACGAGGACTGCATTGGCTCGCGCCCCAGCCCAAGTCCACCAGCGAAGGCGTCCATTGGACTCGCGAACTAAGACGCTGGAATCACTTACTACGCGATGCGAATATTCATTTCGGAGTTCCTCGATCTTGTTCGACGCCCGCCTAGACAAACCAACGCCCTTCGGTGTGGCTCCCAGAAGCACCCGGCGGGTTGCATCGCTCAGGGCATAGGACTCGGGCTGCGGCATGCTTGACCATTTGGAGTCCGCAGCGTTTGCGGACGGTTCGACGTAGGCGCGGTGGCGCGTCCAATCGACATAGTTCACCTGCCAGGCCCTGCCGCCGAGAGTAAGGAGCCGAGGACCCTCAACTTTACGCTGCAGCACCATCGGGTCGACGGAGCCGATTTCCTCGCGGCCGTGGAGAATTACTACCTGCGGGTCCGCAGTGAACACCGCCATGAGGTCCCGGTAGTGGATGCCGCCGTACTTCCGCTCAGCTTCGGGGCCCATGAAGAGCATCCCCTGGTCAGAATCGAGGTGTCCGGTTTCCACCAGCCAGGCTGCAATGTGCTGCCAATCGACCTGCGAGGCGAGCCCGAGACCGGAGAACCACTCCTGCCAGGTGTTGGCTCCCACCCGACGCTCCTGCAGTGTCAACCCTAGGAGTTGTTGTGCTGCGACGTGCAAGGGCGAGGGCGGGGGAGTGACAGGCTCCACATAGCCCTCAGACCAGAGCAACAGCAGGCCGCAGGCGCGAAGAAACTGCGCGTCGTCGGTGGACAGGAAAAGCATGTTTCGTTCTGTTCCCGGCCTGCGGCCGGTCCGGCCGAGTCGCTGCAGTAACGAGGCGACGGTGCGCGGTGCGCCGATCTGGACGACCCTGTCGAGGTCGCCCACGTCGATGCCGAGCTCCAGGGTCGAGGTGGACACGATAACGCAGTTGCGGGCCTGGGAGAACGCGGTCTCGGCCTGCCTGCGGGCATCGACGGACAAGGAGGAATGCGAAACGAAGGTCTCCACCTCAAGATCCCGCAGCCCCAGCGAAACCTTTTCCACCGTCCGCCGCGAATCGGCAAAGACGAGACGCTTTTCGCCGCGATGCAGGGCAGTGATCACTTTGGCGGCGTTCAATTCGCTGCCTACGAAATCGAGCTGCATCTCCGGTGCGGCCGCAGAGCCACCATCCGGAGCGATAACGGAGGCAGGCATCCCCGAGACTCGATTGCTACCTTGCAACCACGTCAAAAGCTCCGAGGCGTTGCCGACCGTCGCGGACAGTCCTATTCTTTGCAGCGGCCGGCCGGCCAGCTGAGAGATCCGTTCCACAACGCCCAACAAGTGCCAGCCCCGATCGTCCCCGGCAAAGGCATGGACCTCGTCGACGACGATGGCACGTACATCTGCAAAGAGTTGCCGCGGATCCGTCAGGGTCGAGACCAGCATCGATTCGAGCGATTCCGGTGTGGTCAACAGGATGTCGGGTCGGTCGAAGACTTGACGCTTGCGGGCACCTGCAGTGGTGTCGCCGTGCCGGACCGACGCGGTTCGTCCGAGCCAACCGGCGTAGGAAGCGACCCGCGGTTCCAGGTTGTTCAGCAACGCGCGTAGCGGACACACATAGAGCACGGAAGTTCCCGTCCAGCCCTCCTCGGCCATACGGGTCAGCAACGGGAACAACGCTGCCTCGGTCTTACCGCCAGCTGTGGGAGCCAGGAGCAGGCAATCGTTCCCGCCCAGGACGGGACCGACGGACTCTGACTGCAGCGGCCGCAGGCCGCCCCATCCCAGCGTGTTGGCGATGTGGTGCTGGACCACCGTGTGGAGTGCGTCGAACCCCGCGAGCTGGGTCATAGGTTGAGTTGGACGTCGTCCGCGGTCACCGCGTACCCGCCGGCCACTCCGACGGTGCCGCCAACGGCGTTGCGTTCCTCGGGGCTAAGGTCCTCGCGGACGAGGGTCAAGGCGTAGTGTTGGCGCGGGTCGAAGTCATCGAACTGGTCAACACGGTCCAACACGTCGCCGATGAGTTTCTTTAGGAAGATCCTTGGCGCGATGCCCACCTTGCTGCCCAGCCCGCCGGCCACGGCGTCTGCCAGATCGGAGATGTAGGGATCGTCTACGCGCTGGCGGATACGGTCAGGAGCATCGGCCCCGAGAAGATAGAGGTCCCGTACCTTAATGCCCAACGCTTCGAGCGCTTCACGGTCGAAGCCGGCCAAACGGATCTGTACGGCCCGGGGGTTGTCGAAGCGCGAATCGGTGCCGAAATCCGTCGCCAGACGCTGTGCCAGGGGCGCCAAGCGGGGCACCCCCGATGGCCCGGTGAAGAAAGCCGGTGTTCCGGTCAGCACCAGATACAAGCCCGGGAACCGACCGGAATCCACTTCATCCATGAGCTGGCGCAGCGCGTTGAGGGCTTTGTCCCGAACATCCGATCGCATCCGTTGCAGGGTCTCGACCTCGTCCAAAACCACCAGCAGGCCGGGATGCCCGGCGTCGCGCAGAATCAGCAGCAGACCCTGCAGGAATCCCAGGGCGCCGAAGTGGTCAAGATCGCCGCGGATTCCGGCCCCGCGCTTGGCCGAAGCGCCCACATGGGGCTGGCCACCGAGCCATGCGGCAAGCCCGTCCGCAACGGCAGCATCTCCAGCGGCTACGGCTGCCCGGTAACCGCGGAGTGCCTGGGCGAAGGCAGGTGTCTTGGCACTCACGTCGGCCAAACGCCGGTCCAGCAGCTCATCCGCGGCGGCCGCCAAGTCACCCGCCGAGGCGGTAGCCAGCGCGGGGTGTGCGGCGATGGCATCGTCCTCGAGGGTGAACAGCCAGGCATCCAGGACGGAACGGAACGCGCTGGGCGCCACCGAGGCAGTGCGCAGCGATTCGGTAATCCGCCGGTAGACGGTCTCAAGCCTGTGCAGCGGGGTTTCGGTCTCGGAAATCTGCACTTCGGCGGCGGCGAAACCCTTCTTGAGGGCCTTCTCCGCAAGATGGCGGGTGTAGAAGGTCTTACCGGTGCCGTACTCACCGCGGACTGCCTTGACCACGGCACCACTCCCCGCGACCGTTTCGAGTTCCTCGTCGACGGCGCGCTGGAACCGGTCCAGACCGACTGCGAGGAGGTCGAGCCCGTTGGAAGGAACCGTGCCACGCCGCAGCGCGTCGATGACTTCACGGCGCCTGCGCGGAGAGACTTCAGTCACGCTCTGCCACCCCGAACTGTTCACGAAGCAGGCGTGCGTCCAGGACCAGCGTGGAACCGTCGACACGCAACACCCCGTAGCCTTCGACGTTGAGCAGCTTCTGCAGTTGGGCCACTGCCCCATCCATGCGCGTGGGGGCTATCTGAAGGACGACGGCGGCCGTCTCCTTGACCAGCCGGGTCCCCGGCGCAGCGGCCAGGGCATCCAGGAGCGTAGCGACTTGGCTATCGGCAACGGCAAGGCGGCCTGCGATCGCTTTCTGCGCCTTGAATGTGCCAGAAGATACGACGGCGGCTCCGATCCCCGGCGCGGCGGGGACCGGGTCGGGGGAGTCGAGGATGTCGAGCATTGATGGGATGTTGTCCTTGGCTGTCTTCGTCAGCCCGGCACCGGGACTTGCCGGGCGCGCTGTGGGGCCGCTGACTGCGACCGACCACCACAGCGGTTCCTGTGACGGCGCCAGCTTCCATCCGTCGGGGACGTTATCGCCGGGAACCAAGACAACGATCGGAACCACTACCTCGGCAGGGGAAGCACCTCCGTGGTATCCGGCCTTGATCGGTCCGTAGCGCAAGGTTTCGTCGACGGCGAGTACTGCGCTGCCGCCTTCGGCCAGGACTCGGCGGCCCTGGACCAGCACCTCGTCGTCACCGGCGGGCGGTTCCGGAGCCCGGGACCGTGCGCTGCTCGCTTCACCGAACGCGCGCAGTTCCCCGCGGCGGCGCTCCACGATGTGCCCGTGATCGGACGTCATGACCACGGTGCGTCCGGCGGCCATCGCGGCGGATAGCAACGGTCGGAGGTGCCGGATGGTGTCGGGCGTCCACGTGGTTCCGACCGGGTCGCTCTTGTCCAGGGCGTCGTCGATGGTGTTAAGAACGCAGGCCACGAGCTGTGTCTGGGGATCGGCGATGGCAACGGAAATGTCGTCCTGCAAGGCCAATCCTGGACGCGACGAATCCAGCGGAGCCTTGTGGAAGAGCGCGGACCGGGAAATCCCGCCGGCTTTCGCCACTGCGGCGAAGCCTGACAATTCACGGGACTGTCCGCCCGAGGTCAGCTCGCCGCTCAATAAGGACGCACGGCTGACATTCGTGAGTGTCGGCAGCACGGCCACGGCAGACCCTCGACGTTCCGCGGCAGCCTGGATAGCCTCGGACCAGCCCTCGTTGCCGTGCAGGACGGTGGAGGTCAGCTCCGCGGCGCTGGCGGCGCTCATGCCGTCGAGGACCAACAGCAGGATGTTCTTCGACCGCGCCAGCGGTAGCACAACCGAAGGCAGTAACCGCTCCAGATGCCAGACCTGGTCTCCGGCGCCGTCCAAACGGCCGGTCGTCAGACCCTCGTCTGAGGCGACTGATGCGGCCAGCAGGCGTGCGAAGGCCCGGTCGTGGCCGTGGCGTCGTTGCTCCGTGAGCCGGGCGATGGTGCCGAGACCTTCACCCAGAAGCTGGTCGCTTACGCCGCCCACCGCATCGTTATACGCGGCGTCGACCCACGCATGGTCGCGGGCTTGAAGTTGCACCGCGGCGGCGAAACGGTCCGGCAGCACGTTGTCGCTGCTGAGCCAGCGGGCCAGCCGGATGGCGGCACGGAACGGATCCACTCGGGGATCCCGGGCGTTTCCTCGTAATGGATACGCCAAGCGATGGGCTTCCACCCTCGACCAGGCCTCCTCCACGACGTCGATCCCCGATGCTGGGAAGGATCGGAGCGATTCCGCGAGCCGATGGAGTGACGCGGTGAGCCCGGTGGGCAGCACCTGCGAATCGCTTCCCAGGCTGGCTGCCTGAATCTTGAAAAGCAATCGGTCGGCAGCCTGCAGCGCGGTATGACCTTCCTGCCAGTGCGCGGGATCGTCCAGCTGAGCTTCTACAACGCTGCGCGCAACCTTGCCCAGCGCCGCCAGCATAGGCGGGGTGACCGCTTCGACTGAACCATTCCATAGGTGTTCGAGCCGGGCCAGTGCCAGCTGAGCGAGCTGTTGATCGTGGGCAGTCCGTCCGGCCGTGCCAGTCAGAACATTGAGCGCAATTCCGATCGGGACGGACTCGGCGGCCCGGCCAGTGAGGAGCAACCGCAGCAACGGTGTGCCTGCCTGCCCCGCACGGTCGGTCAACCACTGGAGCACGGCGTCGGCGAGTTCGTTACCGCCGAATTCGCGCAGGTCCGCCATACGGTCCGCGGCATCTGATCTCGTGGTCCAGTCCACAACGCTGAGGGCATCCATCGGACCGCGGGGCAGTGCCAGCTGGCGCTCCGCAACGGAGCCGAAGGCATGATCGATGGTTAATACGGCGCCCGGGGCGACGGGCCAGCCTTCGTCGGGAGTGATGCGCAATAAACCCTGCGCCACTGGCAACCGCTGCTTCAGCGTGGATAACGCGCGGTCGATCCGGTCGGCGCCGAAACGCTCCTTAAGGGCCTCCCAGGCCCCAGGGGTCTGGAGCCTTTGGTGCGCGAAATGCCCCAGAATACCGGCGCCCAGGTCTTCCTCTGACCGGTCGGTCAGGATGACGAGCCATTCCCCAGCGGGACGGTTGCGCAGAGCATCACGTATGGCCAGAGAGGAGATGCAGGGCAGGACGTGGACGGCTTCCCCGGAATCCGCGAAGCGTCGTTCAGCGCCGGGTTCCGGGACGGCACGGAGGCCGATCACTCGCTGGGTGCCGTGCTTGCGGGCAGCGGAGACTAGAGAACGGACGACGGCGGTGGTTACCGTGCCGGCGGCGGTCGCCTGCGCGCTCACTCGACGACCCTCCACTGCACTTCGATTCGTTTTCCAGGGTTATCCCTTAGGAACCGTTGGAGCTCGCCCACCGCGGTACTGGCATCGGCGGTGCGCCAGGCTCCGCCCGGCTGGCTATCCCCGGTTAGGTCAATATTCGGCAGCGTGACATCGTCGGGCTTGATGGGATCTGAAATGACTACCGGAGGAGTGACGATGGGAACCGGACCAATCACCGGGCGCGTCGGGGGCACAGGTGCGCTGGCGAGCCAATCAAATATTCTATCTTCGGCGGTCTTGAGCGCCTTCGTGCATGGATAGGCGTGCTCATGGCCGTTCATAGCGGTGGTGAGATGGTCGAGGATGTCTTGGGCGGCATCCGCGCGTTCGCTATGGCTGGCGGCGGCCTCGCGGACGGGCGTCAGCCGGTTCCAGGAGAAGTCCGACAGGGCGGCGACAACGTCCTTAGCCCGGGCCAGGGAGGCTGAAGCTTCCTCCGGGGTGGCCGGGAGGTCCAGCCCGGCAAGGGTCTGGATCAGTGTCACGCCATTTTGGTGCTGCAAGGCACCGAGAGCCTTCGCAATCCCGCCGGCGAGCACCAATCGGGCGCCCCCATCTGTCTTGAGACGGGTGGCGGCAGACTGCAACGCATTGACCAGAGCTTCTGTGTCGCCGACGCGGCTGCGTGCAAGCGTGCGTGTAGCCTCAGCGAGGGTGGCAACCGCGGCAGGCGTGCGGTACTTCGGGGCTTCGATCGCGAATACGCGACCCGCCGTAGCGCGGGCAGCTTCCCATTCCTGTTCGGTCGGCATCGGCTGCGGACGCAGCTCCATGCTTGGCTGGAGCGATCCCGGTGCAGGAGCGGCGGGCAGTGCACCGCCGTGGTTGAACCAAGCACGCTGGCGCAGCAGACCCCATGCAATTACGATCAGGTCGGAGACTTCAGTGCGCAGCCCGTGGGTCGGTTCGACCCCATCGATGATTTCGCGCAGTTTAGAAACCGTGACGGCGTCGTCGTTGCCGATGCCCACACGTGAGAGCCCTTGCTCAATCGCGGCGCCCCAAGGACCGAAGCGTCCGTCACCAAAGAGGAAGTGGGTTTCCCCCGCAAGCCCAACCTCGAGCGGGTTGGCGATCCGGCGGACCGTCCGTGCATCGCCGGGGTAAGGGGCTCGGCCCTCCGGTTCCGCAGCCGCGGCCTCCAAAGCCGAGGCGACGGCCTTGAGATCGGCAAACCTGACCTCGGTGTCCTCCGGCTCGAAGCGCGGATGGCCCGGGTAAGCGGATTCGAAAGCGCGATTAACCAACTGTCTGAAGCCTGCCCCGAGCGTGGCCCCGACCGGGGGTTGCGGCACGTATTCCGGATCCAGGGAGTATAGGACTTCCACATGCGCGGGGTCCTCGAGCAGAGACCCGGGTGCGGGGGTCGCCGCTCCGTAAGCCTGCTGAATGATACGTAGCAGTCCCTCGCGCAGGGCTGCTTGCTGAGATTCGAGGATGCCACGGGCCTGTTGGCGGTCGACCTCACTGAGGTGATTGGCGTGACTGTTCCACCGGTCTCCGGTGCCCTCCAGGAGCCAGTCCAACACTACTAGCCGACGCAGGTCCCGCATGGATTCCGCGGAGAGAAAACGCGGCAACCAGACTACCGTGCGCGAGGTGAAATTGCGGGCGCGCAAATTCTCGATTCGCTCGATGTCTTCCGTGGCTGTGTGTTGTTGTTCATCGAAGGGGTGGTCAATGACGAAGCGCCAAGCACCGGCCCCTGAACGGAAATGCTCATCTGTGAGCCAGCTGGCGTCGCGCACGTTCCCGAAGACCAGTTCGACCTCGCGCTTGGAGCCACGCCACACGACGGGGTGCCGGTAGACGTTCCAGGCGTCGGGGTCACCCATGTCCAGGCCAAGCCCTTCTGCGACCAACTTGCGAATCAGTTCGCGTTGGCGCCCCGGGTTATCCTCGCCCTTGGCCTTTTCTACGATCGATTCATAGTCCACGTTGGATAGCTGCACCCGGATGATGGGGTTCAACGGTTCGGAGCCCACGTGTATTTCGGGCACCTCGCGCGACCAATTCTTCACCTTTGCCAGGACGATGTTGGCCTCACCACCGGGCAGCGGGGACGCGATCGAACCGTGGTTAAGCGAAGCAAGCCGGGCCGCGGTCAGCGCCTTCAGAGCAGGGACGTTGGGGGCGACAGCGGAGAGCAGCAGCGTCTTGGCGAGCCGGTCATCCGCGCGGAATGCTGGCGACAGCCGCGACCGATCTTGCAGGTCGGATGCGGCAAGGTGGTGGGTGGAGAGAATCTTGGGCAGCAGCTTGTCCTGATACAGCTGCGTGGCAGAGCGGAAGAGCGCCGCCGCCTGGGCGTCAAGAGCGGCACCGGCCTGACCCCTAACGATGTAATCGAAGCTATCTCCGACGGGGATGACCTCCTCGATGCTCATCGTGTTCCGACGGTCAACCAGCATCTGCTGCATAACCTTCAGCGCGGTGCGGTCACGCTGCATGACGCTGGCCAGGGAACGCAAGGTGGAAACCAGGGCAGGGGCAAAGGGGTAGGTGAGCCGGAAGGCTTTCTCATCGGAACCGCGGTGCTGGTCATCAGAGTTGACCCCGTCGAGCAGCACGTCCCAGACTTTCGGATTGCGGTCCAACCGGGTGAAAGCATCGTCTACCGACTGCCTCGCGGCGTCGTCCGTGGGCTTTAGGAGTCGCTTGCTGGCGACGAACGGGAGGTTGTCATCGCCCAGTTCGATCTTTGCGAAGCGTCCCTCCTGGTGACGGAACGCGGATTCGAGCGCCTCCTGCTGGACACCGTTGGCGCCGGCGTCTGCAAACCACTTGCGCAGGTCCATCTGCCTGGCTACGAAGGAGACCAAGGGGGCCTCGAGGCTTCCGTAGGAGCCCTCCACCAGTTTGGTCAGTTTCTGGGATTCGCGGCGGAAGAACTCGGGCTCGTGCATGCCGAACGCGAGCCAGAGAACCAGTTCATCGAGAAACAGGACGACAGCGTCGTAGCCGTGCGCCTTGGCGTGAGACGACATAGCGGCCAGGCCGGTGTCCAAGTCCACATATGCGCCGGATCGGACGAACGCCTTGAAATACGTCCCCACGAGGTCACTGATCAGTGACTGCCGCTCCACGCTTTGTACGGATGCGTTGCGGGCCGCGTGGTAGCGGTCTAAGTCCCAGCCACTGGAACCGAGCAGGCCGGAGAACTCGTCAAATTCGTCGTCGGCCGCGTCGCCTGCAAGACCCTGGAAGAACGCGCTGTCCCCGATTCGCCGGCGCAGGTTCTCCGCGTCCTCAAAGAGTGCGTCGGAAACGAAGAGAGCAGGTAAGGAGGCGTCTGGGTGGGCGGCTTGGATGTGCCGGATATACGCATCGAAGATGACCTGTTCCATTGACTGGCCGTCCAGGAAGTGGAAGGCCAAAGGCAGTATGTTCCTGCCTGACAGCACACGGTCGTGCCGGGCAACGGTCTCCTGGAGCTCCCCACCAGATCGGGCTTTTGGATCGTGGCGCAGCAGGGCGTGGAGGACAGCCATGAAGTGGGACTTACCGGAACCGAAGGAACCCGTCAGGAATGCACCGCGGTTGATACCGGTCGTAAGGGCGTTTGAGACCAGCCCCAAGGCCGAATCGAAGGCATCGACCAAGGACGGTGTGACCACGTAGTCGTCAAGGGCGTGCCGGGCGCCTTCGCCACTAACGGCGTCGGTGAGGCGGAGCACATAATCCTCCACCCCCGCGCGTTCAGGGATGTCAAAAACGTCGCGAAGCAGGATGGTCATGCGTTCTCCTTGACGGCACGTCGGCCGCGTGCGGCCGACGTGGGACGCCAGGCCTTCAGATCGGTGGTCGAGACATTCAGCTGGGTCATGCGCTCCTCCAGCTGTGCGGAACAAAAATCGGCCATGCTCATGCCGAAGGCGGGCTCGATGTCGGCATGCCACTGTTTGACCCAGGGCAGCACTTCCGCCATGCCAGCGACGAGTGGAACCAGCTGGGCGTCATCGGCGCCCTCAGCGATACGCTCGTCCATAATTGTGGCGAGAACGAGAAACTGTTGGGCGTGGTCCCAACCGGCCCAGCCCAGCAGCAGCGTCGGGTCAGTGGAACGTCCGGCGTCCGTATACAGGACGAAGCGCTCCTTAGGCACGTCGAGTTTTCCGCGAGCCTGCCACCAAGACGCTTTTCGGAAGTCTGCCATCGCGTACTTAGGTGGCTCCGGGATCGGGCCCACACTTTCGCCCGTTTCTTCACGACGCTGCAAGTCCCAGGTCTCCTCCCAGGCTTCTCGCTTCCGGAGACCGGAGTCCTTGAGTCGCAGGGCAGCCAAGTAAGGAACGGCCTGGTCACCTACGAGACGCGTCAGAGCATTGCTTACGTCGACGTCGACTGTGCCTGCCCACAGCCCCAGCACACTGACGAAATCAGGATCGCGGGCGAGAAGGTCGGCGAGCTGCGACACACTGAGAGCTACAGGACGGCCCTGGAAATCGAACCAGTACGAGCTGTTTTCGAGACGGCTGAGGAGCCATTCTTGAAGGGCACTCTCCTGCTGCTTCGGCCACGAATCCGCGGCCCACCGGCGTTTGTTTTCCGGTTTCTCCAGCAAACTTATTTGTGGGTTGCTTTCGATTTCATTCAGTCGCCGCTGAACCAATTCACGGTATTTCGCAGGCCAATGGGTCGGGATTTCGGAAATCGGGAGACAGCCGTGGCGGCTGAACCAGGCTGTGTCCTCTTCGCCTGAAGCGATCCTGCGGCCGAGGGCGATTTCAAACGCCCGTTCGCCAAACTTGATCTGCGGCAAGTCGTCGCCCTCGTACGTCATGTCGTCATTGATGAACTCGTACAGGCCGTAGACCGCCCAGTCCAATTCCTCCTGCCTAGCGATCATTTGCTGGCGGATCGACTCGAAGCGACTGCGTGCCTCGCGAAGGATTTCTGCTGAAGGTGTTTGGTCATGCGCAATTGCTTGGTGGATTAGCGATGATTGAGCTTGCGCCAATAGATCTAGTTCTTTGCCACGCTCCACGGGCATAGTGAATGGAATCGGGATGTCGGCAATGTTGACCGCATTGAACTGGTAACGGGGCTCCCAATCCTCGTCACCGATCCCGCCACCAATTCCACCATTTCCCTTATTGAAACAGTTCTGCTTGAGCCAGAAGCAGACAGTGGACGAATTCAGGATGCCCAGAAGTGCAAGATGGTCATCTTCGGTGGATTCTTCAGACAGCTTGATAATCAGGGCCGTCTGCTTAACAGGAAGCCGGTCTCGCAGCAGCACGAAATGGTTAAGTGTTGCTACTTCAGCCCATGCTATAGCCCATGAGTTAGTATCTTGATCTTGGGGTAGCTGATGCCAACCGAACCAAGGTTTTCCTGTTTCAGCATATGTTCCGTTGAAATCGCTTCGGTAATTCAAGGTCACACGAAAAGGCCACAGCCATCTTTTTGTGGCGTCAGGGAGATCGTGGCTTATCTGGTGCAAATTATCGTATGGAAACATGACTTCATCCTGGAAGGACAAGGTCCAATCCCGCACGCCACTCCCAAGAAGGACAGGGCTCCACAATTCACCCAAGCCTCGCCGTTCTGCCAGACCCTTTGGCTGCACTAGGGGCTCGTCAGCACCAATAATCCCGAACTTGCCAATTCGACGGGCATCTATGCGGCGCAGGCCAGTGGTGTTAATGGCGGCAAGCAGCGAGGCAGCGCCGCCCCCGCTGAGGGACCACGGATGTGCTGCGAGGCCCGTGCGTTCGAGGTTTGTGATTGTGATCCAGCTATCCTCGTGACCCGGTTGATCGATGTGCCTCGTTATGGACTGCCAGACGAAGCCATGCTCGGGGTCCTCGGGGCGGCCGGGTTCGCCGCGCAGACCAAGGGCTGCTCGAACGGTCGTGCCGACAGGGTGCTGGTGACGGCCAATTATGATTACCGTGGGCGTTCCGTGGCCAGGGATGAACGCTCCCGAGGTATCAGCAACAAGGCGAAGATCTTGATGGGCGAGGAAGTCCTCAATGAGTTTGGAGCCGAATTCGCGTTTCATGAACGAGTTGGAGGTGATTTGGCCTGTCCAACCTGCTGGCTGCCCGTTTACGCCGTGTCGTGCCAGGCTAAAGAAACGTTCCATAAAGGGAACTGTGAGGGCATATGTACCCTTGCACGTTGAATATATCTTCCGATAACGCTTGTTCAGCGTCTTGTCCTTGACAGTTATGTAGGGGGGATTCCCGACGACTGCGTCATATTGATTGTCAGCCAAGATTTTGGCCAGCTGATCCCGATCTTCGCTTGAGTAAGCGAAACCTCCGGACCGGGCATCAAGGTCAAAGCCCTCGATTTCGAAGGATCCTGTGGTCCGTCCGAAAAGAAGCGAATCGCCGGCGGCCAAGTGAAAGCTGAAGTCCGGTGCACGTTCCAGGTCGAGTTCGCCTGTGGCCTGCAGCGCGGCGATGGTAAGCCGAAAGCGGGCGATGGCAACGGCAAAAGGGTTGAGGTCCACGCCGTGGATCGCATTCAGGGCCTTTTGCACACGTTCGCGGGGCTCCAAGTTGGGAGCCTTAGTGTTCCATTCATCCAGTAAGCGCCTAAAGCCGCCCAACAGGAAGTGCCCGGATCCGCAGGTTGGGTCGATGAGCTTGAACCCTTCCAGCGGGCGCTCGGCCAAAGCCGGGGTGAGCGTCTGGTCGAGGATGAATTCCTCGACGAACTCCGGGGTCTGGAGCAGTGCGAAGGTCTTCTTCGCGTACTCGGAGAGGTCCTGGTAGAGATCTCCGAGGAAGCGGGTGGAGAGTTCGTTGTCTTGGAAACTGTAGAGGGGGAACCCGGCTTCGTCAGTAGCGCGCCAGAAGTCTAGGATTTCCTTTGCCATGGCGCCCGACGGGGAGACTTGCCAGAGGGCCGCATGTTCGTCGACCAGCGCTGCGGTGGACGAGAAAGAGCGCAGGTGGGTGATGCCTTTCAGGATCCACTCACGCCACGTGTTTTCCGGGTGAGCGCGGAAGTACGCGTTTTCGGCGTCGAACGCTTCCTGCCGACGGGCGCCGGGTCCAGAGATCCAGACCTTGGAGAGCAGCGCGTTGTCCTCGCAGAAACGTAGGAATACCGTGGTCAGCACCCAGCCGACTGCGGCCTGTGTGATGCGGTCGTCGCGCCAGCTGACCCAGGCGGAGGAGGTGCGTTCGGCGTGCAGCGCGTCCGCGTGCTCGGACTGCCACTTGGCCTTGAGCTCCCGATCTTCTTCCAGCCTGGCGCGAAGGTCGTCTTCGACCCGGAGCACCAGCTTCTGCAACTTGGGGGTGAGGTCCTTGCCGATGGTCATAAGGTGGCTCCTTCGACGGCTGCCGCGTTGAGGTTTCTAGGAGCGTCGATCCAAGCGGTGTCGACACGGAGGTATTGATTCGGGGACGTCTGGACCGAGACGCCGTCAAGCAGCGGTCCCTGGTTCGCCCCTACCTGAGGCAGGACCACCCATACCGCCTGGCCGCGCCGGGTGGACAAATCGCTCCAATGCCGGACGAGGTCAGCATGCCCGTAGCGGACCAAGGGCGAAGCTTCAACGATGACGACCGGTCGGGATTCCCGGCCAAATGTGTCAGCAACCGCTTCTGCGATGGTCGCCTCGACAACGGGCACAGCCAGCTTCACCGCTGCGGCCACACCGCGAGTGGCCCTATCGTTCTCCGGGTGTGCGTCCGCGCGGACCAGTGCATCCCATGAGGGGAAACCGTCCCGTCGGCTCAGGGACTTCAGCTCATCGAGCAGCAGCGCAGTCACATCAATCCGCCGCGCGTTAAACTCCGCCTCCAGCCTGGCGGCCAGCGACTCGCAGCGGTCGGCGCGAGCGCCCAACGCCAGGAAGGAACGCAGGGTGACGCTCTCTCGAAGCCTCTGCTCCGGCGTGGATTCGCCGGAAACAATACCGCCAACATGTGTTCCGGTGCCGAGCCGCGAGGAGCTGCTCCGGGTCGGTTCCAGAATGGTCGGCGACCCGTAGGTCCCGGACTCCGGGTCGTGGACAAGCTCTAGGCCGGCCTCGCGGAGCAACTCGGCGAGACGCCCTGATGTCGGGAGAACCGGCACACCGGGAAAACGGACTCGGACGCGGTCCACGATTTCGCGAGGCGAGAGTCGCTGTGGCCCCGCCACTCCGCGCAGGGCAAGCCCCAGCGACTCGACCTGGGACAGATCCCGGTGGTGCAGTTCGCCGGACCCGGATGCTGCGGCATGGCGCGATAACCCGGCGGCCAGACGCGCGAGGCGGACCCTGTCTCGCAGCAAAGGATCTTCGATGCTTGCAGCGTCGAGTATCGCTGACAGCCGCTTTTGCACGCGTTCGGCCGGAACAAGGGCGGGCTGCGAGGCTGACTCGGCAAGCAGCGCATCGCCTTCTCGGCCAAGACGTTCTGCCACATCCAGCAAGGGTGCCTCGCTGGCGATCAGCAGTGCGTTGCCCTCCCGCCGGCGCAGTTCAAGGGGTTCGTCGTTGACGTCCGCGCGCTTGAGGGCCCGCTGGCGATCGATGACGATCCGCAGGAGTCCCTGGGCGATGCGTTCGTTCTCGCCGGTCCGCTCGGACTCGACCGTGGTCTGGGTGAGCACCTCTGCGGCCAGTTCGTCGACCGTTGCCGTTCCACCAAGGGCCGCAAGGCGCTCGTTCACTACGCTGGTCAGATGACGCAGGGAACCCAGCACCCGTGGTTCCTCAGCCCAGGAGGTCTGGAGCTTCCCGACGAGCTGGTTCGCGCCGGCCGCAGTGACCGGGTTGGGCAGATTGGCACCCAGCTGCGCCTGTGTGGCGAACGCGTCCACGTCGCCGTATGTTCCTAGGATCAGGCCAGCGGCGGCACGGGATTGCACCGCCTTCTTCGTTCCGGCTGCCTCGATGAGCTGTTCGGCAAGGGCCAGCACCGAGGGGAGCGGCGCGGCACCTGAGATGCCGTGCTTCTTCTCACCGAACTTTTCCCGCCACAAGCCGGCGCGGGCCGAAGCTTCTCGACGCGTGGCCAGCGCCCACGCCGCGTAGGGCGTTGAGCCGGATGGGGTCAACGGCCGTGAGTTCCCCAACGGTGGCGACTCCGAGCGGTTCCAGAGCGGAGAGGGCGCGCGCCGAAAGACCGGACTGCTCCAACGGGGTGGCGGGTGTTGCCGCGGCCGCGAGTTCATCCGAGTTCTCGGGTGCTGTTGTGGCATCCGTCGGGAACGCAGCCCGCCAATTCTCCAGCATCTCCGTAGCGGTGTCATAGCGTCGCTTTGCATCGCGGGCCAGCGCCGTGCGGAAGAAGGAGACGAGGCGTGGGGCCACGGCCCGGTCGAAGTCGTGGGCCTCGATGCTGGCTTCGTCCGGTACGGACGCTGGGTTGGCAAGCGGGTCACCATAGAAAGGCGTGTGACCGGTAGCCATTTCAAACAGCACGACGGCGGCGGAGTATCGTTCCGCCGCAGAATCGAACCGAGTCCGGGCCCCACCCAAGAATGGATCCAGATAGGGAGGGGTGCCAGCAGCGATGTCTGATGCCGCAGCGCGGGAAAGTGAGAAGTCGAACAGCACGAGGTGTTTGCCGCTGCGCTCTGCACGGACGCCCAAGTTGCCTGGCTTGATGTCACGGTGATCGACGCCGTCCTTGTCCAGTTGGACAAGTGCCTCAAGGAGGTCCTGGCCGAGTCTTTCCAGCAGGTCCAGTGAGAGACGTTTACGCTCACGCAGCAGCTCGCCGAGCGTTTGCTCGCCAGCGCTGTCCAAGAGCAAGGCTGAGCGGTCCCCGAGGGAGAGCGGCCCATCAACAATCTTGACGAGGCGTGGGCCGGAGAGTGCACGCAACACCGCGGCCTCTTCGTGGAGCCGCTGGGCTGCCTTGGAGTCCACCGCGACCTTCAACACACGCTGGGAGCCGTCGTCGTCCGCGTCTTTAACCAGTAGTCCGACGGCAGTCGAGCCTCGCCCGAGGCGGCGAACGACAGTAAACCGTCCGTCAGCCAGGACTGTGCCTGGGGCAGCGTCGACGGCGTCGACGTCCTCACCCGCCACGGCGGAGGGTGAGGAATTTAACAATGCGTCCAGGAACTTACCGACGCCGTCGAACCGCTCGCCGGGGGCGGGTCTGGTGGCACCCAGCACGGCTTCGCGAATGCTTGGCGAGATCGAGGGCAGCTCGAGGGACAAATCCAGTCCACGTTGGTTCCGCAGCCGCTCCGCAAGGACCAGCGACGAATCGGCGGGACGTTGCGATGCCAGGACGAAGTAAGCTAGGGCGCCAAGCGCAAAGACGTCCACCCGGATTCGATCTGCTGATTCCGGTTGCCAGCGTCCCTCCGGCGCTTCAAAGGCTTCGGTAAGCCACGCGTCTGCCTGATTGGGGTCCGGCCTGCAGTCGAGCAGCGAAGTGACGCCGTCGGCGGCGTGGCCGGTGAGGACCTGGCCAGAGGCCAATCCGCCGCTTTGCCAGTCGCCGATAAGGACCTTCGGCTGTCCGTGAACCGTCTTGACCCAGACAGCCTTGGGACTCAGCCCACGATGCACCACTTGGTTGCGGTGCGCATAGTCGAGGGCTTCCGACAGCTGACGGATGATGGACAAGCGCTGATCCAAGGGCAGCCCGTTAGGCTGACCGGCCAGCCAGAGGTCCAGACGTTGCATGCCATCGGAGTAGTCGTAAACCAATCCGACACCGAGCTCGGAGTCGACCAGATCGCGGGGCCTCAATAGGCCGTCGTGTGAAAGCCGGCTCATGAGCCGGAATTCGTGTTCGGCGATCTTGTAGTTGCGGCTGGCAACGGACTGCGACGTTCCTGGCGGCGTGACCTGGAAACGGATCCGCACGGTTTCCTGCTTGGAAACCTTGTGATAGCCGCTCCAGTCCTGCCAGCCCGGTCCCTCGTCGAGGGCTCCATCCTCGATAATCCACGACCCGGCCTCGCGTTCGCGGCGCTGGACCAGGCCAATGCGGGCCATGAGGTCTACGAGGATCGCTTCCTGGTTCTGACCGATGGCGGCATTGGCACGCGGTTCCTGGCCGATCAGGTTGCTGATGCCGGAAAGATGGCTGGCAGCTTCTGTTTCATCGAGCCCGTAGAGACCGAGCGCCGAGGAAGCCGGGAGTTCGCTGACAAACCTTGGGTGGTGAAGGAAGACCGCCTGATTGACGAAAGGGATGACGGTCCGCTCGTCCTCAATCTGGATACCCTTTTCGCGCGCCCATTCACGGAGTGCTTCCTTGAGCTTCGAGGCCAGGTACTGGGCCTTGCGTCGCGCCAGGAGCAACGGTGACGGTTCCGCGCGTCTTCCGTCACGGAGCCACTGCGTGTCGTTGCCGGTCAGCCGACCGGAATAGTACTTGAGCTCTAGGAGGTGCAGGCCGCCACGGCCGAGTAACAGGGCGTCGACTTCGTGCCAGCCACCGCGGCCGTCCCGGAATTCGAAGTTGCTCCATACCCGGTAGGGGCTCTGCGCGGGGATTTTGCTCTTGAGGTAGGCGAGGCCCTCGTTCTCATGCGGGAACTGCGAATCGCTTACTTCGATCCAGCGGTCTTGCTCCACCCGGTTCCCCCATGCGACGTGCACACACTTCTCTTGGACATTACCGGTCTACATTACCAACGTTTTTGAGGCGTGATTCGGGATCGACGCGCTCTGTCAGAGTCCGTTTGGCTGCAGTAGGTTCACAGCTACAGCTTGTCGATCCAGGTGTCCTCTTCCCGATTGTCCCAGGCTGATCCGGATGCAGGTTCAGCCATTCGGCCCCAGGCGTCGATCCGAGCAAGGACCTGCCGTACGTCGCGAGAGTAGAGCTCACGGATGTTGGTGATCCTTCTGACGACGCAGGACTGTATGACCTCCTGCCGCGTACTCATGTCGGTGATCCCGGCGATATCGAATGCATCGCGAATCGACGCGATCTGCGCAGGAGATATGGGTGTGTCTATGATGACTGGAGCTGCGATCACCGGCTCGGGGAGGTCGAAGAGTCCTGGTTCGTCATATGACATGCGGGGCGGATCCTTTGGAGGTTGCTGTGGTCTGGTCGGGCATGATGTGGGGAAAGCGCTACCGCTGTTCTGTCTCCACGAAGGAGGACTGTAGGTCCGTCGAATTTGTCTACATCCTTGTGATGACACCATCGTCCATATAGGTTGCAGTTAGCTAGGTTGGCGGGCGCCGACCAGGTAGGAAAATGCCAGCGAGCGGGCATGCCAGAAACGTTCGACTGGATGGCCCCGCCAAGTACAACGACAACTACGGATTGCCCTCTTGTTTCGATGCTGCCACGGACTCGACAAGAGCGCTGAGGCTTCGTTTCACACCAGATTCGTGGTCACCAGAGTACTCAAGGATATTGACTCCGTAGGCGTTCTTGAAAAGGTTTCGTTGAACATCAGAAGTTTTTGTAGAAGCGAGCAAAAAGTGACCGGGAAGACTTCCTTTGGCTCCAAACTGGTTCTCCAAAATAAGTCTCAAATCGGGATCATCTAGGCTATAACCAACAAAGAGAGCAGTTTTAGTGAGTAGAAGTGCTTCCAGAGTTTCGAGGGTATTCCTACCGTCTTTCCTGAGTCGAGTGAAGTCCATTCTCGTAAGGATCATCTTAGCCGGATTATCGACAGTTCCGTGAAGTTTGATTAGAACATAACTACCCTGGCGAACATGGGCAGCTATGTCTTCCTGGCTATAGGTAAGTGTATTATATCCAGCCTGAAAATGACGTTCCAAAATTTTATCGTAGTTTGTAGTGACTATGATGCGAGGAAACAAGTCTGAGATAAGATCGTGCAAGTCATTCTTTTGAAAAACCTGCTCAGGCTTCTGGCCGCCATCGGTAAGTCGCGCAATCTCGATGCGAAAATCAGAAATCATTCCCTTAGCCTCACAATAGTTCTCAAGCAACTCTGCTGCTAGAAGGAGGTCTCCAGCCTTTAGTGCACGATTCACGTCTCGCATAATCGGTGACTTTGCTGGAGCAAATTTATCCCTGAGGCTTTCTAAAAGACCTCTCCACCTAGGTGGGGTCTGTCCCTTGGAATTGCGGCTATTACTTGATAATCCCGCACCAATGAAGAGCACAAAATCTTGATTCGAAATTCGATCGACGAGCAACCCTGGCCATTCAGGCGTAACCACGGCCGGCACTAGGACCACCCCTCCGCAATGTCGAGGTTGTGCTTGAGTCTGAGTCCGATCTCCTCGAGTTGGCTCCGATACTTTGCTTGCTGGCTGATTTGGGCGCCGCGCAGCCCATCAGAAGTCACAAGCGCGGCAATTGGTGCATGCCGGGACTGGGCCAAGGGCACCATTGCGAACATGTGTGGGACAATTCCCAAGTCTAACGTCTCGCCTGCGCGTCCCGATACCCCTGCGAGCTTCCGCGCTTTTGCTGGTATTTGTCTTTTGAATTTGTCATAAGCGTTGACTGTCCGTCGCTGGCCTCCACTTACCGTCTTGGAAACATACTGTTGAATCGTGTATCCCAGATACGTTGCATCCAGCTTTGAGTCTGCGGGAAATGAGAAATCAAAATCGTCGCTGTACTCATCGTGAACCGTTCTAAGCCCGGTTTCGTACTTTCGAGACCATTTCTTTATCCACTCGCCTATATTGTCGATGGCAAAAAGGCTGAACAGGTCCGCTGCAGTTGGTGTTACGAAATAGTCTGCCCCCACCAACACTGTTCGGTTTAAGGCTCCCAAGCTAGGTCCTGCATCCAATATGACGAGATCATAGTCAGTCGCACCACGTACCAACTCGGCGACCCAGTGCGTTCTGCGTGCACCGCCGAGGTCACCACTTACAAACGACTCCCATGATGAACTGAATGTATCTTCCAGAAGGGCTAGCGAAGGATGCCCGGGCAAAACATCAACCTGGAATCGCTCGCTACGCACTGGCTTATATGTTTCATCGATTCCCGAATCACCGCGTCGTATTTGACGTAAGGCATGAAGAACAGACCTCGGATCATCTTTCTGGGAAAATTCACCATACAACTCATCCCACTGCAAGTCTGAAAGTAAGAGCTGAGTAGCGTTGCACTGTGGGTCAAGGTCTACCACAAGTATATTGCGCTCGCTTTCATTAGAAAGGTGGTAGGCCATGTTGCAAGCCAAAGTGGTCTTGCCCACGCCTCCCTTGTTGTTTATGAAGGCCAGAGACCTTGTTTGAGGTTTCAGCATCGCTTTCTCCGCGTTCGTTGTGTTGCTGGTTCATGTAACGTCTTCTCGCACAGTAATTGCTGTATGCGTGCTATCAAAATCGACGTCGGGCTCAACACTCCGTTCCATCTTGCGAAAGGAGTTTTCACCTTTGTCGTCATTGCACGCTTGTCGTGCGGGTGCAAGCACTGGCGGCCGTGTTCGCCGAGGCGGATGTTGTGGCGGTTGTGTGGCTCTACAAGCAGCTGGTAGAGAGTCGACCCGCGTCAAATACAGCCGACCCCTGTGTCGTCCACCGATTCGCGCATTAGCGGTGCTAGATATGAAGGTGGTCGTGAACGCCGAGCTGACAGTAGCCCACGCATGGGCCACGGCCACGGTGCATGCCCCTTGCGCCGACTGAGCAGATTCGGAGTTCCTGGATGTCGCGTTGTGTCGAATGCCGCTTGAGGTCGCTATTGGTGGGAGCTGCGGCATGAGCGATCCCAAATGGCATCGGTTCATGGAGTTCGCAGCTCAATTCTCCGCGACTGTCGATCTAGACGCAGATGAGTACAGCTACAAGCTCGCTCTGGCCGAACGGCTCCGCAAGACCAGAGAAATCTTCCTGCATCAAGATCCGCAATGGTTCGAAGCGCTTCGTAGGGACATAGCGTCGTCGAATCTCATGAACAGATACTTCATGATGCGTTTGGTGGATCTGGGCAGAACTCAGCCGGACGATCTGTGGTCGGTGATTGCTTTACTTTGGGAAGGTGACATGGATGCTGGCCGCATTGATGAGTTCACCGTTGCCCTTCGTCCGCACAACCCGGAGCAGTTCTCTGTCGGAGGCATCATCGGATTTGCCTCCCTCCTTCTAATGAGTAGGGATCCTTACAACTTCCCTCCCTATCGGGCTCAAGCCGTCAAGAAGTTTCTCAAGCTCGTCGGATGGGACAAAGCTGGGGCCAACGGGGAACCTGCTCGCCGTTATGAACTTTTGCTCGAAGCCCTCGACGAAGTCGTCCGGCTGGCTCCTGAGTACGGCATTCATCTCCGTGACCGACTGGACGCCCAAGGCCTGATGTGGACCGTGATGAACGTTGATCCGACGAATGAGTGGGACCACTCAGACAGCGAAGCGTTCAGGACCTGGAGGGGTGACAAGGTTGACGATGAGTTGTCGCCTGGTGCGCGTCCCTATGGGCCATTCCCGACAACCGAAAAGGCAGCCCGGGCAATCATTGATGCTGGCCTGCTCCTTGAACCTTCACCGTTCGGTGGCGGTGCTCCCACATGGACGGTGGAAAACGCAGAGGAGATTATCCGAAGGGTCATTGACGCGCCGGACTTCGGCGATGGCAAGTTCCTCGACAAGCTGGAGCATCAACTCAGTGGAGCGTCTGACGGAGTAGTCCGGCTGGCGGCAGAACTGATTGCTTTGCAGACTTTGCCGCTCGCAAACTTGACGGGCGCTACTCGCCGATCGCGAGTCAACCGGGTGTTGTCTTGGATCGGAACAGAGCCAGGGTCAGTGGTGCCGGACGAGATAGATGATGGACTCGCGGTTACCGGGGGTGCTTTCAACGGTGGTACTGGCTTCAATATGTACCAGTGGAAGCACTTGGGCTGGCTGGCGCGTATGGTCATTACTGTGCGCCAAACTGTGGGCGAGCCCGGCACGTTGCTGGAGGACCCCGAACTGCTCCTCCGGACCACACAGGCCGTATCGGAGGACGTTCAGGCCATTCGGTACGCCTTTGAATACCTGGTGTGGCCGTCATACAGCGAACCCATCGTCAGCAGGGATCACCGCGTTCGGATCCGTAAGGCCTTCGCGCACGTAATCGGCGGTGAAACTGGCAATGCCGAGCTCGACATTGCCCGAGATCTAATGCATATCCAAGCCGCACTGACGGCGCGGGATGGGCACCGGATCGAATGGTATGACGAGCCATATTCTTTCGAGTGGATCAGACGAACTGCCCAAGGCCATCGTGCCTGGCTTGTGCGCCAGAACCAGGGCGGCGTGGCTATGGCCAACAAGTGGCGAGCAGAGGACTTCGTTTCCACTCGCGCCCAGCACTTGGGGACACTGGTTCCGGGTGCCAGTTACGAAGAAGTCCAAGCCGCCGTCAACCACGGCTACCAGCACATCGACTACGCCGAGCGTAAGGTACAAACGCTCGAATATTACCGCTTCCTCACTCAGATGAAGGTAGACGACTTCGTTCTCACAGCTTTCGAAAGCAACCTCTACCTGGGAGTAATTACTGGGGAGGTTGAGTACGTGGACGACGAGACGTCCCGCTTGCGGCGGCAGGTGGCCTGGAGGCAGGTACCGATTGCCAACGCTGATCTTCCCGCGCCGTTGCCGCGCCTATTAGACGAGCAAGGAACGATCGTTGACCTAACAGATGGACTCCCAGTCATCAGCGCGTGGTTCGAGATTGAGCCCGAGGTAACCGGCTCCGAACCGGCGTCCGCCGCATCGCCTCAGGCCGCCGTCGTGCCTCAACTACGCGAGGCCACCGACGACCTCGCGATCAGGCTGCATGTCCAGCGTGAAGACATCCAAGAAGTAATTCGGATGCTGCAGACACGTCAGCAGATTGTCTTCTACGGTCCGCCGGGTACCGGCAAGACATATCTGGCGGGCAAGATCGCGCGTTTCCTTGCGGGTGAGGAGCACGGTGACCACGTCAAAACGGTGCAATTTCATCCGTCGTACGCGTACGAGGACTTTTTTGAGGGCTACCGTCCCGCAAGGTCCGACGACGGGAGTGTCGGCTTTAGTCTTGAACCTGGCCCGTTGCGGCGTATCGCCGCAGAGGCGTCGCTGGAGGGCAATCGTGACAAGCCTTATTTCCTAATCATCGATGAGATGAACCGCGGGAATTTAGCGAAGATCTTTGGTGAGCTGTATTTCCTGCTGGAGTACCGGGACCAAGGAATCAGCCTTCAATACAATCCACAGCAGACATTCGTGCTGCCACCTAACATTTTCATCATCGGCACCATGAATACATCAGACCGTTCCATAGCCATGGTGGATGCAGCAATCCGCCGTCGGTTCGCTTTCGTGGAGCTTCACCCACAGGAGGGCATGATCTCCGGTATGTTGGAGCGATTTCTGGCGACGACCGGGCAACCGGCCCTGCGCGCCGAGCTCTTGAATGCGTTGAACAGCGAAATCGAGGCGACGAACCGCGACCTGATGATTGGGCCGTCCTACTTCATGAAGGAGCACGCCGAGACCGATCAGGGTCTGGCCGAAATCTGGAAGTACGAACTGCTACCGCTGCTTGAGGAGCAGTACTTCGGCCGTTTGAGTCGGGAAAAGATCCGCGATAAATTCGGCCTCGCCGCCATTCGGCGTAAGGCCAGGGGCGATGCCGGTCTGGCTACGACTGTCGTTGTGCCGGAATCGGACGACGAAGTCACAGACTAGTGCCGACTGAGATCATCCTCGACGAGCTTCGTGGATACCCGGAGCCCGTCGTCCTGGACCGCGAAGTTGCGGCCACGCTCCGGGACACGGGGCTGGTGTCCGTCGTCCCAGTGCATGGCGGAGCTTGGACAATTCTGCCTTCCGGCAAAGTAGGTGCAGTCCAGATTGACGACCTTCTCGTCAGGGTGAAACCCAAGGAAAAGGTAGGTCTCAGCAAACTGCTTTTTCTGCTGGGGTATGCCGCCGATCCTGGTTTCAGGCCGGACAACGTCGTTGCCGGCGAGGACAAGGACCTCTTTGCTGCCTTGGGTGAATCGCTAGCGAGGTACGCCGAACGAGCACTCGAGCGTGGCCCGCTCAATGGCTACGTTCATGTGGAAGAAGCGCTGCGGACCGTCATGGGGCGCATCCGCGTCGGCGACCAGATGACCCGGCGCCCTGGGCTACTTCTACCCCTGGAAGTCTCGTATGACGACTACACGTCCGACGTTACTGAGAACCAGATTCTCCGGGCGGCTCTTCGGATGATGCTCCATGTTCCGCGGCTGTCTGAATCCCTTGTCGGGCGACTCGCGCACCTGGATTCAAAGCTCGACGGTGTTTCGGCCTTGAACTATGGAGCTCCGCTGCCTACCTGGACCGAGTCCAGGATCAATGCGCACTATGTGCCGGCATTGAGGTTGTCCGAGATCATCCTCCGAACGATGTCTGCCGAGGCCGGCATGGGTCACCGTACGGTCGCATCCTTCGTGGTGAACATGGCCACTGTGTTTGAAGACTTCGTATCGACCGCCCTTCGAGAGGCGCTGGAGCCATACCCTGGTCTGACAGAGTGGCAATACGAAGCGTTCCTGGACGACTCAGAACCCGGGTATGCAAGTAGTGATCGGGTGCGGATGTTCGTTGACGTGGTGCACACCATCCGGGGACGACCCGCGATGATCTTCGATGCCAAGTACAAGGCCGCGTCCGTCAGTGGAGCCTATCCCAATGCTGATCACTACCAAATGCTGGCTTACTGCACCGCTCTTGGGGTGCCGCGTGCTTGGCTTGTTTATGCGGGACGTGGTGAGTCCCGCGTTCGCCGGGTCAGGAATACCGATGTGTCTGTGGTTGAGTTTCCAGTGGATCTTTCGCGGGAGCCCGAATCGCTGTTGGAGCGGGTGCGTGATTTGGCAAGTTGCGCGTATGGGACCATACTCGCCTCAGATGCTGACGTCGGCGCCATATAGTAAATTTCGAGCGCACTGAGATTGATTTATCAGAATCTGATCTCACCAGATGCCAGAATTCTTAATGACCCGCCGATTGAACATCCTTGTCCGAAAGGCTTGGGGTTATTAGTGATGATTTCCGAGAGTGGACACGAGGGGACTTTTCTTGTCGAACGAATCGATTTTGCTGTTCTTGCATGGAGTGGGAGAAGGCGATCCAGAAGATCGCTGGATGGCCGAGCTGACGCAGTCTTTGGTACGCCTCGGCTACCCCAATCTAGAGTCGCTGCGCGTGATAGCCCCTAAATATGCACACGCGCTGAAGGGCGCCGACGAACCTTGCAAGATGCCGGCAGTGACCATCAAGCAGCCTCTCCGCGAGGCAGCTAGAAAGAACCGCCGCGAATTCGAGCGCCGCATCGGAGCCTTGGAGTCCAGGTTCGGGCGTCACGATAGAGGGAACGGTTACATCGGCAGTGACGTCTGGATCGATGCCGCAGTGGCGTCGCCCCCGTTCGGTCAAGCGCGAAACTACCTCACTAATCAGAAGATTCGGGCTCAGGTCCTGGAGAGAATCCTAAGCAAGCTTCCGGACTCGGGGAGGCTCGTGATCGTCGGTCACAGCCTCGGCTCAGTCATAGCCGCCGACATCGTCAGGCGTTTGCCCGTGGGCCTTGAGATCGCGGGGATGGTCACGATAGGTAGCCCGTTGGCGTGTGGTGCCTTCGACGTCGACAAACTTCGCGACACGCTTAGTGAGCCGCCGACCAATTTGGCATGGTGGGTGAACTTCTGGAACGCCGCCGACCCTGTGGCTGCGCGTCGTGGGTTGTCATCGGTATTTCCGTGGTTGATCGATCTCCGTATTCACACAGGAAAAGTTGCGATTGCAGCCCACGCTGCCGTCGAATACCTGGCCCACGACGCTGTGGCGGACGCCATCGGCTACGCCCTATATGGCTCTAAGACGACAGATCTGGCACCGGTAGATAAAGGGCTGGAAATTCCGTTGGACGCCACAGAGCATTTTGCGCTTCTGGCCCTTCGTTACGCCTATCTGGTGAAGGCGCGCCTGCAAGGCGAACAAAAGGATCGTTTCGCGGGGGCACTTCGCCAAGTGCAAGCAACCGTAGTCGCGGACATCAGGAAACGAAACTCCGGCGAAGGCAGGGGAATACCTTCAGAAATTGCTGGGCTTGCCTTCGACGTTTCTGATCTCGGGGCTCCGGTACCCGAGCCGCTTCCGAGCAGCTATGTCTCGAAAGACGAAGCAGTTGTTCTTCTGACGGTGCTGGCAGCAGAGAACGTCATACGCCCCTTCGAGATCACCGTCTCCAAAAAACTGTGGCAGGAAGCCATGGAAGACCTGACGGCTGAGATGGGGCTGGGAAGCCAGTATGGCGCCGACGTGTTCGCGGCAGCAAGGCTTGCGCAGGAAGCACTCAGCGGTAGTCGCGGGGTCAACTGGATCAAGTGGGGTGCCCTTGGCGCGGGCGCGGCAGCCATCGTCGTAGCGACGGGCGGCTTGGCACTCGCTGCCGGAACGGGCCTCGCAGGAGCCGCAGTGATTACGAGCGCGCTGGCGAGCTTTGGTCCTGGCGGCATGATCGGGGGCCTGCTAACTGCGGGGACGCTCGTCACGGCCGGCGGAGGCGGTATTGCTTACGGTCTGGCAAGTCCTGGAACCACGGCGGAAACTCTCGTTGGCGTTGTTGAGCGCCGCCTCGCAGCCGCAATTCTTCGGCAGAAACAAGTCCTGGAACCGGATATGGGTCTGTGGCAGGTTCTTGTCGAGACCGAGATGGAAGTGCGCCGCGAGTACGAGCGGCTCGACGAGTTTTCCGACGAAGCAGCTCCTACGCTCAAAGAACTGCGGCGGAAGATTGATGCAATAGAACGTGCACTGCGGTATCTAAGCGCCAACGGATTGGGACCTCGCGTTGACATCAGCACTCCTGAGTAGCAAATGGCAGTTAAACTGATGTGTTCTCTGGGATCCTTAACCACGGCCACGGTTACAGCGCTTCGATGATCGGAAGGTTGGACGCCACCGGATGCGGCGAAACGTCATCCACCGGCGATGTGGGTAGCCAAGAGCTTCGCGTCCAGCCCCACCCCGCCCAGGATGGACGAGTAGTGCCGTGTCAGCCAAGGAAGCCCCACGGCATACAGCCCGGCCTGTTCGGTGGCGCCGCCGGTGTGGCGCGGGTATCCCCATTCGTCCAGCACCGGGAGGTCGATGAACGACAGGTCCAGCCCGTACCCGGTCGCCCACAGCACGGATGTGATGCCGGCGTCGGCCAAGTTCAAGGAAGCGGGCTCGGAAGGTAGCCAGTCGTCGCCCGGCACCGGCGGCTGGTTCGGCACAACCAGGCCGGCCGCCGCGATGTACGCGTCGATCGCTTTCCGCATCCGCTGATCGAACCCGGACTCGACTGTTGCCAAGCGTTCGGGGAGGTCGTCGCTGAAGGTGATGTCGCCGTCGTCGATCGTTTCCAGGCGGCCGTGCAGGTGCATGCCGCGGCGGCCGAGTTCGCGGAGGTGGATGTCGTGCCCGCCGTCAGCGCCGGAGAGTAGCGGGTTGCACGCGAGGCGGGCGGCGGGGGAGGGGAGCGCCTCGCGGGTGAGGGCGTTGACGCCGAAGTCGGGGCCGTGTTTGCCGGTTTCGAGGAGCCAGTAGAGGATGTCTTGGCCGCGGTATCGGCGGGGCGCTTCGGGGCAGGTGGAGACGGCCAGATGGACTTCGCGGCCGGCGTCGTGCAGTTCTTCGGCGATCTGCCCGCCCGACTGCCCCGTGCCGACAATCAGGACGGCACCCTCGGGCAGTTGCTGCGGATTGCGGTAGTCGTGCGTGTGAAGCTGGGTGACTTCCTTGGGAAGCTTGCCGGCCATGGCTGGCACCTTGGGCACCTGGTAGGCGCCGGTAGCGAGCACTACCTTCTTGGCGTGCAGACTGCCTTGCGAGGTTTCGAGGCTGAAAGTGCCGTCCGTTCCGGCCGACAGTTTGGTGACGTCGACGCCGGTGTGGATGGGAGCGCTGATCACTTCGGCGTATCGCCTGAGCAAGTTTACGACGGCGGTTCGGGGCAGAAAGCCTTCGGGGTCATCGGCGGTGTAGGGCATCCCAGGAAGGTCGAGCGTGTAGTTGGGGGTGTTCATGTAGAACCCGTCCCAGCGGTCCTGGAACGCGCCGCCGAGGGAGTCGCGTCGCTCGAGGAGCTGGTGCTCGACGCCCGCCTGCGTGAGCCAGTAACTGGTGGCGAGACCGGCTTGGCCGGCGCCGATGATCACGGTATCTGGGGCAGATCCCATGGCGTGGATTGTACGCTTGGGGCTTCTGTTAGGGGATGGGTTTTCTTGGGTTCGGTTAGTTGTTTTGGGCCTCGAAGAACGCTGCAATTTCGGCGTCCGTCGGCTCCCTGAGTTCCACAGGGGTTGTGGCCGGCGTTGGGGCTATGAAGTCGTGGATTGAGGTCTGGCCTTCGAGCTCTGGGGTGGGCTCGGGTTCTTGGTTGTCCGGCATGTGTGGTTCCTGTTCCTTGGCGTTGGAACCACCTTAATTCGCGGTGCATCTTTGCAGCGGAGGCAAGGCCGGGCTGGTGCCTATGACTGTTTGAAGCCGTTCAAAGTTGTGTACATTCCGCCAATTTCTTGCGCCACCTTGTTCAGGTCCTTGCCGCTCCAGTTTTCCTCCAAGGCAAGGGACAAGTCTGCGACGATCCAGTTCTCGCCTTCAACGATCGCCAACGGCTGCGAGGTATCCATGTAGACCTGCGCGGCGTCGGCCCGAGCATCCGAGCTATTGAACCACTCGATCTGGACCTTGCTGCCACAAACCGCGTATTCGGCCGTGAACCCGGCCAGATCCGGGTTAACGATCGGTCTCGCGGTTGGCTCGCTCTCGCATCCGACGACGGCGGCGACGGCTTCTCGGGCTTCGACCAGTGACGCGAACGTCGGGCCTGGCACGGGCGGGAGGCCGGCGTCGGGCTCTGTCGCCCGCTCAGACGTGCAGCTGGACAACATGCCGGTAACTGCAAATCCGGCCGCAATGCACACGAATCGCCGCGAACTAATCACTGGAAACCCCCATTTGTCAGTTGTGCCATCCTCGCACGACTATGTGCCGTACGGGATAGGAGACGATACGCTTCGCAGACGACTTCGTAGGGGGACGATTTCCAGAATGACTACTGCACGCAAGTTCCGCATACTGAGCTTGGCATCCACGGCATTGATTCTGGCCATTTTGATTTTGCAATTTACCCACGTGATCAGCGGGATTTGGAGTATGACTCTTCTCGTGCTCATCGGTGTTCCGGCGACGATTGCCGGGGTGATTCTGGAGAGACGCCTGGGCGCCGAGAAGATGAGGGACGCGGCGTAGGCCGCCGATTCTGGCGCCGGCGTCAAAATGTCGGTGGTGGATGCCATGCTGCCCCGATGGATCAATTTCCGTTCACACAAAAGCTGCCACTAACCCTCCGCGCACGTCTTTGGTGGCACGACGGCGCCGGCGTGCGGGTCCGTGGGTGGTCGAGCCGACAGTGGCTTACCGTGACGGTCCTTCTTGGGCTCACGGCCAGCCTCCTTTCAGGTCTGACATTCTTCTCATCCGATCTGCTCACCGTCGGCTGCCTGGTTGCTGGTTCGTTCAGCCTTATGGGACTGAGTTGGTACACCGGCTATTCGTCGCGCGAAGCCCGGGCTGCCACGGAGAGGTACAGCCGGTTGTTTTAGGCACAGCGCGGGAGGCTGACGTGTCAAAAGCGACGATTCCACCACGGGGAATGAACTCCCAAGCGCCGCGTCTGCTTGCGGTTCCGACCCTTCCATTCATCCGAGGCAAAGAACTCTCGGAGAACGTCCTCGCCGCCCTCTGAGATGCGGACTTCCGTGTCCGAACCGACAAAGAGGGGAAGGTAGCCCTTTTGCTTGGCTACGTAGTTTGCGACATCCAAGGGTGGTATGTCCGCGGGACCCACACCGCCGCCTTGCAGGAGGCGGGCAACGATATCTTCGCAACCGGCCACCTGCAGGATGACCCTGAGCTCGAAATCCCGAAGGATGTGCGGTTCCCAGATGCTTTTCAATGGCAGCGGACCGAACGTTGATTCACCAGCCCGGTATTCCATGTGCATGTGCTTCCCCTGATTCCTGACGAGCTCCCAAAACTTAGGTGAGCCGCACTGAAGGTTCGTGACGCACCCAACGGTCATGCCGCCGTCGTACGCTTCTGTCAACGAGGGATGGCCGCGGTCGAGGGGTTGGCTAGCGTTTAGACGCCTTCGCAGCTTTCGGCGGCATCTTCGACACGTTCTCGAATGCCTTCGCCACCCACTCCGCCGTTTGCTCGGCGTCGTCCTGCCAGGCTTCCGGAAGACCGACGTAGCCACCCATCGGGCGCTCTTCCGGGCCGAAGGGTTGCGTCTGGTGGTTTGCCTCGAGCTCGTGCTGGTCGGACTCGGAGAGTTTCACGCCGATGGTTGGTCCGAACAACCCCGCGAACATGTTGCCGTTCACAAACGCTCCCAGGTTTCCGAACATCGGCTTGACCACAACATCAGGATGCTCCGGTACGGCGGCGCGGAAGCGTTCCTTGTCGGCCTCTGACGGCTTGGGCATCTGCATTTGATCTTCCTCCGGGGTGTTAGGGCTGAGACCTGTGTGCAGCATACGGCGCGAAGCGGCACGTCAGGTAGAGGCCATGCGCCGAAGCTGCAGATGCGCGCCTGTCCGTCATGCCGCCGTCGTTGGTGACACCCAACTAAAGGGCAGGCACCTGCCCCGCAGACGCGAAGGAAGGGTGGTTATGGAGTTTTTGGCGGATCTCGCAGAGATCGTTGGAGCCGTGGCGACGTCGGTTGCATTGTGGTTTGTGGCACGAGCCACGCGGCACTCAGCCGCGGCTGTCAAGGAGGCGCAGTGCATGCGCCAACTCGAAGGTGCTCGGGACGAGCGCGCTGTTGTCTTGGAAGAGCGAAGGCAGGCGTCGAAGATAGCGTTGTGGCCGGTCGAAGGGGATCTGTCGGTTGGCCGCCCATGGGGAGTCGAGCTGGTCAATGCGAGTGACGGGCCTGTCTTCGACTTCGAACTGGTGCGACCTCGTGGCGTGACTGGGAAAAACAAGGAAGTTCCTTCCATGACAGCGTCGGCCCAGATCGTCCCGCCGGGTAGATACTTCATTGGGGGAGACGCGCGCTGGCCATCCTTGCTCACGGACGATGTAGTCCTGGTGCCTGTAACCGGCAATTCTGCCTACATGGCGTCGGTAACCTTCACCGATAGCGACGGACGCAGATGGCAACGTGGAACGGACGGGCAACTGCGGCGCAAAACCGAGGATGACTTGGTATGACCACCGAAACCACACCGGCTGGATTAATCCGCCCCAGCACTAGCCATACCGCCAGATGTCTGTAAACTTGACGGTGTTGTTGTGTTTGGCATTTGGTAGTTCAGGCAGTCCCCGCAGTCCACTTTGGTCTGCGACCTTCTGAAGTAACGGTGGAGAACACCCCACACCGGAGACCCGAAAGTCGGGAACAATCTCCACCTTCAGTTAGGACTGAAATTATGGCTACAGGTACCGTCAAGTGGTTTAACGCTGAAAAGGGCTTCGGCTTCATCTCCCCGGAAGATGGCAGCCAGGACGTTTTCGCTCACTACTCCGCAATCAACTCCTCGGGCTACCGCTCCCTCGAAGAGAACCAGAAGGTCTCCTTCGACGTCGAGCAGGGCCCCAAGGGTCCCCAGGCAGTAAACATCCAGGCTATCTAGTCTTCGGATAACTCAAGAGCAGGGCCGGTCACTGACCGGCCCTGCTTTTTTGGTTCAGGCCCCCGTGCTGGCGGCATTGTTTACCAGAGACGCCGAGGGTCTTCCTTGGCTATGCGCCGCAGAGTGCTCTCAGCCATAACCCAGTCTGGAAAACGCTTATCTATGGCCCGGAGGACTGACAAGGTCATGTTCAGCCGGCTAGATACGTTAACGGCCAGCACATTCTCATGATGCGCCGCTCTATTGCGAAGGCGGCGGAGTGTTTCAAGTTGATACGTGAGCTTGTTCAGGCCAGCCAGAGATTGATCTGCGTTCGGGAAAGCGAATCGAAGCGCATCTGTCCACAACTGCTCGCGTCTGCTTGGCACATTCCGATCCGTGAAGAGGGATGTCCAGTTGCCGAACGTTAGCTGCGCAACGATGTCATCGTGCGTAGGGGCGTCTTTGTGCCGCGGATGCGAAGGATGCCTGTTCTGAGATTCTTGAAGCGCATATTTACGCGCCCGTCTAACAGTGTGGCTCATCTGACCATATAACGGGTCCGCCAAGCCGCCGGGTGCAGTCCAGTCACGTCCGAACGTCCCCTGAGCTTGAGGGAGAGGTTGGTGCTCGTTCCAGTCCGAGATGGCCTTCGTGATCGCATTCCTGGTTGCAACCTCCACATAGGAGATTTGGGTGTGGAAGGATCCGCCAAGCTTCATGTTCCAGCGGTAAAGGTTGGAGGCGCGCTCGCTGTCGCGAGCGGCTGCGTCCAAGAAGGGCTCCAGACGCTTCTCTCCCAGGAAGGCCGTCATCATTGCTTGCTGATCCACGGGGTTGATGCTATCGTGTTTGAGCGAGCGTCGGGCTTGGACCGGCGCGTCATATATCGGTGATCCTTGGTCCTTGCACCAGGGATCACTTGTTTAACCCTGCTCGTGAAGTCCCAACCGAGGTCTAAGGGTTTGGGTTATAGGACAAAACGTGTGTAAATCCCGGGTGTGTCAGGCTCGTCCGGCCCATCCGGTGCGGTGCCAAAGGCCTTCGTCGGGGCTAAGGCCG
>NZ_JBIVGD010000031.1:0-38067 GCF_044748465.1 Paenarthrobacter sp. NPDC089988
GCCGATGGTACTGCACCCGGGAGGGTGTGGGAGAGTAGGACACCGCCGGACACAAATTACAAATGGAGCCCCGACCACGACGGTCGGGGCTCCACACATTTAACCTGCCCGCGAGCAAGATAGAGTCACCGGATGAACCTGTCCCGCTCCTTGGATGTCCCCGCACTCCGTACAAACCAACAGGTCCATTTGCGGCCGGTCGTACTGGATGATTGTGGGGAGTTGGCAGCGGCCTACGTCCGGAACGCTGAGCACTTGTCCCCGTGGGAGCCTAGGCGTGAGCCATCGTTCTTCTCGGTCTCCGGGCAGGAGGAAGCGATTCGAAGCAAGCTGGAGCAGTATGCTGCCGGCGGCGAAGTGCCCTGGGTGCTCCTCAGATCCGGCATGATCGTTGGAACCATGACCCTGTCAGGCATCGTCCGTGGTCCTTTCCTCAGCGCCAACCTTGGATATTGGGTTGATTCGGCTCATGCCGGCAAGGGCTTGGCCAAGGCAGCCGTCGGCGCGGTGTTGGATATGGCCGTCGGCGAACTGGGGTTGCACCGTGTCCAGGCGGCCACGTTGGTGCACAACGCGGCTTCCCAAGCGGTCCTGAAGCGGTGCGGATTCGAGAGGATCGGGCTGGCGCCGTCGTACCTGAAGATCGATGGCAAGTGGCAAGACCATGTGCTCTATCAGCGCATTCTGCACTGATCCCAAGGGGGGCGGACGCAGTGCAGCCGCGCCGTAGGGTACGCCACAGCCGGCCCGTAGGCCCAAAAACCCCGAAATTCCGGTGATTTTGGTCAAAAAAGCGCGGAAACACGCGGAATTTGCTGGCCATGCCGGTGCAAGCTGGTAAGTTTTCGAGCAGTGGCTTGCTCGCGTTCCGCTTGCCGGCTCAAAAACGTATTAGTCCAGGAGGACGTAAATGGCTAAGAACCGTAGTGAACTCGTTGCAGAGGTAGCAGGCAAGGCTGGCACCAGCCAGGCAGCCGTCAACTCCGTGCTCGATGCACTGTTCGAAGTTTTCGAGACTTCTGTTGCTGCAGGCGAGAAGATCACCATCCCGGGCTGGCTCGCAGTTGAGCGCACCGACCGTGCAGCTCGTACCGGCCGCAACCCGCAGACCGGCGAGACCATCCAGATCGCAGCCGGCCACAGCGTCAAGCTGACCGCTGGTTCCAAGCTGAAGGCTGCTGTCGCCAAGAAGAAGTAACAATACTTCGGCGAACGCCTGGAAGAGGCGGCAACGTGATGTTGCCGCCTCTTCTGCTTTTAATTTGAAGCCTGCCCACTTCCCCTCCCCAGAGGACTCCCGATTCGCAGCCCGGCCGCAGGTAACGGACAATGGATAGGTGCCATTAGCCAGAAGCTCCCCAACTGCCCCTTCGCCCGTCCCCAAGCCGGGACCGCGGGTGGGCGCCACAGGTATGGGCATTTCCTTGCCGTGGCAACTTGCGGGTCTGGCTGTCCTCTTCCTGACGCTGGCCGGAGCGCTCATCTTCTCCGGTGCTGCGGCAGCCCGCCAGGTCTCCGACCCCGGCGCCTTGGTCCGGTGGGGCCTGCCCTTCGCGAAGGCCATTCACAATGTGTCTGTGGCAACCGTCATCGGTGGCCTGGTCTTCGCCGTCGGAATCCTGCCAAAGAACCTCAGGCCCTCCAGGTCGCGTGGCAAGGATGATCCCGAGGCACCCGAGCACCCCGCGTTTTCGCGCGCCTTGGCGGTCGCAGCTGCGGCGGGCGCAGCGTGGACGCTTTCAGCAGTGGCCGTCCTTGTCCTGACCTACGCCGATGTTGCAGGGCAGGGAGTCTCCGGGGATGCCGAGTTCACCCGGTCCCTGGTGTACTTCATGACGGACATCGAGACGGGCAAGGCATGGCTTGCGGTGACCATCATCGCTGCCGTCGTCACCACTGCCTTGTTTGGTGTGCGGTCCTTGACGGGTTTGGCGTTTACTTTGCTTTTGGCCCTCATCGGCTTGGTTCCGACAGCCCTTATTGGACACTCTTCAAGTTCCAGCGACCACGAGGGCGCCATCAACTCCCTGGGCATGCACCTGGTGGGAGTGTCCACGTGGGTGGGCGGCATCATCATGCTTGCGGTCCTGTCCGGTCTCCTGACTGGCTCACGGTTGTCGGGTACCGCTGACATCACCGAACCGACGCTCAGGCGTTTTTCATCCCTGGCAGGTTTCGCGTTCGTTCTGGTCTTCGCCTCGGGCGTGATCAACGCCGCCATCCGCGTGACCAATCCCGGCGACCTTTTCGGTTCCTCCTACGGCCAGCTCATTCTTGCGAAGGCCCTGGCCACCTTGGTGTTGGGCGGCATCGGCTTCATGCACCGGCAGTGGGTGATACCCCAGCTGGGCAAGAATGGTTCCATGTCCGCCCGCAGGGTGCTGTGGCAACTGATTCTTGTTGAGCTCTTGGTGATGGGCGCGACGTCGGGACTCGCCGTTGCGCTGGGGCGTTCGGCTCCGCCGCAACCCACCACCTATGCGCCGGATGCTTCACCCGCTTTCATCCTTTCCGGCTATGAGGTGCCGCCGGAACTCACACCCGAACGTTGGCTGACCGAGTGGCGCTTCGACTGGCTCTGGGTAGGCGTGGCATTGTTTGGTGCCGTTTCCTACATCCTGGGCGTCATCAAGATCCGCAAACGGGGCGACACCTGGCCTGTACTGCGTACCATCCCGTGGCTGGTGGGCTTGGTGGTCCTGACGTACATCACCTCCGGACCGCCCGCCGTGTACGGCCGTGTGCTGTTCTCAGCGCACATGGTTGACCATATGGCGCTGACCATGGTTGCGCCGATCTTCCTTGTACTTGGTGCCCCCGTGACGCTTGCCCTGCGCGCCCTCCCTGCCCGCGGTGAGGGGGCCCATGGGTCGCGCGGCCTGCGCGAATGGTTGCTGCTCTTCGTCCACTCGCGCTTCTCACAGATAGTGACGCACCCGTTGTTTGCGGCCGCGAACTTCGCCGGTTCCATTGTGCTGTTCTACTACTCGGACCTCTTCGGCCTAGCCATGCGTGAGCATGTAGGCCACGAGCTCATGAACCTCCACTTCCTGTTGACGGGTTACATCTTCGTGCTGAGCATGATCGGCAGCGATCCCTTGCCGCGAAGGGCTCCGTATCCGATGCGCCTGCTCCTGTTGCTGGCCACGATGGGTTTCCACGCGTTCTTCGGCGTATCGATCATGGGTGGCACGGGCCTCCTCGCTGCGGACTACTTCGGCAACCTTGGCCGGACCTGGGGTGCGTCCGCTCTCGCGGACCAGCAAATGGGTGGTGCTGTTGCGTGGGGCATCGGCGAGGTCCCCACCTTGCTGGTGGCAATCGGAGTGGCGGTTATGTGGTCCCGTTCGGATGAACGGGAAACCCGGAGGGTTGATCGGGCGGCGGACAGGAATAACGACGCCGACCTGAGTGCTTACAACGATATGTTTGCCCGGCTGGCCGAGCGGGATGCCAAGGTGTCCAGTCGCCAGACGGGTCGAGGGACTCCGGCCGGGAACAAGCCGGGGACCGAGGCGGCCAACAGCCCCGGCAGCACGGCTGGGAACCAGACGGGCGATGAACCCGGGACCGGGCAGACTGAACGAAACACCAAGCTGGAAGGACGCTGATGAGCGAAACCGTACGCACCCAACTCCGGGTCCGCGCCTCTGAGCTGGAGGGCCGCGGCTGGCTCAATACGGGCGGCAAGTCGCTCGACCTCGAATCGCTCCGCGGCAAGATCGTGCTGCTGGACTTCTGGACCTTCTGCTGCATCAACTGCCTCCACGTCCTGGACGAGTTGAGGCCACTTGAAGAAAAGTACTCCGACGTTCTGGTGACGGTGGGCGTGCACTCGCCCAAGTTCGAGCATGAGGCAGACCCCGTAGCGCTGGCCTCGGCCGTTGAGCGCTATGAAATCCACCATCCGGTGCTGGACGATCCCGAGCTTGCTACCTGGAAGGCCTACACGGCCCGCGCCTGGCCCACCTTGGTTGTCATTGATCCGGAGGGCTACATCGTGGCCCACCTTTCCGGTGAGGGCCACGCGGACGGCCTCGCGGTCCTGCTGGAAGAGCTTGTGGCTGAACATGAAGCCAAGGGCACCCTGCACCGCGGCAACGGCCCCTACGTGGCTCCCGAGCCGACATCCGGCACGTTGCGTTTCCCAGGGAAGGCAACCCAGTTGGACAACGGCAACTACCTGGTGGTCGATTCCGGACACCACCGGCTGGTTGAGCTGCGCCCTGACTTTGAGACGGTTGAGCGAGTGATTGGCTCGGGCGCCAAGGGCTTCGCCGACGGCACTGCCGGGACCGCCCAGTTCAACGAGCCCCAAGGCGTCGCTGTGCTGCCTGCAGGGCTCGCCTTGACGCTTGGCTACGACGTTGTTGTTGCCGACACCGTGAACCACCGCTTGCGCGGCGTCAATCTGGGCACCGGCGAAGTGCGGACCATTGCTGGCAACGGCGTTCAGCGACTGCTCGACGCAGGCCCGGCCCGGGTCACGGAGTCGGGTGCCGGCAGCTGGTCGGAGCACCACGACGGCGGCCCGGCGGACTTCGCTGCCGACGCCCTGGACGTTGGGCTGCTTGGCCGCGGTACCGGTGTCTCCTTGTCCTCGCCATGGGACCTCGTGTGGAGCGAAAAGCTGCAGCGCGTGGTGATCGCCATGGCAGGGACGCACCAGATCTTCGCTTTGGACCCCGTCAGTGGCATCGTCTCGATCCTGGCTGGCTCCGGCTTGGAAGGGCTCCTGGACGGTCCAGCCGAGGAGGCTTGGTTCGCCCAGTCGTCTGGCCTGGCTGTCGACGCAGAGGACAACATCTGGGTGGCCGACTCCGAAACCTCGGCCTTGCGTCGCCTGGTTGTGGGTGCGTCCGGCGTGACAGTGGAAACCGCCGTAGGCACCGGCTTGTTCGACTTTGGTTTCCGCGATGGCGAGGCGGCTGAGGCCCGCTTGCAGCATCCCTTGGGCGTGACTGTCCTGCCGGATGGTTCGGTTGCGATCGCGGACACCTACAACGGGGCCGTGCGCCGCTTCGATCCCTCGACCAACACCGTGTCCACCTTGGCCCGCGGATTGGCAGAACCAAGCGACGTGGTGGTGGTCAACCACCAGGACGCGGAACCGTTGCTGGTGGTGGTGGAGTCCAACAAGCACCAGTTGGTCCTTGTCCCGATTCCCAAGGAAGCCCAGCAGGTTGACGAGGGCGCTTCGCAGACCCAACGTCCCAAGAGCCCCGTGGTTCCCGGAAACCTGGATCTCACGGTCCGGTTCAAGGCTCCGACGGGCCAGAAGCTCGACGACCGCTGGGGCGACCCCACGCAGTTGAAGATTTCCTCTACCCCGCCTGAACTCATCGTTTCAGGTGGGGGGACCTCCGTGGGGCTGTTGAGGACCGTGGAACTGAACCCTGATGTGACCGAGGGGATTCTCCACATCACCGCCCGGGCTGCGGCCTGTGACGGTCCTGAGACGGAAGACGGCGAGATTCCGGACCACGCAGCCTGCCACCTCTACCAGCAGGACTGGGGCATCCCGGTGGTCCTCCAGGCAGATGGCGATTCGGAACTGGTCCTGGACCTGCGGGGCATGGACTAAAGTCCAAAGCAAAGACGAGGTGGCCTGGCATCCTCCGACCCGGAGGCAGCCAGGCGGGTAGCCCCGCACCCCCGCGCGAGCCCTAGAACGTGAGCAGCGGCGTGACGGTCACGGTGGTGCCGTCGGTGTCCAGCTGGGTGGTGAAACTGAAATCATGCACCACGTTGAGGTCGTTGACCGCCCCGGTGAACAGGTTGATCTCACGGGCTGTCATTCGTGCTTTGCCGTTGAGTGGTGCCACCACCCATTTGCCGCCGAACGGTTCGATGGTGATCTTGGGGTATTCCGTGATCTCCCATTTGATGGTTCCGTCCACTACCCGCGCGTTGCTGGCGTGGTAGAACGGGCAGTCCGGCTGGAGCCGTTGTTGCTCCGTGGCTTCGGCGGCGCACTTGTCCAGGAATTCGCGGACCTTGCCGGCAACGGCCTCGTCCATGGATTTGGTGGAGCGGGTCTGGAGGTTAAGCGGAGCCTGCCCGCCGTCGCGGGTTGAGACGAGGGCAGACGTGGCGGGGGCCTCGAAGAACGTGCCGTTCAGGCTGGCCTCGTATTTGCCGGGAAAGAACACAGCGAACGTGTTGTGACCGTTGGGCATGTTGACCGGGACCCCGTTCAGGGCGGCCTCGCTCGCATTTACCACTGTGACGTCGATGGTGGGCAATGTGGTGGGCACGAAGGCCCATTTTCCGAAGAACAGCCATTGCGTACCGGTGCGTTCCATGAGGAACTCCGTGTGGAGCCGGCTGCCGTCCAGGGTGTAGTCCACGGGAACTGCCACACGGTTGCCGTTCCTGGATTCGGCGCTGCCGATCTTGACGTCGGAAAGGGCGGACACGGCGGTTTGCAGTGCTGTTCCGTCCAGCATGGCGGCGTTCGCGTTGGGTACCTTGGCGCGCAGCAAGCCCAGGGCCTGCTCGCCTTCCCCCTTCTGCAGCGCCTCCAGATACTCCCGCACGGGCTGCTGCGGACTGGCCACGGAGTTGCTCACCAGGTTGATGCAGACGATCGCGCCGGCGGCAGCAAGCATCAGACCGAGCAGCCAACCGGCTGCGGTCTTGACCAATGCTTGACTCACCTGCACGCCCCTTACGTTACCTGCCGCGGCGCAAATAGCCGCGCAGGAAGACCGTAAGGTGACTTAGCAAGTACGCCTGAAGGACGCCCGACGGCGGCGACCGGCGTCCGTGGGCCGGGTGCCCGCCGTCGTGGTTCAGGTGGACGGCGCCCGGCGGTCGGGTGCCCGCCGTCGTGGTTCAGGTGACCGGCGCCCGTGGGCCGGGTGCCCGCCGTCGTGGTTCAGGTGGACGGCGCCCGTGGGCCGGGTACCCGCCGTCGTGGTTCAGGCGACCGGCGCCCGTGGGCCGGGTACCCGCCGTCGCGCTTCAGGCAGGGCGAAGCTAGCGGCGACGCCGTGACGATGTTCCGAAGACTCCGCGGATCAGGTCGCGGCCAAGCTGGGTTCCCATGGACCTGACCATGTTCTTGAGGCCGCCACCCAAGGCGCCACCCAAGGCACCGGCGAGGTCCCCAAACACGCCCGGGTCCGAGGGCGCGGGCGCGGGGACAGGCGCGGGAGCCGAAGGGGCGGGGTAGGACGACGGCGCAGGGGCAGGCCGTGAGCTGGGCCGGCCAAGGATTTCTTCCTCGATGCGGCGGGCCTCCGCGTCAATATCGGCAGGCGAGGCCCCGGACGAACCGTGGGAACCGGGCACCGGTGGCTGCCCCGGTGCGGCCGATCCCGTGGGCACGGGCGCCGCGCCGCTCAGCTTCTCGTAGGCTGACACGTTGTCCACCGCGGTGCCGTATTTGGCCAGGAGCGATGAAGCCGCCACCGTGCTCCGGACAAGATCGTCCGCGCTGGGACCCATGACGGACTCGGGCGCGCGGAGGCGGGTCAAGGCCACGGGAGTGGGTGCGCCCTTCTCGTTCATGACAGTGATGACGGCCTCGCCGATTCCTGCCGACGTGAGGGTCTCTTCGAGGTCGTAGTCGCTG
This sequence comes from Paenarthrobacter sp. NPDC089988, assembly GCF_044748465.1. Classification (NCBI taxonomy): domain Bacteria; kingdom Bacillati; phylum Actinomycetota; class Actinomycetes; order Micrococcales; family Micrococcaceae; genus Paenarthrobacter; species Paenarthrobacter sp. NPDC089988. The sequence goes on from NZ_JBIVGD010000031.1 coordinate 7,580, forward strand.
ACGGGGAAGGTGGACACCGTCGCCTTCAGGGCCTTGGCGTCCTCGGGTGTGAAGGCGCGGAGGGCGTGCTGCACCCTGTTGGCGAGCTGGCCCAGGACATCCGCTGGCACGTCCTTGGGCGTCTGTGTCACGAAGAAGATGCCCACGCCCTTGGAACGGATGAGGCGCACTGTGGTGGTGATGGCTTCGAGGAAGGCCTTGGAAGCGCCGTTGAAGAGCAGGTGTGCCTCGTCCAGGAAGAACACGAGCTTGGGCTTGTCCAGGTCTCCGGCCTCGGGAAGGTCCTCGAAAAGATTCGCGAGCAGCCACATAAGGAACGTAGAGAACAGCAGGGGCTTGGTCTGGAGGGTGGGGAGTTCCAGGCAGCTGATGACGCCGCGGCCATCGGGAGCGGTGCGGAGGAGTTCGGCGGTATCGAACTCGGGCTCGCCGAAGAACTTCTCCATGCCTTGTGCTTCGAGGCCAACGAGTTCGCGGAGGATCACGCCGGCCGTGGCCTTGGACAGGCCGCCCAGGTCCGCGAGTTCGGCTTTTCCTTCATCCGAGGTGAGGAACTGGATGACGGCCCGCAGGTCCTTCAGGTCGATGAGTTCCAGGTTGTTCTTGTCCGCGAAGTGGAAGATCAGTTGGAGGCTGGATTCCTGGGTGTCGTTGAGGTCCATGATGCGCGAGAGCAGGAGGGGGCCGAACGAGGTGATGGTGGCACGCACCGGAATGCCGTTGCCGTCCCCGCCAAGGCAGAGGAACTCCACGGGAAAGTTCCTGGCGGACCACTCCTGGCCGAGGGCCGATGTGCGGGCGGTCAGCTTCTCGCTGGCCGTTGCCGCCGTCGCCAATCCGGAGAGGTCGCCCTTGATATCGGCGAGGAACACTGGAACGCCCGCCGTCGAGAGCTGTTCGGCGATCATGTGCAGCGTGACCGTCTTGCCCGTACCCGTTGCACCGGCCACCAGGCCGTGCCGGTTCATCATGGCAAGGGGGAGCCGGACCTGGGCTTCCTTGTGGACTTCGCCGTCCACAATCGCGGCACCCAGCTCAATCGTGGCGCCTTGCAGGGTGTACCCCTGCTGGATGGTGGCGAGTTTTTCAGCAGTGGTTTTCGTGGCCATGCGCATAGCTTAGCTGCGAGGGTCAAGATCCTTGCTGAAAGCCAAATGCATGATCTCCTCGGGGTCGGCCGTAAGGTCGAACAGTGCCGTGTAGCCGGTGGCGAGGTAAAGGTTCTTGGCCTCCGGCTGGCGGGGTCCGGTGGTCAGGTACAGCTTGGAGTAGCCGCGGTGGAGGGCCTCAGCCTCGAGTTCAGCGAGCACGCGCCGCGCCAGTCCACGCCGCCGGTGGGCCGAGTGGGTCCAGATGCGCTTGAGTTCCGCGGTGTCCTGGTCGTAGCGGCGGAAGGCGCCCCCGGCAATGGATTGGCCATTCTCCTGGATGATGAGGAGCGCGCCGTGCGGAGCGGCGAATTCCTCTGCGGGGTAGCGGTTGAGTTCCTCGGAGGCCCCCTCGCTGCTGAAAAGGTCGCCGTAGCGCGTGTCGTATTCGACGGCGAGCTCGTCCAGGAGCGGGCGGACGCGGGGATCGTCCATGGGCAGGCTGAGGACGGTAAGGCCCGACGGCGGCAGGGTTGGCGTTGCGGTCATGTGAAGCCTTTCGTAGGTGGTCACCCAACTGGGGGACAGATAACGTCGCAATGCGTGCTCGTAACGACGTTTGCTGTCCCCTAGTTGGGCTGGGGTGCTGGGATCGAGGCCCTGAGCGTCTCCAGGATCCGGCGGGCCAGGGCGTCGTTTTCGCGGAACGGTGCGGCGTTGGTGTTGGGACGGGCAAAAGCTCCCGCACCCCATCCGGACGTCCACGGACCCACGGCAAACAACCCGTGTTGTGGAGTTCCAACAGGGGAAAGGACCTCGTGATTCCCGGAAACCAGAAGTTTTCCGGTGGAATGCGGGCCGTCGGAGGTGAGCAACCGCTGTTCGGTGCCCAGACCGGCGTCGTGCAAGTCCAGCAAGGCGGGATTCGCGGAACGTTCCACGGACGCGGCAGGCAAGCGGGCCTCGATGTAGGCCGAGGCGTCAACCACCACCGGCGACTGGAACGAGCCCGCCACAAAACGGCCGGTGGAATCGTCGGCGCGCACCCACATGCCGGGTCCCAGGAACTTGAGGAAGCCGGCGCGGTGCAGCGCGAGCATCTCGCGGAGGCGGTGCGCGGGCGGCCCGGAGTCCACGAAGCTGAAGAAGCCGTGCCACCAACCATGGATGGATTGCTGCGAGCGGGCATTGAGCCGTTCCTGCGGGACCAGCCGGCCCAAATCCATGTAGACGAACAGCAGTGCCATGAAGAGCGCCAGGGTCTCCGAGTGGTCGTCGCTGGTGCGGAGGTCAAGGTCGCGCTGGATGTAGGCGGCCACCGAGCGCTGCACTGCCTGGTGGGAGTCGAAGGCGCAACCGCTCAGTGGGTGGTCCAGTGCCTCCAGGTCCAGCCGCAGCGCACGGTCGGGGACGGCGAACGCCGCGAGTTCCTCCCGTTCGGAGCTGTACCACTCCAAGGCGTCGAAGCTGGCCTCGAAGCTCGCCCACGTGCCCAGGACCCGCTCCGGGTAGCCGGTGAACAATTCGCGGTAGTAGGCATAACCGGCGTCCTTGGCGATCAGCGGCCAGAGGTGCGCGCGGAAGTCGAGTTCCTGGTGCTCAGCCAGCAGGGCGTCGATCGCGGCGGCGGTGAAGTACCGCGGCCGTTCCACGGGAGTGCGCAGCGCGGACGAGATCTTGGAATGGTACGGAACGCCGCGCCGGGAGCCCGCCCAGAGCCGGGGTTCGGCGCCGGACGGCACATAGTCGAGTCCGCCGTCGGGCCGTTCCTCGAAGCGGCCCCCGCGGCCCTCGAACAGCAGCACCATGAGGTCCACGAACGCGAGGCCCATCCCGGCGACAATCACATCCTGCCCCGCAGCGATGGGGGAGTAGTCCACGTCCGTGGTGTACGACGGCGGCGCATGGAACCCGCCGTGTTCGGCGGCAAACGCGCTCAGCCGCGCCGACTCGGGCTCGGCCTGCGAATCGGTGTGGCCCAGGGCGTAAACCACGACGTCGGCAGCCACCTCGGCGCCGGAGGCCAGCCGCACGCGGTGCGCACCGGCGTCGTGGTCGTCTCCGGAGGACGCGCCACCGGAGGAAGGGGCGACGCCGGTGGCCGTGTCCCGATGCACCGTCACGGCCACGTCCGGTCCGAGGGAGCTGACGGCACGGCGGAAGAACCACTCAAGGTACTTGCTCTGCAGTTGCCGGGTGGGAAACGAAGCCGGTGTCAGGGCGCGGAGTTGGCCAAGGATGTGCGGTTCAAACAGCGGGACGTCGGTGATGCTGCCGTCGAGCACGCCGGCGGCCCAAGTGGCCAGGGCGGGTCCGTCCAGTGCCGGACCATCGCAGGCCACTGACGCGTCCGTGAACATTGTGACGTCGGCCGCAGTGGAGTTCATGAGGAGGCCGGGCCCCTGGTCGTACCGCCAGATCCGGCCGGATCCCGGCTGGTGCGGCTCCACCACATGGATGTGCAGCGGCCCGTCGAACAGCTCGGGGCGGCTTGCGGCCAGCCTCTCCAGGACACCGGCCGTGCGCGGACCGCCGCCAATGAAGACGATTGCGGGAACTCGTGACGGCATGGGAAATCTCCTGTACTGCGGGGGTTGGTATGCCCAATGTAGGGAGCCGCACCAAGCCCGGTCGAGGGGCTGGTAACCGCCGTTCACTGCGCGTCATTGCGCGTTAAATGACGAAAAACAAAAGACGCATATGGCCTTGCGTGAATTCCCTTTATGACGTTGGAAGAAGCCTTTTGAAGTCGCAAGAAGGCTCGTGAAGAAGTGCAAATTTCCGCCTTGCTGGCCGTTCCGGGCACCCCTAGATTTGCAGAAATCCGATAGACAACCCCCAACCGAAATGAGGTGGCGCATGAGTGCAATCGCACCGCCTGCCACGGCGGAATCCGCACCGCCCACCGCCGACTACTCCGACTACAAACTGGTTCCCGCGAAGCATCCGTGGCGCTGGGTGGGCACGGTTATCGTGGCCATCGGCGTCGCAGCCATCGTGTGGTCCCTGGTGACGAACCCCCGCTGGGAGTGGGGCGTGGTGGCGCAATGGTTCACCGCGCAGTCCGTGGTGGCCGGTTTGGTGGAGACCCTGAAGTTGACCGCGATCTCCGGGGTCTTGGGCTTTGTCCTCGGATTCATTTTGGCCCTCATGCGCCTCTCGGCATCGCCGTTGCTGGTCTCGGTGTCCTGGACCTTCTCCTGGATCTTCCGGTCCACTCCGCTGCTGGTCCAGCTGCTCCTTTGGTACAACCTCGGCTACCTCTACGAGAAGATCAGCCTGGGGATCCCCTTCACAGACGTCAGGTTCTTCGAGGCGCAGACCACCACCCTCATCAGCCAGTTCGCGGCCGCCGTCCTGGGCCTGACCTTGAACCAGGCCGCGTACTCCGCGGAGATCATCCGTGGCGGCATCCTCTCCGTGGACCAGGGCCAGCTTGAAGCAGCTGCGGCCTTGGGCATCCCGGCATGGAAGCGCTCCACCAGGATCGTGCTGCCGCAGGCCATGCGGGCCATCCTGCCCAACGCTTTCAACGAGATCATCGGCCTGGTCAAGGGCACGTCGATTGTCTACGTCCTGGCTTACTCCGAGCTGTTCTACACGGTGCAGGTCATCTACAACCGGACCCAGCAGGTGCTCCCGCTCCTCCTGGTGGCCACGCTCTGGTACGTGGTGATCACCTCGGTGCTGAGCGTCTTCCAGTACTACATTGAACGTCACTTCTCCAAGGGCGCCCTCCGCACGCTCCCGCTCACTCCGCTGCAAAAGGCCCGCAAGTTCTTCGCCGCCCACGCCCCCGTCAACTCCGGGAAGGAACCACGATGACCACCGTCTTCTCCTCCTCCGAAGCGGCCGCGGCCGCCCACCATGAAGAAGCCCACCTCGCGTCGGGTGCTTCCGGAGCGCCGGCCCCCGAACCGCAGGAACGCACGACGGCGGAACAGCCTGCCGCGGCCACCCCGGCTGCCGCCGTGGCCACCAGGGGACAGGTGGACATCACCAATGTCCGCAAGTCCTTCGGCGCCACGGAGGTCCTCAAGGGTGTCTCGCTGTCCGTACCGCCAGGTGGCGTGGCCGTGATCGTGGGACCGTCGGGCTCGGGCAAGTCCACGCTCCTGCGCACCATCAACCACCTGGAAAAGGTGGACGGCGGATTCATCACCATCGACGGCGAACTGGTGGGCTACCAGGTTCGTGGCAATAAGCTCCACGAATTGCGTGAGAAGGACATCCTCAAGCAGCGCACCCACATTGGCATGGTGTTCCAGAACTTCAACCTGTTCCCGCACCTCACGGCCTTGGAGAACGTGACCGAGGCGCCTATCGTGGCCCAAGGCCGTTCCAAGGCAGAGGCCCGCAAGCGCGGCCTGGAACTGCTGGACCGCGTGGGCCTGAAGGACCGGGCCGATGCCTACCCGCGCCAGCTGTCCGGCGGTCAACAGCAGCGCGTGGCCATTGCACGTGCACTCGCGCTGGACCCCAAGATCCTGCTCTTCGACGAGCCCACCTCCGCCCTGGACCCGGAACTCGTCAACGAAGTCCTGGACGTCATCCGCGAACTCGCGAAATCCGGAACCACGCTGATCATCGTCACCCACGAGATGGGCTTTGCCCGCGACGTGGCGGACACCGTCGTGTTCATGGACCAAGGCCAGATTGTGGAGTCCGGAACACCCCAGGACATCTTCAGCAATCCCCGCGAGGAACGCACCCGCAGCTTCTTCTCCAAAGTCATCGAACCAGCCTTCAATATCTAGGACTCTCCCCATGCTTCGCATCACCCACGGCTTCGCCGCCAATGAAACAAAACTGAGCACTGTTAAAGGCAGGCTCCTGGCACTCGCGGTGCTTCCCGCCGTCGTACTTCCTGCGCTCGCCGGATGCTCCGATCCTGGCGCGTCTGCCGCAAAACCCGAGTCGGAAGCCGCCAAGAACGGTGTTGTCTACAACACCTCCGTGGACCAGAACCGCATCCGCGTCGAGAAGGACGCAGCCGCCACCGCCAAGGTTCCGGCGGCCATCTCCAAGGACGGCAAACTGACCGTCGCCACTACCGCCGGCGCCATCCCGCTGTCCTTCCACGCCACGGATGACAAGACCCCCATCGGCGTGGAGGTGGACATCGCGCAGTTGGTTGCGGACAAGCTGGGACTCGAGCTGGACCTGCAGGTGACGTCCTGGGAGAACTGGCCGCTCAAGACCCAGTCCGGGGACTTCGAGGCAGTATTCTCCAACGTGGGCATCAACGCTGCGCGCGTCAAGCTGTTCGATTTCTCCACGTACCGTGCGGCCTTCATGGGCTTCGAAGCCAAGAAGAGTTCCACCTATGACATCAAGGGCTCGGACGACATTTCCGGCCTGAAGATTTCCGTGGGCTCGGGCACCAACCAGGAAAAGATCCTCCTGGCGTGGAACAAGGAGTTGGAAGCGAAGGGCAAGGCCCCGGCCACCCTGCAGTACTACTCCTCCGATGCCGACACCATCCTGGCGCTCTCCTCCGGCCGCACGGACCTGAACCTGGCTCCCTACCCGTCCGTGACCTACCGGGAGAACACCCGCGACGACCTCAAAGTGGTTGGCAAGGTCAACGCGGGCTGGCCCTCCGAGACCCTCGTCGCCGCCACCACCCTGAAGGGCAACGGCCTGGCCCCTGCCATCACCGATGCCCTCAACTCCACCATCAAGGACGGCTCGTACGCCAAGGTCCTTGAGCGCTGGGGCCTCTCCGAGGAAGCCGTGCCGGAATCGAAGACCGTCACCGAAGCAACTTTTGGAACCGGCAAATGAAGTTCCAGGTCCTGGACATCATCCCCCACCTGAAGAATCCGGTGACGGGGGAGATCGTTTCCACCGCTGACCGGCTCAACCAAGTGGTGGAGACGGCACGACGTGCTGAAGAACTCGGCTTCGACAGTTTCTCCGTCGGTGAGCGGCACGCCGGCGAGTTCGTCTCGTCATCCCCGACGACGGTCCTCGCCGCGATCGCGGCCGTCACCAGCCGTATCCGCCTCCAAACCGGTGTCACCGTGCTCTCGGTCCTGGATCCGGTGCGCGTAGCCGAGGACTATGCCACGATCGACCAGCTCAGCCGCGGCCGGCTGGAACTGGTGATCGGCAAGGGCAACGAGGTGCTGCAGTACCCCTTGTTCGGGCTCTCGTTGGATGACCAGTGGGATCTCCTGGCGGAAAAGTACGCCCTGCTGCGCGCGCTGTGGCGGAAGGAAAGCGTCACCTGGTCCGGCAGGTTCCGGCCCGCGCTGACCGAACCGACCACGACGACGCCCCGCCCGTTCGCAGGATCGCCGCGGATTTGGCACGGCTCGGCTACAACCTTGACGTCCGCTGCGCTCGCCGCCAAGTGGGGTGATCCGCTGTTCACGGCCAACGCCATCCAGCCGCGGGAGAACTACAAGGTCCTGATCGACCACTACCGCGAAGAGTACGAACGCCACGGCCACGATCCCCGCCACCGATACCTTGGCTCCGGCAGCGGAGCGGGCGGGGTGTTCATCGCGGACACCACGCAGGAAGCGAAGCGCCAGTACGGGCCGGTGTATGAAGGATTGACAGCGGGCCGCAACGTGCCCGGCAACAACTCGCCCTTCCGCGATATCGACCATGCCGTGGCGGAGGGACCGGCCTTGGTGGGCAGCCCGGAGCAGGTGATCGACAAGGTCCTCAGCTACCACTTGCTCTACGGGCACGACCTCCAATCGATTTCCCTGCCCACCACGCTTCCTTTCGAAAAGCAGCTCGAGATCCTGGAGCGCTTTGCCACGGACGTCATCCCGGCCGTTCGCGCCGCGGCTCCCACCACCTTGTGGGAGTCCGGAGATCCGTTCGCCGGCCGCCCGGAGTTCGCCGGGGCCACCGAACCGGATGCCGCAGCAACCGTCACCGCAGACCACGCCTTGAACAGAACGGACAACGCCCATGTCTACGCACACTGAATCCGCCCTCGAAACCTTCGACGCCGAATGGCAGGAGTGGCACGCAGCCCACGAACGCCACGTGCCGTTCGAGGAACCGCGGTCCACCACGGTGGGCGCCGCCGTCGAAGGTATCCAGCACGTGTACGAGGCTCCCGGCGAGATCCAGTTCAAGCTCGCCGGCCGGGAACTCACCCTGACCGCGTTTAACGGCTACGCGCCAGGCTCCCTGTCCGTGCTCTTCACGGACCAGACCTCCGGCAAGACAACCTACGCGGCGAACCGTTCGCTGTCCGTGACCCCTGCTGCTGACGGCACCGTGCACATGGACTTCAACCGCGCGGTCAACCTGCCCTGCGCCTACACCGACCTCGCCACCTGCCCGCTGCCGCCGGCCGAGAACCGCTTGCCGGTTGCGATTGAAGCAGGCGAAAAGATTCCCTACGAACGTCAGGACCAGAAATGAGCACCAACAACAACGCCGGATTCCTGGCCATCGAACTTGACGGCGCAGGCTGGGACGGCGGCGCTTTTGGCAGCCTCGCCCAGGCCGTCCTTGCCGCCGAGTCGGCCGGATTCCATATCGCCACCTTCAAGGACACCCCCGACGCCGGGCGGGCCAACGCCCTGCAGCGTGCAGCCTTCGCGGGTCCCGTCACCCGGTCCATCGCCTTGGTTCCCGAGGTGGACACCGTGTACACCGAGCCTTTCCACGTCTCCACGCAGCTCGCCAGCCTGGACTACGTATCCGGTGGCCGTGCCGGGTGGATCGCCACCGCGGCCGAATCGCCGAAGGCCGCTGCCGCCGTCGGACGTTCTTTCGTAAGCGGCGACGCGCTGGGGCAGGAGGCCGCTGCCTCGATCGAGGTTGGCCGCCGGCTGTGGGACTCCTGGGAAGACGACGCCGTGATCCGGGACGTCGCCACCGGCCGCTACATCGACGTGGACAAGCTCCACTACGTTGACTTCGAGACCCCCGCGGACTTTGCCGGCACGCCTTACTCCGTGAAGGGTCCGTCCATCATTCCGAGGCCGCTGCAGGGCCAGCTGCCCGTGCTGGCTTCTGCCTCGTTGGTGGGCGAAGGAGCTGTTCCAGTTGAGGCTGTCGACGCCGTGCTGGTCACGGCGCCCACCCCCGAGCTGCTGGTGGCCGAGGTCCGGGACGTCCGTGCGCGGCTGGGTGCGTCCGTTGCGGTGGTGGCGGAGCTCGACGTCGTCCTTGACTCGCGCGGTGAGTCCGCCGCGCGTCGCGTGGTCCCGGAAAGCGGACACGCGCGTTTTGTCGGCACGGCTGCTGAGCTCACCGAATATCTCGACGCCCTCTTGCAGGAGGCCGACGGCGTCCGGCTGCACCCCGGTGACCTGGCGCTGGAACTCGATGAGCTGTCCAGGTTGGTCCTGCCTGAACTGCGCCGCCGCGGATCGTTGCGGCCGCCAGTCCTGGACTCCACCTTCCGCGGGCTCCTGGGGCTGGAACACGCCGAAAACCGCTACTCGACTGCCGGAAAGTAAAGGTAACTCCATGACACGCGACATTTTCCAGCCGAGCGGGCAGATCCAGTTCGGCATCTTCTTCCAGGGCGTCAACTCCGGCACCATCTGGAAAGCCGCGGAGTCCGGTTCGCAGACGGACTTCGAGTCTTTCCGCAGGATTGTCCAAACGGCAGAACGCGGCAAGTTCGCAGCGTTCTTCCTGGGCGAGGGCTTGCGTCTCCGCGAGCACTTGGGTCGGCCGCACGCCCTTGACGTGGTGGGCCGTCCGGACGCGCAGACCATGCTGGCAGCACTTGCCTCGGTCACCAGGAACATCGGCCTGGTGGCCACGCAGAACACCACCTACAACGACCCCGCGGACCTGGCCCACCGGCTGGCCTCGTTGGATCTCATCTCCGGTGGCCGCGCCGCGTGGAACATCGTCACCACGGACAACGCCTGGACTGGTGCCAACTTCCGCCGTGGAGGCTACCTCGACCATGCGGACCGCTACACGCACGCTGAAGCCTTCGTGGAGACCGCCAAGCGCATCTGGGATTCGTGGGAAACCGAATCCGGTCCGGCCCGCCGCGTACTGCACGAGGGCAAGCACTACACCGTGGATGTCACGCCACGCCTGCCTCGGAGTGACCAGTACCGTCCGGTCCTCTTCCAGGCTGGGGACTCACCCGAGGGCCGCGACTTCGCCGCGCGCCAGGCAGACGTGATCTTCTCCGCACACCCCAAGTTCGACGATGCAGTGGAGTTCCGCCGCGACATCGTGGCACGCTCCGTCGCTGCCGGACGTGGAGCCAACGCGGTGCAGATCATGCCGGCCAGCGAGTTCGTCCTCGCTGCTACAGCCGAGGAAGCCCAGGAAAAGAAGGCCTGGGTCCGGAGCCTGCAGATCGGTCCGCAGCAGGCCATTGCCTACCTGGAACAATTCTGGGGCCGTGAGCTCTCTTCCTACGACCCGGATGGTCCTCTGCCGGAGATCGACCCCGTCGTGGAAGAGACCTCCGAGACGCGCGGCAGCGGTTTCCACGGAGCCAAGGCCCGCCAGCTGGCCGACCAGTGGCGCGCGGAGGCCAAGGACAAGGGCTTGTCCATCCGGGAGTTCGTCACGTCCAAGACTGCCCGGATCGACGCCACCTTCACCGGTTCCTACAACGCCGTGGCCGACCACCTTGCCGAATACGCACGGGTTGGTGCCGTGGACGGCTTCAACATCTCGCCGTGGCTCATCCCTACGGGCTTGGACGACATCGTGAACCACTTGGTTCCCGAGCTCCAGGAACGCGGCGTGTACCCCACGGAGTACCGCGGCACCACGCTCCGCGAGAACCTGGGGTTGGAAACGCCCGTGCGTTCAAGCGAGTCACTGAGCGTCTGATGTTGCGCACGTGGGTGGATTTTGCTGGATCATTCCTTCACCGCGTCCGTTCCTTTACGGAATCACGGGTGCTCGGCGCTGAGGGCCCGCGAATGATCCAGCAGAATCCTGCGGCGTTCGCCGGCGGGCCGGAGACTGTCCGTCTCCAGCTCGCCGTGTGGAACCAACCGATCTAGCTAGAGGAGTTCGCGGAACACGTTCCACCCGGTGCCCACGGGGCCGTAGGGTCCCCAAAGGACCCCGGTGGACGCCCCGGTGGAGTATGTCACCAGATCGCCGTTCCCGTTGACGGCGAAGAGATTGTTGTAGCGCTGGTGGCCGAAACTCCCCAAGCCCTTGATGTCGGTGAACGTGCCCCACCCGCCGCTGACCACCGCGGAGGATTCCCAGCCGCCCGTACCGTCGGCCCGGTAGATGGAGATGTACCCGTCGCGGTCCCGTGCGAAGACTTCCACGGGACCGTCGCCGTTCATGTCGCCACCGGTGATGATCTTGTCCATGACCTGCCAGCCCTGGCCGACCTTGGACCTGGGCAGCCAGCCGCCGTCGCCGTCGCCCGGGTAGAGGTAGAGGTCCCCGGCGGCGTCGCGTGCCAGGACGTCGTTGTAACCGTCGCCATCGAAGTCGCCCGGGCCCACGATCGAGTCGAAGATATTCCAGCCCTGGCCCACTTGTTGGCGCTCCTGCCAGCCGCCGTCGCCGTCTCCCGGATACAGGAAAAGAGTGCCGATGGCGTCCGTGGCCAGGAGATCGTTGTAGCCGTCTCCATCGAAGTCGCCAGGCGAGAACACGATGCCCATCGCGTCCCACCCTTGGCCCACCTGACGGGGTTCGTCCCATTCGCCGAAGTACGTGGGGCACGCACCCTCGCAACTGCCGGGGATGTACGTGTACGTCCGTGGATAGAGAACGAGCCTGCCGTCCTGTGTCCTGCCGAGCGGCTCGAAGTTTCCGCGGTCCGTCCAGCCCATGGCACGGGACGAGGCTTTGACCGGTGCGGTGTCCGGACTGACGCGGGTTTCGTCCGGGCAGTTCGGTTCAGCGGGCGTGGAGGGTCGGACCTTGAGCGACATCCTGTGGCCGACGTCCGCAGGCTCAAGCTTCAAAACCTCGCCCTGGCGTTCCGGCGGCAAGGTCACTCCATCCCGCAGCCATTCCAGTGTGTAGCCATTGGGGGTGGTGCCTGTGGGGTTCTTGCAGCCGGAGTAGTCGTAGTCGTACTGCTTGCGGAGCTCGGCGCCAACGTAGGGAACGCCGTCGATGATCGCCGTGGGACCCACGGACGGCGCAGTCACTGACGGACTTGCCACAGCCGTCGGGGCCATAGCCACAAAAGCGGCCCCTACCACTATCGCCGTTGCTGCGTAGATGGCCTTGCGCACTCCAAAAATCCCCATTGTTCCCCCCGGAAGCCAGCATTGATAGTGCGTGGGTCTTTGCTGAGCGTACCCCAGCGCGCGGGTGTCTGGGCAGTGCCTACAATTCTTCGCGGACGGGAGCCGCCCCGGCGCCCCGCTGCGTCACTACCCAGCTGGCCAGCATCTTCAAGGCATCCTCTGAAGGCGTCCCGGGATCCGCCGTGTACACGTTGATCCGCAGGCCGGGGTCTGCGGCGAGTTCCAGGGCTTCGAAGCTCAGGTCCAGGTCCCCAACGATCGGGTGGTGGAGCCGCTTGCGTCCCGTGCGGTGGTACTTCACATCATGCCGGGCCCATCTGGTCCGGAATTCCTCGCTGCGCGTCGAGAGTTCGCCGATCAGATCGGTCAGGTCCTTGTCGTAGGGGTTCTTGCCAGCAGTGGAGCGCAGGACCGCCACAATGTCGTCAGCGCTCCGCTCCCAATCGGCGAAGAAACGCCGGGCGTTCGGGTTCAGGAAGGTGAAGCGGGCGCTGTTTGGCGGCTTGGTCTCCTCCGCCATCAAGTCCATGTAGAGCGCCGCGCCAAGTTCATTGGCCGCCAGGACATCGCCGCGGTCGTTACGGACCCAGGCCGGCGCCGTCGTAATCGCATCAATGACGCGCTGCACGCTGGGCCGGACGGTGCGTGGGCTGCGCTTGCGCCTCGCGCGAGCGGCGGCCGTCGCAGCCCGGGCCAGATCGAAAAGGTGGGCCGTCTCGGCGTCGTCAAGCTGCAAAGCCCGGCCCAGCGCCTCCAGGACGCTGTCCGAAGCGCCCGAGAGGTTCCCGCGTTCCAGCCGGATGTAGTAATCGATGCTCATTCCGGCGAGCATGGCCACTTCCTCGCGGCGCAGGCCGGCAACGCGCCGGTTTCCGCCGTACGCAGGCAAGCCGGCAGCTTCGGGCGTGAGCCTGGCCCGGCGGGAGGTGAGGAACTTCCGCACATCGTCACTGTGAGTCATGACTGCAACGGTACGCTGCCCGGGTGCACCGAGGGAGGGACTGCTGTTACTTGGGAATGCAAGGGGGTAATGGCGTGCACTCCCACGCTCCTGCCACCGCACATAGCGTGGACGGCATGACGATTGAATTCACACTCAACAACGCAGTCACCATGCCTGCCCTTGGTTTGGGCGTCTTCCAAAGTGCACCGGAGGATACGACGGCGGCGGTCCAGTCGGCGCTCGCGGCCGGTTATCGGCACGTCGACACAGCGGCGGCCTACGGGAACGAACGTGAAGTGGGCGAGGGGCTCCGAGCATCAGGCGTAGACCGTTCCCAGGTCTTCATCGAGACCAAGGTCTGGGTCAGCGACTACGGCTACCAGCAGGCGCTCCACGCCTGGGAGAAGGCTACGGGCAAGCTTGGCCTGGACTACTTGGACCTGTTCATCCTGCACCAGCCGGCACCGGACCGCTTCGACAAAACGATCGAGGCGTACAAGGCGCTGGAAAAGCTGCTCGACGACGGCAAGGTCCGGGCCATCGGCGTCAGCAACTTCATGCCGCATCACCTGAAGGAACTGCTCGCGGCCACGGATATTGTGCCGGCAGTCAACCAGGTTGAACTCCACCCCTATTTCACACAGCAGGACGTGCAGGCGGCAGATGCCGAGCACGGCATCCTTACGCAGGCGTGGTCTCCTATCGGTGGCATCACGTTCTACCCGGGGTGGGGCGAGGAACGCAGGAACGTGATGGAGGACCCTGCAATTGTTGCGATAGCGGAGGCGCACGGAAAGACTCCGGCCCAGGTGATGATCCGCTGGCACCTGCAGCAGGGACGTTCGGCCATCCCCAAGTCCACCAACCCGGACCGGATAGCGGCAAACTTTGACGTTTTCGACTTCGAGCTCAGCGATACGCAGCTGGCTCTCATCGACGCTTTGGACCGCGGTGTCCGCAACGGACCGGACCCGGATGTGGCCCGCCCGGAGCGTTTCGCCATGGTGATCCCCGAAGCCTGAGCACCACTCCCAACACGAAAGGTTCCCTATGGAATACCGTCCTCTTGGCCGCACGGGCGTGCAGCTCAGTCCCTTGTGCCTTGGCGCGATGATGTTTGGCCCGTGGGGCAACAACGACGTGGCCGACTCCATCCGCATCATCCACCGTGCCCTGGACTCGGGCATCAACTTCGTGGACACCGCAGATGTCTACTCGGGTGGAGCATCCGAGGAAATCGTTGGCAAAGCCTTGGAAGGATGCCGCGAAGACGTCTTCCTGGCCACAAAGTTCTTCATGCCCATGGATGAAGACGATCCGAACCAGCGGGGCGGTTCCCGCCGCTGGATCATCCGCGAGGTGGAGAACTCCCTGCGCCGCCTCAACACCGACTACATCGACCTCTACCAGGTTCATCGGCCGAGCCCGGACACCGACGTGCAGGAAACCCTTGGCGCGCTCACGGATCTGGTCCGGCAGGGCAAGATCCGGTACATCGGTTCGTCGTCCTATTCGGGTTCCCAGATCGTGGAAGCGCAGTGGGCGTCCCGGGAACGCAACCTGGAGCGTTTCGTCACTGAGCAACCGCCCTACTCGATCCTTACCCGCGGCATCGAGGAAGACGTGCTCCCGACTGTGCAGCGCCACGGCATGGGTACCCTGACATACAGCCCGCTTGCAGGTGGATGGCTGTCCGGGCGTTGGCGGAAGGACTCAGCTTCGACGCCGACATCCAGCGCACGGCCCAGCGCCCGCTTCGACATGACCAAACCGGCCAACCAGCGCAAGCTCGACGTTGTGGAAGAACTCGCCCAGCTTGCAGAGCTGTCCGGGCTCACGCTCATCGAATTGGCGATCGCGTTCGTGATCAACCACCCCGGCGTTACCGCCGCGATCGTTGGTCCGCGCACCATGGAGCAGCTCGAGTCCTACCTGCCGGCAGCCGAGGTCAGACTGTCCACTGACGTGCTGGACCGGATCGACCAGCTCGTCGCGCCCGGCGTCACCCTGAACCCGGATGACAACAGCTACGGCGCACACGAGCTCACTCCGAAGGCCCGGCGGAGGTAGGTATCCACGGAAGGTTCCTACGTAGGATTGAACCGACGAAAGGGGCACATGGATGGTCACTCGCGAAGAAGTTGAAGCCGCATACTCCCGGACGGCTGGATGGGTGCGGCGCACTCCGGTTGCTGACAGTGGCACCAGTGACCCGTACAAGCTGTGGTTCAAGCTCGAGTACCTGCAGCACACGGGCTCCTTCAAAGCCCGCGGCGCGTTCAACAGGCTGCTCACGGCGAGGGAGAACGGCGAGTTGGACCCGGAGATCGGCGTGGTGGTGGCTTCCGGAGGCAACGCGGGCCTGGCCAACGCCTACGCCGCTGCCAAGCTGGGCGTCCCGGCCACGGTCTTCGTACCCGAGTCCGCGCCGGCCAACAAGGTCCACAAGCTCTACGCCGTGGGCGCACGCGTGGTCCAAGGGGGCGCGGAGTACGCCGAGGCTTACGCTGCGGCGGTGGCTTTCGCCGAGGAGAAGGGCGCCGTTTACTGCCATGCCTACGACCAGCCGGAAATCGTGGCCGGCGCCGGCGGGGTGGGACTTGAGTTGCTGGACGGACTGCCCGACGTCGACACGATCCTCGTTGCTGTTGGCGGCGGTGGGTTGATGGGCGGCATAGCGGCGGCCACCGAAGGCCAGGCGCAGGTGGTCGGCGTAGAACCGGAGACCGTCCCGACCCTGCACACGGCGCTCGCTCAAGGGGAGCCCGTGGACGTGCCCGTTTCGGGCATAGCGGCGGACTCCCTGGGCGCTCGCCGGGTGGGAGAGATCGGCTTTGGCGTCGCCAAACGGACCGGCGTCCAGAGCGTCCTGGTCAGCGACAACGCCATCATCGATGCCCGGCGAAAACTCTGGGAGGGCCACAGGATCCTGGTGGAACACGGTGCCGCTGCAGCGTATGCCGCGCTGCTCACGGGTGCGTACGCCCCGCGCGACGGTGAGACGGTCGCCGTCGTACTTTGCGGCGCGAATACGGATCCCGCGCACATCTGAACCCAACTGGGGGACAGTAAACGCTCCTCTGAGGTGCCATTGCAGCGTTTGCTGTCCCCCAGTTGGGCGAGCGGGACGCAAGAATCCCCGCCGGTTGGTGTCCGGCGGGGATTCGGCGTCGGCAGGTCTGCCTGCCGAGGGCGGTTCCTACTTCTTGGGCAGGCCTGCCGGGTTCAGTTCCGAGGCAGGGATCGCCTCGGAGGAGAGGCCCCAACGGTCCAGGATCTTGCCGTAGTTGCCATCCTTGATGAGCTTGTTCAGGGCAGTCTGGGCTGCGAGAGCCAGGCCGTTGCCCTTCTTGGTGGTGAAAGCGATCTCTGCCTTCAACGGCCAGCCGCCCTCAAGCGTTCCCACCTGCTTGGTCTTGCCATCCTTGGCGGCCTTGTAGGCGGCAGAGGCGTTCGGTCCGAACGTGAGGTCCGCACGTCCGGACTGGAGGGCCAGCTGGGAGGCGGAGTCGTCGTCGTAGTACTGGAAGTCAACCGGCTTCAGGCCGTTCTTCTTGTTCTCCTCGTCCCACCGCACAAGAATGGCTTCCTGGTTGGTTCCGGAGCCCACAATGATGCGCTTGCCGGCAACATCCTTGGCTTCCTTGACCTCGCCGATGTCCGAGTCGCTCTTGGCGTAGAAGCCCAGGAGGTCGTTGCGGTACGTGGCGAAGTCGAACTTTTCCTTTCGGGCCTCGGTGACGGTGACGTTGGAAAGGACAGCCTCATACTTCCCGGATTCGACGCCGAGCGGCCAGTCCGCCCACGCGACCGGCAGGACTTCGACCTGGAGACCCAGGGTCTCACCCACGGCATAGGCGATGTCCACTTCGCTGCCGATCAGGGTTTTGTTGTCCGAGGCGAAAAGGCTCAACGGAGCCGCGCCGCCGGTGGTTACCACCGTCAGCTTGCCGTCGGCCTTGATGGCGTCCGGGACCTGCGCGGCAGCTGCGGAGTCAACCTCCACCTTGATGCGGTTCTGCTCGGGCGTCAGGTTGAATTCTTTGGTTGCGCTGGAAGAAGCGTTCGACGCCGGAGCGGTCGCCCCGGTTGCTGCCGTCGCGCCCGGATCCGAGCAGGCCGCGAGGCCCAGAAGAGCAGTGGCGGCCAGCGCCGCGGTGACGCCGGTCTTGGCTGCGAAACGTGCCATGGATACCCCTTGATTAAAGTCTGATGCTTACTTGTGGCTGCAACTATCCGGCAGGGCGTTCAGCGCGGTCAAAGCACTTTGACACGCTGGGATACGGGCGTTCACAGCGGTTAATCGGGCGTCGAACAGGGTCACAAAAGCGGGCTTCAATGGCTGCTGCAGGGTCCGCGACGCAACTCACAGAAATAAGCCGGGTACCGCCGTCGTTGTCGCTAAAGTGCGCCACGCACACGCGAAACCACACCGAAAGGCCGGCAATCCCGTGACTGTTCCTCTTTCAATCCTCGACCTGGCGACCATTGGAAAGGACCAGACGGTAGCGGAAAGCCTCGCCGGCAGCGTTGCCATGGCTCAGAAGGCCGAAGAGTTGGGGTACCGCCGGGTTTGGTACGCGGAGCACCACAACATGTCCGCCATTGCGTCCTCGGCCACCAGCGTGCTGATCGCGCACGTTGCCGCGCACACCACCAGCATCCGCCTGGGAGCGGGCGGCGTCATGCTCCCCAACCATTCGCCCCTGACCATTGCCGAGCAGTTCGGCACGCTGGAGACCCTCCACCCGGGCCGGATCGACCTGGGCCTCGGCCGTGCTCCCGGCAGCGACCAGAACACCATGCGTGCCCTGCGCCGCGACCACACCTCGTCGGACAGCTTCCCGCAGGACGTCCTCGAGCTGCAGGGATACCTCACCGGCCCCACCCGCATCCAGGGCGTGGAGGCGACGCCGGGCAAGGGTACCAACGTGCCGCTGTACATCCTCGGCTCCTCCCTTTTCGGCGCACAATTGGCCGCTCAACTGGGACTCCCGTATGCCTTTGCCTCGCACTTCGCGCCCGCAGCCCTGCGTGATGCCGTGGCCATCTACCGCCGCGACTTCAAGCCATCCGAGCAGCTCTCCGAGCCCCACGTGATCGCCGGTGTGAACGTTACCGCGGCGGACAGCAACGCCGAAGCACAGGCGATCTTCCAGGCCGTCAAGCGCGCCCGTGTCTCCCTGTTCTTTGGCGGCGGCCGGCAATTCACTGACGATGAAGCGGACCTCGTCCTGGACTCGCCGCAGGGCCAGCACATTGCCCAAATGGTCAAGTATTCCGCCGTGGGCACCTCCGAGGTTGTGGGCGAGTACCTCGACGAGTTCGCCAAGCATGCAGACGCGGACGAGCTGATCGTGGCGCACCAGAGTACCGGTACCGAGGAACGCCTTCGCTCAGTGGAGTTGGTGGCCCAGGTGGCCGGGCTCGTTCCGGCCTAGGCTGCGCCGCCCGCGGGCAGGCCGCGGGGGCGGCACCGGGCGGCTTGCCGGGCAAAAATTTAACGCTTCTGCAATTACGCGGTATACGAGGGAAACATTTCGGGCGGAAACTATACGTATCCGCTTCGGAAGGATCCGCCATGCCTACTCCGTTGAACCAGACAGTCGCCGATTCCGCGCTGTTGATGAACTCGCTGCCGCTTGGCCTACTGCGCTCGTTCGTCCGTCCCCACGAGGACCAAGGGATCACCGAGGAACTCATGTCGGACCTGAAGATCCTCTCGCGGGAGCCGGGACTGCTGGTGGCGTGCAATTACGGCGGCACGCTGCACTCGGCCGAGGGCGTCTCCACCGAGACCCTGCCCCTGGACAGTGCGGCCGTGGCCCTGCGCGCGCTTGCGGCGTTGCCCAACACGCACACTGCCATCATCTCGGGACGTTCGCTGCGGGACCTCGCCGCGGTGTCCAGGCTTCCTGCGGAGGTCCACTTGGTGGGTTCGCACGGCGTTGAGTTCGACATGGGGTTTGCCTACAACCTGACCCTTGCCACCGAAACGTTGCTCCAGCAGGTGGCGACGGCGCTGACGGAAGCTGTTGCCTATGAGAAGGGCGTCAGCATCGTGCGCAAACCCGCAGGCGTGGCAGTCCACACACGGCCCGCGGCACCCGACGTGGTGGAGCGGGTCATCTTCAAATCCCAGCAGATCGCCATCGAGTTCGGGGTCTATTTCATCGTCGACGGCACCGTGTTGGACCTGACAGTGGACGAGCCCGCGAAAGGCAAGGCGCTGGAGGCGCTCCGGCAGCGCCTTGGCGTCAGCGCCGCGCTCTTTGCCGGCGATGCCGCGAGCGACGAGAAGGCACTCGCCACCCTGCGTGGTCCGGACCTGGGCCTGCACGTCGGGCCGGGACAGACGACGGCGGCCTACACCCTTCCGGACCCGGAGGCCTTTGCGCGGGTGCTGGCTTTGTTGTTCGAACTTCGGCGCTCCTGGCTCTTCGGCGAGGACGCCGTGGGGCTGGAACGGCATTCAATGATCGGCAATGGAACCTCCACCGCCCTGCTGACCCCGGACGCGAAAGTCTGTTGGATGAGCCACCCGCTGCCGGATTCGGGATCGTTGTTCGCCCACATCCTGGGCGGTGATCCGGCCGGACACTTCAGCATCGAACCCGTGAAGCCTTCGCCGGTGCTGGCCCAGCGCTACGTGGACAACACCATGATCGTGGAAACCCGCTGGGCAGATGTCACGGTGACGGATTACCTCGAGCCTGCTCCGGAAGGCATCACCAGTTTGGTCCGCGTGCTGTCCGGCACCGGCACGGCCCGGGTGGTGTTCGCGCCCCGGCCGGATTACGCCAATGCTCCGTTCAACATGGAGATCCGCGGCCACGAAGTCCATGTGGTGGGAACGTCCGATCCCATCATCCTCATCGCCCCGGGCGTGGACTTCACCATCACCAACGACGCCCGGCATGCCACCGCCACCGCCGAGGTGCCGCTCCACTACGGCCCCGTCGTGCTGAACCTGCGCTGCGGGGATACCGAGTCGTTGCCCGCGGACCTCGGGGGAGAGCCTGAGCGGAGGGCCGCCGTCGGGCAATCCTCGCGGGACTGGGTCAAGTCACTGCAGCTACCCACCGTCAACACCTCCCTGGTACGGCGTTCGGCGCTGGTTCTGAAGTCGCTGGTCCACGAGCCCACGGGGGCCGTGCTGGCCGCGCCCACCACGTCACTGCCGGAGGGGATCGGTGGCACCCGAAACTGGGACTACCGCTACTGCTGGCTGCGGGACGGCTCCATGACCGTGAACGCGCTGGTGGGGCTCGGGTCCACGGACGAGGCCGACGGCTTCCTGCGTTGGCTGGGCCGGATCCTGGACAACGCACCCGGGCCGGAATGGCTGCACCCGCTGTATTCCGTGACCGGTGCTCCGCTTTCCACCGAAGCCATCGTGGAGAGCCTGCCGGGTTATGCCGGATCGCGTCCCGTCCGGATCGGCAACGCAGCCGACCACCAGGTCCAATTGGATGTTTTCGGTCCCATTGCAGAGCTGATCCATGACCTCGGTGAACGCCGGGGCTTCCTCCCCGACGAGCATTGGTTCCTCATGGAACAGATGGCCGATGCCGTCATTGCGCGCTGGCACGAGCCGGACCATGGCATTTGGGAAGCCCGCCGGCCTCCGCGTCACCACGTGTACAGCAAGGTGATGTGCTGGGTGACGCTGGACAGGGCCCTCAAAGCCGCTGCCCTTCACGGACGCACTGCGCACACCGACTGGTCCTCCACGGCGGACACCATCCGCGAGGAGGTACTCCGTGAAGGGTGGGACGACACCGCGGCCTCCTACACGGTTGCCTACGACAGCCCCGATCTGGATGCTGCCGTGCTCCACATCGGCTTGTCCGGGCTCATTGACGTCCAGGACCAGCGCTTCCTGGACACCGTGACAGCAGTTGAGCGCGAGTTGCGCGTTGGTCCCACGGTCTTCCGATACCGGTACGACGACGGCCTCCCGGGCTTGGAAGGCGGCTTCCACATCTGCACCACGTGGTTGATCGAGGCGTACCTCGCTGTTGGCCGTTTGGACGACGCGTTGGAGCTGTTCAACCAACTGGTGGCCTTGTTCGGACCCACGGGTCTGCTGCCTGAGGAATACGATCCCGCCACGGAGACCCATCTGGGCAACCACCCGCAGGCCTACTCGCACCTGGGCTTCATCCGTTGCGCCCAGCTCCTGGACCACTACCTGGCCCACGCAGACATCGAGTAAACCCAACTAGGGGACAGCAAACGCTCCACCCAAGCTTCAGTGGTGCGTTATCTGTCCCCTACTTGGGTCAGGTGAGCAGCAGGGCCACGGCAATCATCGCTGGGACGGCAACCACCGTGGTAATCAGCACCGTGTCCTTGGCCACCGTGATTCCGGCCTGGTAGCGGTTTGCCGCAACGAATACGTTCTGGGCGGTCGGCAGCGCTGAGGTAACCACCACCGCGAACAGGGCGTGCCCGTCCATATTCAAGGCGAAGCGGGCAAACAAGTAGGCAATGAACGGGTGCACGAACAGCTTGAACCCGCTGGCCAACAAGGTGTCCAACCGGCGCCCCGAGGCTTTCTGCAGTGGCCTGGATCCGTTCAGGCTCATGCCAAACGACATGAGCATGGCCGGAATCGCAGCCCCGCCGATCAGGTGGACCGGCTCCAGGATGAGCTGCGGAAGCTGGATCCCCGTTCCGGCCACGATCAACCCCAGCGCCGAGCCCACAATCATAGGGTTCTTCACGATCATCAGGAGGAAACGCAGCGGTGTAGTGCGGTGCGTGCTGGTGCTGGCATCCAGGGCCATGAGGTACATCGGCGTGAAGAACGCGAGCTGGAAAATCAGCAGCGGAGCCACATAGCTGGCGTCGCCCAGGACGAACACAGCGATGGGGATGCCGAGGTTTGCCGAGTTGGCCAGCGATGAACTCATGGACGACATGAGGGATTCCGGCAGGCTCCGCTTGAGCCAGAACTTCACGATCAGGAAGAACAACAGGCCCGTGATGATCGCCCCAACGGCCGTAACCAACAGGGGCGCCGCAAACACATCATGGAGCTTGGCTTTGCTCAGGGTTTCGAACAACAAAGCCGGGCTCGCTACGAAGAACGTCAGCGAGCTCAGCACCGAACGGGCGTTCTCGCCGAGCAACCCGCGCCGCCCAACGAACATGCCCACCAGGATGATGGCCCACACCACGAAGAACCCGGAGAGGACGCCGATCATGACGGTGTGCTGGCGGGGAGGAGGTGGGTCACGTCTCCAGCCTAATCAGATTTATTCGACCGGTAAGCGTTTTCGGACCTCTGGTCCGTCATCCGGACACCCCGGAAAAGCGCTCGACGGCGGCACTCGGGTGAGTGCCGCCGTCGTAAGCCGGCGTGTGGCTGGTTCAGCTGAGGTGCGCCGCGTTACTCAAGGCATGGGGTGGGCGCATCAGGCCAGGAGTGTGTGCCTCGGCGGGGTCATTCCCCAGTTGCAGGATCTGGTTGTCCTTGCCAACGTGGACCACCTTGGGCTCGTAAGACTTGGCCTCTTCGGTGGTCATCTCCGCGTAGGTGATGAGGATGACGAGATCTCCCACATGGACCTGGTGGGCAGCGGCCCCGTTGATGCCGATGACGCCCGAACCGCGCTCGCCGGCGATGGTGTACGTCTCCAGGCGGGCTCCATTGGTGATGTCCACGATGGACACGAGCTCACCCGGCAGAATGTCGGCAGCGTCCAGGAGGTCCAGGTCAACGGTGACGGAACCGACATAGTGGAGGTCGGCGTGGGTCACCGTGGCACGGTGGATCTTGGACTTGAACATTGTGCGGATCATAGTGCCACCAGTTTAGCGCGGGACCCTTCGCGGGCGCTGTGACGTAGCAGACGTTCGGTGCCTGGGGGGCGTGAAAGCGGTTACCATCGCTGGGGGCCACCATCTGCCGAACCGAAGGACACGAAGCTTGGACGGAGTACTGAAGGGCTTCTTTGTGGTGGGCGTCGTCCTGCTGGTGGGTTACATCCTGGGAAAGACCAACGCCCTGGGCCCGCAGGGAAGCAAAGTCCTCTCCACCCTGACGTTCATGGTGGGCTTGCCGAGCCTCATGTTCTCCACTATTGCCTCCCGCCACATCAGTGACGTCCTGAGTCCCACGGGCTTGATTTCGGTGGTCACGGCCTCGGCGGTGATGCTCGTGTTCGCCTTGTCCGGAACCATCTTCCGCTGGGGTGTCCGGCGGACCACCATCGGTGCCTTGGCTACGGGAATCGTGAACTCCACCAACCTCGGCGTCCCGCTGTCCCAATACATCCTGGGGAGCACCACGTACGTCGTGCCCATCATGTTGTTCCAATTGGCGCTGGTGACTCCCATCGCCCTGACCATCCTGGACCTCACCAACCCGACCGCCACCAAGGTTTCCGTGTGGCGGATACTGTCCACGCCTTTTCGGAATCCCGTCACCGTGGCGGCGATCCTTGGGGTGATCGTGAGCGCGGTGGGATTGGAACTGCCGGACTGGACGCTGGACCCCATGGAGCTCGTGGCCCAGCTCGCAGTGCCGCTCATGCTGATCATCTTCGGAATGTCTCTCCACGGACTTTCAGCCGGCCAGGGGATTGGGGAGCGTGCTCCCACTGCGCTCGCCGTGATCCTGAAGTCCGTGGTTCAACCGGCGTTGGCCTGGGTGCTGGCGGTCTTCGTTTTCCGCATGGACTCGTTCAGCACGTTCGTGGTCACGGCCTGCGCCATCCTGCCGACCGGTCAGAACGTGGTGCTCTATGCGCTCCGGTACGGCGTGGGTCAGAAAATCGCCCAATCAACCGCCGTGACCACGTCCATTCTGGCGGTGCCGCTGTTGCTGGGTGCGGCCTGGCTCATGGGTTAGCTTCCGGGGCTGCCCGTTTCTCCGCCACTACGCGGGAAACATGCCAAGACTGCCGCAAAATTCCAGCGTCGCGGCACTTTTCCCGCGAATCCAGCGAAGCGTCAGTCGTAGCGCGTCAGGTCGGTTCCCGCCGCCACGAGCTGCCTTAGCTCCGCCAGCCCGCCCTGCACCACACCGGCGGCCCGCGCCTGGACCAACACATTGCCCAGCGCCGTCGCCTCGACGGGGCCAGCCACCGCGGGTTTGCCTGTTGCGTCGGCGGTGAGTTGGCACAGGAGCCGGTTTTGGGAGCCGCCGCCCACCACGTGCACCACGGACGTGGTGCGGCCGGTGAGGCGTTCGGCGTCGGCCAGGGTGCGCGCGTAACCGGCCGCGAGGCTGTCCATGATGCAACGCACGACGGCGGCAGGCCGGTCCGCGAGTACCTCGCCGTTGTGCCGAACGGCCGCGCGGATGCGTTCGGGCATGTTGTCCGGGGCGGTGAAGGCAGGGTCGTCGGCGTTGATTTGCGGGCCTCCGGGAGGGAGTGCCGCGGCAGCGTCGAGTAATGCTGGAAGTGATTGGCTGAAGCCTTGGGCTGCCCAGGTGCGCTGGCATTCGCTGAGCAGCCAGAGCCCGCCTACGTTGCGAAGATACCGGATGGTGCCGTCCACGCCACGTTCGTTGGTGAAGTTGGCTGTGCGGCTGGCTTCGGAAAGCACCGGGTGCTGAAGTTCGACGCCCACCAGGGACCAGGTGCCGGAGGAGATGTAGGCAAAGTCGGACTGCGTCGCCGGGACTGCGGCGACTGCGGAGGCGGTGTCGTGCGAACCAACCGCCACCACCCGCGTGTCGGCAGCAAGTCCCGTACTTTCGGCCACCGAGGGCAGCAGCGTGCCTACGGTTTCACCGGGTTGGATCAGCGGCGGGAAGATGTCCTGCGGAAGGCCGAGGGCCTCCAGGAAATCAACCGCCCACTCTCCGGCGACGGCGTCGAAGAGTCCGGTGGTGGAGGCGTTGGTGGCCTCCGTGCGGCGCTGGCCCGTGAGGAGGAAGGCGATCAGGTCCGGGATGAGCAGTGCCTGCAGACCGTCCAGCGAGGGCTCTGCAGCGAGCTGGTACACGGTGTTGAACTGCAGGAACTGCAGGCCGGTGGTGGCGTAGAGCTTCTCCGGCGAAATGACCGCGTGCACTCGCGCCACGGTGGAGCGGCTGCGCTCGTCCCTGTAACTGTAGGGAACCGAGACGAGCTCCCCGGAAGCATCAACCAGCCCGTAGTCCACGGCCCACGTGTCGATGCCGATACTGGTAATCCGTTCACCGTTCCCGGCGGTCACCGACGCGGCAGCCGCCAAGCCCTTGAGTACCTCAGCGAAGAGGGCGTCGAAGTCCCAGCGGAGGCCGCCGTCGTACTCCACGACGCCGTTGGGGAAGCGGTGCACGGTTTCAAGCGTCGCCCCTGTGGAGGGGGAGACGCGGCCGAGCATGACGCGGCCGGAGGACGCGCCGATATCGACAGCGGCGAAGACACTGCCGGTGAAAACCTGGGGAGCGGGCACCGCCCCGGCGTGGGCCGGGGCGGTGCTGGTTGCTGCGTTTGTCACGGGATGACCTATCGGAGGAACGCTGCTGCGACTCCGGCGTCCACGGGGATGTGGAGGCCGGTGGTGTGGGAGAGCTCGTTGCTGGTGAGTACGGACGCGGCGTTGGCGACGTGTTCGGGCAGGACTTCGCGCTTGAGGAGGGTGCGCTGGGCGTAGTACTCGCCCAGTTTTTCCTCGTCCACGCCGTACACCGCTGCACGCTTGGCGCCCCAGCCGCCGGCGAAGATGCCGGAGCCGCGGACCACGCCGTCGGGGTTGATGCCGTTGACGCGGATGCCGTGATCGCCCAGTTCGGCTGCGAGGAGTCGGACTTGGTGGGCTTGGTCTGCCTTGGTGGCGGAGTAGGCGATGTTGTTGGGGCCGGCGAAGACGGAGTTCTTGGAGGAGATGTAGATGATGTCTCCGCCCAGGCCCTGGTCGATCATGACCTTCGCAGCGGCTTTGGAGACCAGGAACGAGCCCTTGGCCATGACGTTGTGCTGCAGGTCCCAGTCCTTTTCGGTGGTTTCCAGCAGGGGCTTGGAGATGGACAGGCCGGCGTTGTTGACCACCAGGTCCAGGCCACCGAACGCGAGCACGGCTTCCTGGATCGCGGCGGCAATCTGGGCTTCGTTCGTTACGTCGGCCTGGACGCCGATGGCGACATCGGGTCCGCCGAGTTCTTCAGCGACTTTCTGCGCGTTCTCAAGGTTCAGGTCGGCAATCACTACGCACGCGCCGTCGGAAGCCAACCGGGTGGCGATCGCCTTGCCGATGCCCGACGCCGCACCGGTGACCAGGGCGATGCGGGTCGCGTGGGACTTGGGCTTGGGCATCCGGGCGAGCTTGGCTTCTTCCAGCGCCCAGTACTCGATGCGGAACTTCTCGGATTCCTCGATCGGGGCGTAGGTGGAAATGGCCTCCGCGCCGCGCATCACGTTGATCGCGTTGATGTAGAACTCGCCGGCCACGCGTGCGGTCTGCTTGTCCTTGCCGAAGGAGAACATGCCCACGCCGGGGACCAGCACGATCGCCGGGTCAGCACCGCGCAGGGCGGGTGAATCGGCGTCTGCATGGCGGTCGTAGTAGGCCTGGTAGTCCTCGCGGTACTCGGCGTGGAGTTCCTTCAACCGTGCCACGGACTCTTCGATGGAAGCCTCTGCGGGCAGGTCCAGGATGAGGGGCTTGACCTTGGTGCGGAGGAAGTGGTCCGGGCAGGACGTGCCGAGTGCGCCCAGGCGCGGATGCGCTTCGGCGGCGAGGAAGTCAAGAACGACGGCGTCATCACTGAAGTGCCCCAGCTGCGGTTTGTCCGTGGAGGCCAGGCCGCGGATCACCGGGGCCAACGCTGCTGCTTTCGCGCGGCGCTCGGTCTCGTGGAGGGCGGCGTAGCCGGGGAGGGCGGGTCCGAAGGGCTCGGCTTTGCCGTTCTCTGCGATGTACTTCTCGGCAGCATCGATGATCCAGAGGGAGTTCGCTTCGGCTTCCTCGGACGTGGCGCCCCAGGCGGTGATGCCGTGGCCGCCCAGGATGGTGCCGATGGCCTGCGGGTTCGCTTCCTTGATCGCAGCGATGTCCAAACCGAGCTGGAATCCGGGGCGGCGCCACGGAACCCAGACCACTTTGTTGCCGAAGATCTTCGAGGTCAGCGCCTCGCCGTCCACCGCCGTCGCGATGGCGATGCCCGAGTCCGGGTGCAGGTGGTCAACATGCGGGGCGTCAACGAGGCCGTGCATGGCGGTATCGATCGAGGGTGCTGCGCCGCCCTTGCCGTGGAAGCAGTAATCGAACGCGGCCACCATTTCGTCTTCACGCTCGACGCCGGGGTAAACGGATTTGAGTGCCTGGAGCCGGTCCAAGCGGAGCACGGCCAGGTTCTCGGCCTTCAGGGTGCCCAGGTCACCGCCGGATCCCTTCACCCAGAGCAGTTCGACGTCCTGGCCCGTGACCGGGTCCTTTTCGATGCCCTTGGCGGAAGTGTTGCCGCCGGCGAAGTTGGTGTTCCGCTTGTCCGCGCCGAGGCGGTTGGAACGGCTAATCAGGTCTTCAACAGTCTTGCTCATAGGAATTATGCGCCCCATCCGGCTTGCTGGCCGCCTGCGCGGTCCTCGTTGATCTTCTTCTGGTAGCCGCTGGCCTTGTAGGCAGCGATCGGGTCGGCGGGCAGGCCGCGGGATTCACGCCACTCGGCCAGGGCCGGGCGGACGTCGGTGTAGAAGGCATCGTTGAAGATGGCATTCGCGGCCAGGACATCCCCGGCCCGCTGGGCCTCGTTCAGCGCTGCGTTGTCCACGAGCAGCGCGCGGGCCGTCATTTCCTGGACATTGAGGACCGAGCGGATCTGGCCCGGGATCTTCTCTTCCAGGTTGTGGCACTGGTCCAGCATCAACGCGACGCCGGAGTCCTTCCCGAAGCCGCCGCCGCGGATGACCTCGTGCATGATGCGGAACAGCTGGAACGGATCAGCCGCACCCACAATCAGGTCATCATCGGCGTAGAAGCGGGAGTTGAAGTCGAAGGATCCCAGCTTGCCCAGGCGCAGGAGTTGCATCACGATGAACTCGATATTGGTGCCCGGAGCGTGGTGGCCGGTGTCCAGGCACACGAACGCCTTCTCGCCCAAGGCCAGGGTCTGTGCGTAGGAAGTGCCCCAGTCCGGAACATCGGTGTGGTAGAAAGCCGGCTCGAAGAACTTGTACTCCAACACCAGGCGCTGCTCGTCGCCCAGGGCCGCGTAGATCTCGTGCAGGCTTTCGGCCAAGCGATCCTGACGGCCGCGCATGTCGTCCTGGCCCGGGTAGTTGGTGCCATCAGCGAGCCAGATCTTCAAATCCCTTGACCCGGTAGCGTGCATGATCTCGATGCAGTCCAGGTGGTGTTCGATCGCGCGGCGACGCACCGATTCGTTGGACGAGGTCAGGGAACCGAACTTGTACTCATCATCCTGGAACGTGTTCGAGTTGATGGTCCCCAGCCCAACACCCAGGCCCGCCGCATATTCACGCAGCGCGGCGTAGTCGTCCACTTTGTCCCAAGGGATGTGCAATGCAACCGTTGGCGCCAGGCCGGTCAGCTCGTGGACCTTCGCCGCGTCCGCGATCTTTTCCTGCACAGTGCGCGGGGTACCCGGGGTGCCGAAGACCTTGAACCGCGTCCCCGAATTCCCATAGGCCCAGGAGGGCACTTCAATGGCCAGTTCTCCCAAGCGGCCCAGGGCCGATTCTGTGGTGTTCATGCTTGTTCCTTCTCATGGGTGGTGGCGTTGCCGGACTTGCTTGCTGAAGCCAGTTGGTCTTCCAGGTTGAAAACTTCTTCGACGATCTCGAAGCCCTCGTCCGGAGGGACATCGCTGTTGGCAAAGAGGGTGGCCATTTCCGCTTGCCAGCGGGCGTTGACCTCGGTGACGGCCATG
This sequence comes from Paenarthrobacter sp. NPDC089988, assembly GCF_044748465.1. Lineage (NCBI taxonomy): Bacteria > Bacillati > Actinomycetota > Actinomycetes > Micrococcales > Micrococcaceae > Paenarthrobacter > Paenarthrobacter sp. NPDC089988. The sequence goes on from NZ_JBIVGD010000031.1 coordinate 36,638, forward strand.
CGGGCTTGCGCTTGCGCATAGTCGTCACATTCCAAGTAGCCAATGAGCTGCCCGTCTGACGCGAGAAACAGTGAGTAGTTGTTCCAGCCTGCGTCCTTGAGGGCACGGAGCATCTCGGGCCAAACGGCTGCGTGCCGGCGCTTGTACTCGTCCATCAGCCCGGGGTGGACGGAGGAGCGGAAACATACCCTCATCTGCGGTTCTCCGGTTTTACTCGTCTTTGAATCGTTTCATTTGTTACGATTCAAATTACCCTCGGATAAAGGAGGGTGTCAAGGCGTTTCCTGCAGGTAAGACGAGAAGACAGCGGAGATCGGAAAGCATGTCCCAAACAGCGAGCATCAAAGATGTTGCCACTCATGCCAAGGTTGCCGTGGGCACGGTTTCCAACGTGCTCAACTACCCGGACCGCGTCTCGCAGCGCACCAAGGAGCGAGTGCTCAAATCCATCGCTGAACTTGGCTTTGTGCGAAATGACGCCGCCCGCCAATTGCGCGCCGGCCAGAGCCGCACCATCGGTTTGATCGTGCTGGATGTCGGCAACCCTTTCTTCTCCTCCGTAGCCCGGGCCGCGGAGGACGCCGCTACGGCGCTGGGTAGCGTGGTGCTGGTGGGGGACAGCGGCCAGGACGCTTCCCGCGAAGTGCACTACATGGACCTGTTCCAGGAACAGCGCGTCCAGGGCCTGCTCATTTCCCCCGTGGGAGACGTCGCCGAGCGAATCGATACCCTGCGTGAGCGCGGCGTTCCCACCGTCCTCGTGGACCAGTTGGCCGACACGGATCGCTGCAGTTCGGTTTCCGTGGATGACGAAGAAGGCGGCTACCTCGCTGCCCGGCACCTGCTGGAGACGGGCCGCCGTCGTCTGGCTTTTGTTGGCACGCCATCGATCCGTCAGGTGGCGCACCGGCTGAGTGGCGCGCAGCGCGCCGTTTCCGAGGTGGAGGGTGCCAGCATGGAGGTCCTGGACTCGGCGGGGCAAACAGTTCTTGCGGGACGCCAAGTGGGCAACAAGCTGGTGGAGCGTTCGCCGGAGGACCGCCCGGAAGCTGTCTTCTGCTCCAACGACCTCCTGGCGCTCGGTGTCATGCAGTCGCTGACCATGCTCCGGACCGTGCGCATCCCGGAAGATATTGCGCTGATCGGTTACGACGACATCGATTTCGCAATCTCCGCCGTGGTTCCCCTGTCGTCCATCCGCCAGCCCACCGAGGCCCTGGGCCGGACCGCCGTCGAACTTCTTGTGGAGGAACAGGACAGCGGCGGAACCAAGCACCGCGCCGTCGTGTTTACTCCGGAGCTCGTGGTGCGCCAAAGCACGGCCGGCTCACCCAACTGTGAGTCTTGACAGTGGCTGGTCTGGGACTGGCTGGCAGGATGGGTGCCAGGCCGTTCCGCCTAGATGGATGTGACTCGCCACCCAACTGACC
>NZ_JBIVGD010000032.1:0-33018 GCF_044748465.1 Paenarthrobacter sp. NPDC089988
CGGACTCAGCCCCGACGAAGGCCTATGGCACCGCACCGGCTGGGCCGGACGATCATGACGCGCCCGGAATTTACACACGTTTTGTCCTATAACCCCCATGTCAAGCTTTGTACACACTTAAAAGCAAAAGCCCCTCTGACGAGGGGTTATGCCGTGCCCGAGGTGGGACTCGAACCCACACACCTTTCGATACCGCATTTTGAGTGCGGCGCGTCTGCCAATTCCGCCACTCGGGCGCGGAGATACTGGGCGGAAAACAGCTACATTTCTGTGAGCAACGCGATCCGTTCCCAGCACGCGAAACTACTCTACATGCAGATAGGCTGTTTCAAAGAACCGGGCGCGCCGGGTGCAACAAAACCTGCCCCGGATGCGTCCACACTAAGATGGACTTGAACCCGCCGAACCTTTGCAAGGAGATCCCGTGACCGAACAGACGGAGTCCGCACCCGCAGCCCAGCCGGCCCGACGCGTTGTCGTCGCCGAGGATGAGACTCTCATCCGCCTGGACATTATCGAGATCCTGAAGGGCGAGGGTTACGACGTCGTCGGCGAGGCTGATAACGGCGAAAAGGCTGTTGAACTGGCCGAGGAACTGAAGCCCGATCTTGTCCTGATGGACGTCAAGATGCCCGTCATGGATGGCATTTCCGCCGCGGAGAAGATCGTTAAGGCACGCATCGCTCCGGTTGTGCTCCTCACGGCTTTCAGCCAGAAAGAACTCGTTGAGCGCGCCCGCGACGCCGGCGCCATGGCGTACGTGGTCAAGCCCTTCACCCCGGCTGACCTCGTCCCCGCCATCGAGATCGCCCTCTCCCGCCACGAAGAGATCAAGGCCCTCGAGAACGAGGTTTCGGACCTCCAAGAGCAGTTCGCCACCCGCAAGCTCGTTGAGCGCGCCAAGAGCCTCCTGACCACAAAGATGGGCCTCACCGAACCCGAGGCGTTCCGCTGGATCCAGAAGACCTCCATGGACCGCCGCCTCAGCATGCGCGAGGTCGCCGAGACCATCATTAACCAGGTCAACTAGCACCAAGCCAACGAAGGGCGGCTTCCGATTCGGAAGCCGCCCTTCTGCGTTTAAGACCACGACGCCGGCAGTCACCCCAGCGACCACCACACCTCCGAAAGCACACCCACGACGCCGGCACTCGCCGGTGCGCCCCACGCACCGAAGCGCAGCCCACAAAAGCGACCACCCGCCGTCGAACTGAACGGATGTAGCATAAACGAAAAGCAGGCCCCGCCAACCGGCGGGACCTGCCCATCGAAGAACGAAGACTACGCCTTCGCCTTGGACTTCTTCTCAGGCCAAGGACCAACGGGCTCCTTGCGGGAGGAGTCGGGGGCCGAGGTGTCGGCGAGGTCGCCTACCTTGTGGACCTTGAGCGAGTTGGTGGATCCGGCCTGTCCTGGAGGGGAACCGGCTGCGATGACCACCAGGTCGCCTTCCTCAACGAGTTTCATGTCCAGCAGGCTCTTGTCCACTTGGGCGGTCATTTCGTCGGTGTGTCCCACCATGGAGACGAGCACGGGACGGATGCCCCAAGTCAGTGCCAGCTGGTTCCACACGTGCTCAACCGGAGTGAACGCGAAGACCGGCTTGACCGGACGCAGGCGGGACAGGCGGCGGGCCGAGTCGCCGGACTGGGTGAACGCACAGATGTACTTGGCGTCCAACTGGTCGGCGATTTCCACTGCGGCACGGGTGATGGCACCACCACGGGTGCGGGGCTTGGTACCCAGCGGGGGTACGCGCTCAAGACCGTGCTCTTCGGTGGATTCGATGATCCGGGCCATGGTCTTGACGGTTTCGATCGGGTACTGACCCACCGAGGTTTCGCCGGACAGCATCACTGCGTCGGCGCCGTCGAGCACGGCGTTGGCGCAGTCGGAAGCCTCTGCACGGGTCGGGCGCGGGTTGTCGATCATGGACTCGAGGACCTGGGTGGCCACGATGACCGGCTTGGCCCAGCGGCGGGCCAGTTCAATGGCACGCTTCTGGACGATCGGCACCTCTTCCAGCGGCAGTTCAACACCGAGGTCGCCACGGGCAACCATGATGGCGTCGAACGCGTCGATGATTTCGTGGAGCTGGTCCACGGCCTGCGGCTTTTCGATCTTGGCAATGACCGGTACGCGACGGCCTTCTTCGTCCATGATTTCGTGGACGCGCTTGATGTCGGCAGCGTCCCGAACGAACGAAAGCGCAACCAAGTCAACGCCACGCTTGAGGGCCCAACGGAGGTCGTCCTCGTCCTTTTCGCTCAGCGCGGGGACGTTGACGGCAACACCGGGAAGGTTGATGCCCTTGTTGTTGGAGACCTTGCCGCCAACGGTAACGGTGGCAACAACTTTGACGTCGTCAACTTCAATGGCGCGCAGGGCCACCTTGCCGTCGTCGATGAGCAAAGCGTCGCCGACGTTGACGTCCTCGGTGAGGCTCTTCAGCGTGGTGGAGCAGATGTCCTTGGTACCGGGGACGTCTTCGGTGGTGATGGTGAAGGTGTCGCCAACAGCCAGCTCATGCGGTCCGTCGACGAAACGGCCCAGACGGATCTTGGGTCCCTGGAGGTCGGCCATGATGGCCACCGGCTTCTGCAGCTGGGCGGAAGCCTTGCGGACGTTCTCGTAGGTGTTGTCGTGCACGGAGTAGTCGCCGTGGCTCATGTTCATACGCGCAACGTCGACGCCGGCCTCCAGCACCGCGAGGGTGTTGTCATAGCTGGAGATAGCCGGGCCGAAAGTTGCCACAATTTTCGCGCGTCTCATATACCTACCCTAAGTAGTGTTCTGCTGATTGAGTAAAAGAACATTCCTGCCGGCGCTATAAGACCGCGATTGCCCGGTCGGTGGGGGCGACCGGTGCCGGGAGGATCGTGCTTCCCATGAGGAACTTATCGACGGCGGCCGCGCACGCACGGCCTTCGGCGATGGCCCACACAATCAGAGACTGGCCACGTCCGGCATCGCCGGCAACGAACACGCCTTCGGTATTCGTCATGTAGTAGCCATCACGGGCAACGTTGCCACGGGCGTCAAACTCTGCACTTACTTGTTCGGTAATGCCTGCCGGCTCGGCGCCGGTGAAGCCGAGGCTAAGGAACACGAGGTCCGCGGGGATGACCCGCTCGGTTCCGGCCTTGGGGAGGCGCTTGCCGTCGACGAACTCCGTTTCGGCAACCTTGACTCCGGTCAGCTTGCCGTTTTCGCCAACAAACTCAACGGTGGAGGCAAGGTAGGTACGCTCGCCGCCTTCTTCGTGGGCGCTTGCCACTTCGAAGAGCGTGGGGAACGTCGGCCACGGCTGGTGCGACGCACGCTCCAGCGGCGGCTGCTTGCCGATCGCCAAGGTAGTGACCGAGGCTGCCTGGTGGCGGTGCGCGGTACCGATGCAGTCCGCACCGGTGTCGCCTCCACCGAGGATCACCACGTGTTTGCCACGGGCGTTGATGTGGTTTTCGGGACTCTCCCCCGCCACCACCCGGTTGGACGGTACCAGGTAGTCCATGGCGAAATGCACGCCATCGAGGTCGCGGCCGGGGATGGGGAGGTCGCGCGGAACGGTGGCACCTGTGGCGATCACCACGGCGTCGTAGCGGCGGCGCAGCTGCTCCCACGTCACATCCGTACCGACGGCGACGCCGGTGCGGAAGCGGGTGCCTTCGGCCTTCATCTGCTCCAGGCGGCGATCCACCTGGTCCTTCTCCATCTTGAAGTCGGGGATGCCGTAGCGGAGCAGGCCGCCGATCTTGTCGTCGCGTTCGTACACGGCAACCGTGTGACCTACGCGTGTCAGCTGCTGTGCGGCCGCGAGGCCTGCGGGGCCGGAGCCAACCACGGCTACGGTCTTGCCGGTGAGGCGCGTCGGCGGAAGCGGCTGGACCCAGTCGTTGTCGAAGGCTTCATCGATGATGGAAACCTCAACCTGCTTGATGGTCACGGCAGGCTGGTTGATGCCCAGCACGCAGGAAGCTTCACACGGAGCCGGGCAGAGGCGACCGGTCCACTCGGGGAAGTTGTTCGTGGCGTGGAGGCGCTCAATGGCCTCTTCACCCTTGTCCCGCCACACGAGGTCGTTCCACTCGGGAATGAGGTTACCCAGCGGACACCCTTGGTGGCAGAACGGAACGCCGCAGTCCATGCAGCGGCCGGCCTGGCTCTTCAGGACGCCCTTCTCTTGGGCCTCGTAGACTTCCTTCCAGTCCATGATGCGGACCGGAACGGGACGGCGTGGCTGCGTCTCGCGCTGCCGGACTTTCAGAAATCCGCGTGGATCAGCCACCGGTTACCTCCAGGATTCGGGACCATACTTCTTCGCCGTCGGGGTCGAGGCCCTCTTCGATGGCGTTGAGGCGGGTTTGCAGGACTGCAGCGTAGTCTCGCGGCAGTACCTTGGTGATGCGGGCAGCAGTGTCGTCGAAGTTTTCGAGCAACCGGCCGGCAAGGACGGATTCGGTTTCTTCAAGGTGCTTGACGAGCAGGCCGTGGACAATGTCGCGGTCTTCGGCGTCCAGTTCAAGGAGCTGGAGCTCGCCGGAGTCCAGCGCGTCCTTGTTGACGCGCTCGGGCTGCAGGTCCAGCACGTAGGCCGTACCGCCGGACATGCCGGCACCGAAGTTGCGGCCCGTGCGGCCGATGATGAGCGTCTGGCCGCCGGTCATGTACTCGCAGCCGTGGTCGCCAATACCTTCGACGACGGCGGTGGCACCGGAGTTGCGGACCAGGAAGCGTTCGCCCACCTGGCCACGGAGGAAGAGCTCACCGCTCGTGGCACCGTAACCGATGACGTTGCCTGCAATGACGTTGCGCTCGGCCTGGAACACGTTGGTGCGGTCCGGGCGGACAATGATGCGTCCACCGGAGAGGCCCTTGCCAACGTAGTCGTTGGAGTCGCCGAACATGCGCAGGGTGATGCCTGCGGGCAGGAAGGCGCCCAAGGACTGGCCGGCCGTGCCGTTGAGCGTGACGTCGATCGTGTCGGTCGCCAGAACATCGGTGCCGAACGTCTTGGTCACCACATGGCCCAGCATCGTACCCACGGAACGGTCCGTGTTGATGACGTCCAGGGTGATCTTGACAGGCATACGGTCGCTGAGTGCTTCCTGCGCCATGGTGATGAGTCGCTGGTCGAAGTGCTTGTCCAGCTCGTGGTTCTGGCCCACCATGTTGCGCAGCGGCACGTCGTCGTCGAACTCGAGGCCGTGCAGGATCGGATCGAGATCCAGGCCGTCGGCCTTCCAGTGGTCGATCGCGTCGCGGGTGTCGAGAACCTCGGCATGGCCGATTGCCTCTTCGATGCTGCGGAAACCAAGCCCGGCAAGGATTTCGCGGACTTCCTCTGCGAGGAACTCGAAGAAGTTGACCACGAATTCTGGCTTGCCGGTAAACCGGGCGCGGAGCTCGGGGTTCTGCGTGGCAACACCCACCGGGCAGGTGTCCAGGTGGCAGACGCGCATCATGATGCAGCCTTCAACCACCAGCGGAGCCGTTGCGAAACCGAACTCTTCGCCACCGAGCAGGGCGGCAATGACAACGTCGCGGCCGGTCTTGAGCTGGCCGTCAACCTGGACCACCACACGGTCGCGCAGGCCATTGAGCATCAGGGTCTGCTGCGTCTCGGCGAGCCCGAGTTCCCACGGCACACCCGCGTGCTTGAGCGAGTTCAGCGGCGAGGCGCCGGTACCGCCGTCGTGACCTGACACAAGCACGACGTCGGCCTTCGCCTTGGTCACGCCGGACGCCACAGTGCCGATCCCGACTTCCGAAACCAGCTTCACATGTACCCGTGCCGAAGGGTTGGCGCGCTTGGCATCGTAGATGAGCTGCGCGAGGTCTTCGATCGAGTAGATGTCGTGGTGGGGCGGCGGGGAAATAAGGCCCACGCCGGGGGTCGAGTGGCGGGTCCGGGCCACCCAGGGGTAGACCTTCTGCGCCATCAACTGGCCACCTTCGCCGGGCTTGGCACCCTGGGCCATCTTGATCTGGATGTCATCGGCGTTGGTCAGGTACAGGCTGGTCACACCGAAACGGCCGGACGCGATCTGCTTGATGGCGGAACGGCGCTCCGGATCCAGCAGGCGGTCCACGTCCTCGCCGCCCTCACCCGTGTTGGACTTGGCGCCCAAACGGTTCATGGCAATGGCCAGCGTCTCGTGCGCTTCCTTGGAGATGGAGCCGTAGCTCATGGCACCGGTGGAGAAACGCTTGACGATGCTGGAGACCGGCTCCACTTCCTCGAGCGGGACGGCAGGGCGGATACCGTCCTTGAACTTGAGCAGGCCGCGCAAGGTCATGAGGTTTTCGGACTGGTCGTCAACACCCTTGGTGTACTGCTTGAAGATGTCGTAGCGGCGTTCGCGCGTGGCGTGCTGCAGGCGGAACACCGTCTCCGGGTTGAAGAGGTGCGGCTCGCCGTCGCGGCGCCACTGGTACTCGCCGCCACCCAGCAGCGGGCGGTGCGGGTGCTCGATGCCGCCCTCGGGGTAGGCCATCTGGTGGCGCGCCGAAACTTCGGCCGCGATGACTTCCAGGCCCACGCCGCCCAGTTGCGAGTGCGTGCCGGAGAAGAATTCGTCCACGAGTTCCTGGGACAGGCCCAGTGCTTCGAACGTTTGGGCGCCGGTGTAGGAAGCAACCGTCGAAATGCCCATCTTGGACATGATCTTCAGGACGCCCTTGCCCAGGCCCTTGATGAGGTTGTAGACGCCGTCTTCCGGGGTCACGCCCACAACATCGCCGTTGGAGATCAGCTGTTCCACGGACTCCATGGCCAGGTACGGGTTGACGGCAGAAGCACCGTAACCAATAAGCACTGCCACATGGTGCGTCTCGCGGACGTCGCCCGCCTCGACCACCAACGCGGTCTTGGTGCGGTTGGCGCTGCGGAGCAGGTGGTGGTGGACGGCGCTGACCAGCAGGAGCGACGGGATGGGTGCCCACTGCGCGTTGGAGTCACGGTCGGAAAGCACGATGTACTGCACGCCACGGTTGATCGCACCGGAAACCTGCTCGCAGATTTCGGTCAGGCGGGCACGCAGGGCTGCTTCTCCGCCCTCGGGGCGGTAGAGACCACGGACCTTCATGGCGATGCGGTCGCCGTCGACGTTTTCGATGTTCGCGATCTTGGCGAGCTGGTCGTTGTTGATCACGGGGAACGGCAGGGAGATCTGCGGCTGGCGGACCTGCTTGCCGTCCAGAAGGTTGCCGTTGGGACCGATGGCGCACTTCAGCGACGTCACCAGTTCTTCACGGATGGCGTCCAGCGGCGGGTTGGTGACCTGCGCGAAGGACTGCACGAAGTAGTCAAACAGCAGGCGCGGACGCTTGGACAGCACCGCAACAGGGGTGTCGGATCCCATGGCGCCCAAGGGCTCGGCACCGGTACGGGCCATGGGCCCAAGCAGGATCTTCAGTTCCTCGGTGGTGTAGCCGAAGGTGCGCTGGCGGATGTTGACCGACGCTGCGGTGTGCAGCACGTGCTCACGTTCGGGGAGTTCGTTGATGTCGATCAGGTTGTCCTTGAGCCACTCGGCCCACGGGTTGGCCGCAGCAACCTCGGCCTTGACCTCGGCGTCGTCGATGATGCGGCCGGCTTCGGTGTCCACCAGAAACATCTTGCCGGGGGCCACACGGCCCTTCTTGACCACGTTGGACGGCTCCACCTCGATGACGCCGACTTCGGAGGCGAAAACGATCAGGCCGTCTTCGGTGATCCAATAGCGTCCCGGGCGCAGGCCATTGCGGTCCAGGGTGGCGCCAACAAGGTTGCCGTCGGTGAAGGAAACAGCTGCGGGACCGTCCCACGGCTCCATGAGCAGGGAGTGGTATTCGTAGAAGGCGCGGCGTGCCGGATCCATGGTGGCATGGTTCTCCCACGCCTCCGGGATCATCATCATGATCGAGTGCGTGATGGGCCGTCCGGAGAGCCAGAGGAGCTCGGCTACTTCATCGAAGGACGCGGAGTCGGAAGCTCCCGGAGTACAGATCGGGTACAGCTCTTCCGGGGTATCGCCAAGGAGTGGGCTGGCGAGCTGCGACTGCCGTGCGCGCATCCAGTTCCGGTTGCCCTTGACCGTGTTGATCTCGCCGTTGTGGGCGATGGTGCGGAAAGGCTGGGCCAAAGGCCAGGAGGGGAAGGTATTGGTGGAGAAGCGCGAGTGGACGATCGCGAGCTTGGTCTTGAAGCGCTTGTCCGAAAGGTCCGGGTAGAACGGCTCCAGCTGGGCCGTGGTCAGCATGCCCTTGTACACAATGGTGCGCGAGGACAGCGACGGGAAGTACACGCCGAACTTGTTCTGGGCACGCTTGCGGATCCGCCAGGCGCGGGAGTCGAGTTCGTTGCGCTCAAGCTGCTCGCCAGTGGCCGAAGCAAAGAACGGCTGGGAGAAGTAAGGCATGCAGGCGCGGGCCATGGCACCAACCAGGTCGGCCACCACGGGAACTTCGCGCCAGCCCAGGACCGTCAGGCCCTCGTCGGCAGCCAATGACTCGATGCCGGCCTTTGCTGTTGCTGCTTCGCGCGACTCGGCGGGGAGGAACGCGGTTCCAACCACGTACTGTCCGGGAGCCGGGAGTTCGAATTCAGTGACGGCCCGGAAGAACTCGTCCGGCACCTGCATGAGCAGGCCTGCGCCGTCACCGGTGCCCTCATCGGCGCCAACGGCACCACGGTGTTCGAGATTGCGGAGCGCAGTCAGTGCCGCTTCCACGATGTCGTATCCCGGTTCTCCGCGGAGCGTGGCAATAATGGCCAGGCCGCAGGCGTCCTTCTCCGCATCGGGGTTATAAAGCCCCTGGGCCTCCGGAAGCGCAGCGAAGCGCTTGAACGGAGACATGGCACCCTGGGGTTCGATGTTTTCGGACCAACCGGGGTTATGAAGATGGGTCATGGGAGACGTCCTTCCTCGTGATCGTGCGTATGGAAGGGACAACGTTGGCCCCACCTTGCTTGCCTGTGATGGGCACAACAAAGCGCTAGTTATTGGAAATTGTAGGCCAGCCAGCCTTGCGAAACTAACAGTTACGCAGACCACTGGCCCCGGCGAGACCGGTGAACATCGGTATGTTGCGATCCGGATTCCGGGGTGCCACGACGCTGTGGACTGGGCCCTACGAGCGGTGACTCTGTTGCCCCTTTACCGAAAGCGACTACTTGGTGTCGTCAGCCTCCGGCGTAGATCCGGGGGCCTTCCTTGCGGCAGTCGCGGCAGTTTCAGAGCCCGGCCTGGCCTGAGCCGCCTTACCGGAATCACCTGCTGCTTCCTGCGGCTCGTCAACGTGGCCCGGATCGCTTTGGTTATCAGGGAGATTATCACGGGAACCACTATCTGAGACAGATCGTTCCACATCATGACTCGTGACGCTCGTCACCGGAGCGTCATCTTTGGAGGGTGCCACCTCGGGCTCCCGTCCCGCCAAATACGGGGTATCAGGCACCGGTCGGCCACCGCGTCCAAGGATCAGGAAGATCACCATGGCCACGATGAACACCAGTATGCTCGTCCAAACATTAAGCCGGGTAGTGATCCCGAAGAGGGTGATTTGCTCGGCGTCGTCTATCCTTAGCGCTTCGATCCACACGCGGCCAACGGTGTAGTACATGGCGTAAAGCCAGAACAGGCGTCCGCGGCGGAAGTGGAACCTGCGGTCCAGGACCAGGAGCAGCCCCACGCCCAACAGGTTCCACAAGGATTCGTAAAGGAACGTGGGATGGAACAGGGTATCCGCAGGCATTCCGGCGGGGAAGTTCGCATTGGCAGGATCGATCTGCAGGCCCCACGGAAGAGTGGTGGGCGCACCGAACAGCTCCTGGTTGAACCAGTTGCCCCACCGTCCGATCGCCTGGGCGAGCAAGAGACCCGGGGCCGCCACGTCAAGGAACGCCGTCAGCTTCAGCCCGGCACGGCGGCAACCAATCCAGGCACCTACTGCCCCCAACACCACAGCACCCCAAATACCGAGGCCGCCGCGCTGGATCTGCGGGATCAGGGAAAGGTCACCGGTGCCGTCGAAGCCAGGACCGAAGTATGCATCCGGTGACGAAAACACGTGGTACAGACGCCCACCAATGATGCCAAACGGAATGGCCCAGATGGCAATATCCCACAGGCTGCCCTCGGGAGCGCCTCGGCGCTTCCAGCGGACGGACGTCAGCCACAGGCCAACGATGATGCCCGCAAGGATGCAGAGCGCATACGCATGGATGCGCAACGTCCCCCACGGCAGCGGAATGTCGAAACCGGACCACGAGGGGCTCGGGATACTCAAGGGGACCATTGCCGCTGCGTGGAGGACGGTCTGCATGGGGCTTTGCTGTTCCTTTTCCTAGGCGTCTGCAGCTGCGCGGCCCAGGCCGGCGCTGAGGTTCTTGGTGAGTTGCCCGACGGCGTCGACGCCGCCATCGCGGAGGGCCGCCACCAGGGCGGTTCCAACGATCACACCGTCGGCGTAGGCGGCGATTTCGCGGACGTGGTCCGGGTTGGAAACACCCAGCCCGACGCATACCCGCTCGGCTCCTGCGGCGTGCGCACGGGCAACCACGTCTTCGGCACTGCTGCTGACCGACTGGCGGGCACCGGTGACACCCATGATGGACACACCGTAAACGAATCCACGGCTGGCCTTCACAGTCATGTCGAGGCGTTCGGGAGTGGAGGAGGGTGCCACCAGGAATACACGGTCCAGACCGTACTTGTCCGAAGCTTCGAACCACTCGTCAGCCTCGTCCGGGATGAGGTCCGGAGTGATGAGGCCCGCTCCCCCGGCTTCAGCGAGGCGGCGCGAGAACTCGTCCACGCCCATGCGCATTACCGGGTTCCAGTACGTCATGACCAGCACTGCCGCGTCCGTAACCGCGGTGATGCCGGCAACGACGTCGAAGACGTTCGAAACGCGGAACCCGTTGGCAATGGCTTCCGTGGTGGCTGCCTGGATAACAGGGCCGTCCATGACGGGATCAGAGTACGGAATGCCGATCTCGATGAGGTCGGCGCCGTTGCGCGCCAAGGCAATGCCGGCGTCGATGCTTTCCTGTACGGTCGGGTATCCGGCGGGCAGGTAGCCGATCAGGGCGGCCCGTCCTTCGGACTTGGCGCGGTCGATGGCGGCAGCAGATTTGCTGGCGAATTGTTCAGTCATTAGCCTTGGTCCCCGTTCACATCTGTGGCTGCCTCGGATGATCGCTCCGACGGGCCTTTGGGCTTGCGCGTGGACAGGGTGGTCCCCCGCACGTGCCCCTCGTCGTCGAGCATGTTGAACCAGGCTGCTGCGGTTTCCACATCCTTGTCGCCACGGCCGGACAGGTTCACGATCACGGAAACCTCGGCGGGGTTCTCTTTGCCTTCGGTGAGACGCTGTCCCACCTTGATGGCACCGGCCAGGGCGTGGGAGGACTCGATGGCAGGGATGATGCCTTCGGTGCGGCACAAGAGGCTGAAGGCGTCCATTGCTTCGGTGTCGGTAATGGGCTCGTAGGTGACCCGTCCGATGTCGGCAAGGTAGGAGTGCTCCGGGCCAACGCTTGGGTAGTCCAGGCCAGCCGAGATGGAGTGCGACTCAATCGTCTGCCCGTCCTCGTCCTGCATGAGGTAGGAGCGGGCACCGTGGAGCACACCTGGGCGGCCCAGGGAAATGGCTGCGGCGTGCCGGCCGGTTTCCACGCCCTCGCCGCCGGCTTCGAAGCCGTAGATCTTCACGGATGCGTCATCCAGGAAGCTGTGGAACAGGCCGATTGCGTTGGATCCACCGCCGATGCACGCGCAGATGGCGTCGGGGAGCTTCCCGGTCTGTTCCAGGATCTGGGCGCGGGCCTCCTCGCCAATAACCTCGTGGAAGAACCGGACCATGGCCGGGAAAGGGTGCGCGCCCGCGGCAGTACCCAGGAGGTAGTGGGTGTTCTCCACGTTGGCCACCCAGTCGCGGAGGGCATCGTTGATGGCGTCCTTCAGCGTCTGGGAACCGTTGGTTACTGGCACCACCGTTGCACCAAGAAGCTGCATTCGGGCAACGTTCAGGGCCTGGCGGCGGCAGTCCTCGGCTCCCATGTAGACAACGCATTCGAGGCCCAGGAGTGCCGCTGCGGTGGCACTGGCTACGCCGTGCTGTCCGGCGCCGGTCTCGGCAATGACGCGGGTCTTGCCCATGCGCTTGGCCAGGAGCGCCTGGCCAAGGACGTTGTTGATCTTGTGGGAGCCGGTGTGGTTAAGGTCTTCGCGCTTCAGGAAAATCCTGGCCCCACCGGCGTGCTTCGAGAAGTTCCTGGCCTCGGTGAGCAGCGACGGACGGCCGGAGTAGTTCTTGTTGAGGTCCTTCAGCTGGGCGAGGAAGTCGGGATCGGCCTTTGCCTTCTCGAACGTGTCCTGGACCTCGTCGAGGGCTGCGATGAGGGACTCGGGCATCCAACGGCCACCGTACTTGCCGAAGTAGGGTCCCGCGGCATTGCGCAGCGAGGTGCCACCTGCCAGGAATGCGTCGGCCGCATTCTGCTCCGAGCCGGCTGTTGGCGCGTCCACCATCAGTCTCACCGTCCTGTTCCAGTTAGTTGGGTAGTTCACGTGCCACAAGGCAGCCTCGGGCGATTGCCCGGGCTGCCTCATGGCTGTCGCCTTGCTTCAGGTACTGCCTCAGTTCCTAACGGCGATGGCGGCAGCTCCAGCTGCCTTGAATTCAGAAATGCGTTCGCGGGGCGTCTGGTCGCTGACCAAAGCCTCGCCCACCAGGATGGCGTTCGCGCCGCTGGCCGCGTAGTGGCTGACATCGTCGGCGGTGCGCACGCCGGATTCGGCGACCACAACCGCCTCAGCCGGGATGAGTCCCGCCAGTGTCCCGAAAACCGAACGGTCGACGTCGAGCGTCTTGAGGTTGCGGACGTTGACCCCGATGATCCGGGCCTCAGCCGCGATGGCGCGTTCGATTTCCTGTTCCGTATGCGTCTCCACGAGCACGTTCATGCCAAGTTCGTGGCTCAGGGCGCTGTAGTCCGCCAGCTGGGCATCGGACAGCGCAGCCACGATCAGGAGGATAAGGTCCGCGCCGTGGGCCCGTGCTTCGTGGATCTGGTACTCGTCCACCGTGAAGTCCTTGCGCAACAGCGGGACATCGACGGCGGCCCGAACAGCATCGAGGTCGGCCAGGGAACCGCCGAAGCGGCGCTGCTCGGTCAGCACGCTGATCACGGAGGCTCCGCCATCCGCGTACTGGACGGCAAGGGATGCGGGATCGGAGATCGGCGCCAGGTCACCCTTGGAGGGACTGCGGCGCTTGATCTCCGCGATGACCTTGAGTTCATCGCGGCTGGCAGACGGACCACCCAGGGCGGCCCACGCGTCACGGGCCGGGCTCGCTGCTGCGATGCGGTCCTTGAGCTCTACCGGGGACACAAGCCGGCGGCGGGCCTCCATGTCCTCCTTGACGCCGGCAATGATGTCATCAAGAACGGTCACGATCAGTGGCCGTTGTTCTGCAGCTTGCTGCCGCCCACTCCGTAGCCGGCCTTGCGCATGGCCCAACCAACAATGAGGCCGATGACCATGACCACGATTCCGCCAATGAAGATCGGAGTGCTGGCGATCACGAAGGCGATGGAAGAAATCAGGGCGCCAACGAGCATCACAATGACGCAGGTCCAGGCAGCCGGGCTGTTGCCGTGACCGATGGCGTCGGCGTGGCTGGCCATCTTGGACTCTGCTTGGTTTGCGGACACAGTGGTTTTGCTCATGTGGAATCTCCTCGGGATGAATACTGCTTACATTCTGCCATTTATTGACGGCGGCCGGGACATCGTCCGACGTCAGGGCGAGCGTGTGCCCTTTTATTGCACGACGCCGGCCCGCAAGCGTGTTGGGCGGCTTACGTGGGGTCTTCCCCGCGGGAGAGGCTGTCCCAACTGTCGATCTCGTCAACCGGCCCGCTGCCACCGGCTACGCCGCTGGCCGCCTTGTCATACTTGGTGCGGCTCTTCCAGTAGCGGCCGGCGAAGGGCAGCATCACGGCGCACACCCCCAGGAAGGCCCCGGCCACGATCGCCACCACCGGGAACAACGTCGTGGCCACCTCTGCCTGGCCACCCGACACACCTGTTGCGCCGGCGATGGATCCCTGCGCGGCACCGAGAGGGTCACCCAGTACGGTCACGGCGGCCAGAATGATGCCCACGGCAGACAACGCGATGATGGCAGCAATGATCCAGCGGGCAATGCGGCCCGCGATGGACGCCGCCAGCCCACCTGCCAGGGAGACCAGCGCAAGCGCAGTCACCGCCGTGGCAGCTTTGTTCCCCTGTACCTGCAGATCGGCAGTGGAGGCCGTGGCGGGATCCAAGTGGACAGTGATCCAAGTCTGCGTGGTGGTTCCAAACACTGCGAAGGCCAGGAGGGTCGTCGCCAGCACCAGAGTGGATTTCCTGGCCCACCGTGGTTGGGTGGATGCCGCCTTGACGGGTGCCTTGGCCGTCATGAGGCGGGCGTCCCGCCGTCGAAGGTTCCGGCGTCCGAAGTTCCAGCGTCGGGGACGGTTTCCGCCGTGATGTTCTGCAGCGACCCAGCCGTGTGCACCGCACGCAGCGGGGCAGCGGCCTTGTTAACAGTTTCCAGGGCTTCGGATGGCTTGTGGGAATCGGCCACGATCCCGCCACCGGCCTGTACATAGGCACGACCCTCACGCAGGAGCGCCGAACGGATGGCGATAGCCATATCCATGTCGCCGGCAAAGTCCAGGTAGCCCACCACGCCGCCGTAGATGCCGCGGCGGTGCGGTTCAAGTTCATCCAGCAGGCGCAGGGCCCGCGGTTTGGGAGCGCCGGACAGGGTGCCCGCGGGGAAGGTCGCCTTGAGGACGTCGTACGCCTTCGCGTCAGGCGCCAACTCGCCAACCACCGTGGAGACCAGATGCATGATATGGCTGAAGCGCTCAACTTCCATGAACTGTGTGACGTCCACCGTTCCCGCGACGCAGACCTTGGAGAGATCGTTGCGGGAAAGATCCACCAGCATCAGGTGTTCGGCGCGTTCCTTCTGGTCCGCCAGGAGTTCGGTGGCCAATGCCTTGTCCGCCTCCACGGTCTTCCCACGGGGACGCGACCCGGCGATGGGGTGGGTGATGACTTCGCCCCCGGTCACAGTGACAAGTGCCTCGGGAGAGGACCCAACTATCGAGTATTCCCTGCCATCTGCATCTGCCAGGCTGAAGACGTACATGTAGGGGCTCGGGTTGGTGTTGCGCAGTACCCGGTAGACATCCAGCGGATCGGCGGCACATTCCATTTCGAAACGCCGCGATATGACCACCTGGAACACTTCCCCGTCAACGATCGCTTCCTTGCCGCGGTCGATCGCCTCCAGGTACTGGTTCTCGTCCCAGCGTTCCTGCACGCTGGACGCGAAGTCCAACGCAGCTGCTTCAAGAACGGAGACCGGCTGGGCCACGGGCGTGCTGACCTGTTCCAACATGGACTTCACGCGCGCCACGGCGTCATGCCACGCCTCATCCACGCGCTCGGTGCTGTTGTCGAAGTTGATGGCGTTGGCAATGAGCAGCACCGTGCCGTCCACGTTGTCATGGACGGCCATGTCCGTGACAAGGTTCAGGGCCATTTCCGGCAGGTGCAGATCGTCTTCCGGCGGCGTCGTCAGTCGTTCCCAGTGGCGCACGGCTTCCCAGCCCAGGAATCCAACCAGGCCGGACGTAAAGGGGGGAAGGCCCTCGAAACGGTCTGTCTGCAGGGCCGCGATGGTGTCCCGCACCGCTTCAACAGGGTTGCCGCCCACGGGGACGCCGACGGGAGGTTCGCCGATCCAGTGTGCCTGTCCGTCCTTGGTGGTCAGGGTTGCACGCGACTTGGCGCCGACAAACGAGTAGCGGGACCAGGCTCCTCCCACAGCCGCGGATTCCAGGAGGAAGGTACCCGGCTGGCCCTTGGCCAGCTTGCGGTACAGCCCGATCGGCGTCTCGGCGTCGGCCAGGACTTTGAGTCGGACGGGGATGACACGGCTGTGGACGGCGAGTTCACGGAACTCTTCCAGGCCCGGGCTGATGATTCCAAGGTCCTGCATGGCTATTCTTTCCGCCTTCGGTATGAGGTGGTTCGTCAGTAAAAGGGTGGGTGCCTAGTCGCGGTGACCCGTGACGACCGTGAAGTCACGCCCGTCGAAGCAGGTCCGGGTCCCGGTGTGGCAGGCAGCGCCCACTTGGTCCACACGGACCAGCAGGGCATCGCCGTCGCAGTCAAGGGCGACTGACTTCACGAACTGAACGTGCCCGGAAGTGTCGCCCTTGCGCCAGTACTCCTGGCGCGAACGGGAGTAGAACGTCACCCGTCCCGTGGTCATGGTGCGGCGAAGTGCTTCGTCATCCATCCAGCCCAGCATGAGGACCTCGTTGGTGTCGTGCTGCTGGATGATGGCGGCTACAAGACCGGCGGAATCGCGCTTCAGGGCGTCTGAGATCGCCGCTGGGAGGGTCTCTGCGGGGTCACTGGTGAGCTCCACGGCAGGAGTTGGGCTGGGTGCGGACTGCTCTGACATCAGATCAAGTCTAGTGCCTTTGGGAGACCCCGGTTTCTGCGGCGGTTCCACTGCGCAACAGAGCCCTGATCGTGCTAGTTTCACAAGTGATGCATTTCGTCGATCCTTCCCGTGAAGTACTGGCCGAAACCCTGCTGGCGGCCGGGCCTGACTCCCCCACGCTCTGCGAAGGGTGGCTCACCCGGGATCTCGCCGCGCACCTCTACCTGCGTGAACGCAAGGCGGCAGTAGGGCTGGGCCTCCTGATCCCCAGCCTTGGCAAGGCCTCTGACAAGGCCACGTCCAAGCTGGCGGCCAGGTTGAAGACCACAGACGAATACGCCGAACTGGTGAAGACGTTCAGGGCAGGCCCTCCGGCACTCTCACCCTTGAAGATCAAGGCCCTGGACGAAACGTCCAACCTCATCGAATATTTCGTGCACACGGAGGACATCCGCCGCGCCGGGGACCGCTGGGCACCCCGCGCCCTGGACGAGGCCTACTCGGATGCCCTGTGGGATGAACTGATTAAGCGGGCTGCCTACTTGTACCGCGGCGTGGACCTTGGCATCGTCCTTGTCCGCCCCACGGGACCCCGGCACGTTGCCAAACGGGCGCCCGTATCGGTGGCGATCGTCGGCGATCCCGGCGAGTTGCTGATGCACGCGCACGGCCGAACCAACCAGGCGCTGGTCACGTTCGAAGGCCAGCCGGACGCCGTCGCACTTTTGCAGTCAGCCGATATCGGACTCTAAGCACCAACGCGGGGACACTTCCGGCCCATCCCATCAGGGATGAAAGGCCGGAAGCGACCCCGCGTGGCTGTCTGTGCTCAGCGTACTTCGAAGCCCGCCGCACGAATGGCTGTCTTCACCTGGGCGATCATGTCATCCGGACCGAAGTGGAACACGGAGGCGGCCAGCACGGCGTCGGCTCCGGCTTCCACGGCAGGCGGGAAGTGGG
This sequence comes from Paenarthrobacter sp. NPDC089988, assembly GCF_044748465.1. NCBI lineage: Bacteria > Bacillati > Actinomycetota > Actinomycetes > Micrococcales > Micrococcaceae > Paenarthrobacter > Paenarthrobacter sp. NPDC089988. Next base: position 17,463 of record NZ_JBIVGD010000032.1, read on the forward strand.
CTGGCTCGCCGGCGCCGCCGGAAGCGATAATCGGAATATTTACCGCGGCGCGGACCAGGCGGATGAGCTCAAGGTCGAAGCCGTCCTTGGTACCGTCCGCATCGATCGAGTTCAACAGGATCTCGCCGACTCCACGGTCGGCCGCCTCCTTGGCCCAGGCGATGGCGTCGATTCCGGTCCCGGTACGACCGCCGTGGGTGGTCACTTCAAAACCGGACGACGTCGGGGGGTCGCCTTCGCGGGTCCGGCGGGCGTCCACCGACAACACAAGCACCTGCGAACCAAAGTGGCGCGTGATCTCGTCGATGACCTCGGGGCGTGCCACGGCAGCGGTGTTGATGGACGCCTTGTCCGCACCGAAGCGAAGCAGCTTGTCTACTTCGGCCACGCCACGCACCCCGCCACCGACGGTGAGGGGAATGAAGACTTCCTCGGCAGTCCTGCGCACGACATCGAAAGTCGTTTCCCGGTTGCCGGAGGAGGCGGTGACGTCGAGGAACGTCAGCTCGTCCGCTCCCCCATTGTCGTAGCGGTGGGCCAGTTCAACGGGGTCCCCGGCGTCGCGCAGGCCTTCGAAGTTGACGCCCTTGACCACGCGGCCGGCGTCAACGTCGAGGCAGGGAATAACGCGTACGGCTACAGCCATGTGCTGCTCCTCTGGTGATCGGGCCGGGTCAGATACGGCAAGCGTGGATGCTGCTGACCAGGATGGCGCGCGCGCCGAGGTCGTAGAGCTCGTCCATGATGCGGTTGGTTTCTTTCTTCGGAACCATGGACCGCACGGCAACCCATTCGGAGTCGCGCAACGGCGAAACAGTGGGCGATTCCAGTCCGGGGGTCAGCGCAGCGGCGTCTTCCACCAGGTCCTTGCGGATGTCGTAATCCATCAGCACGTACTGGCGTGCCACCAGGACACCCTGCAGGCGTCGGATCAGCACGTCGATTTCCTTCGCGGTGCCGTTGGCGGCGCCACCGGGTCCGGTGCGGCGGATCAGGACAGCCTCGGATCGCAGGATCGGATCGCCGAAGATTTCCATGCCCGCAGCCTTGAGGGTGTTGCCCGTTTCCACGACGTCGGCGATCGCATCGGCCACACCGAGGCGTACCGAAGATTCGACGGCACCGTCGAGGCGGACCACTGTGGCGTTGACACCGCGTTCGGCGAGGTAGTCGCGCAGGAGGCCGTCATAGCTCGTGGCCAGGCGCTTGCCTTCGAGCTGCTCGACGCCGGAAAAGTCACCGACCGGACCGGCGAACCGGAACGTGGAAGGGGCAAAGCCCAAAGGAAGCAGCTCTTCGGCTTCCACCTTGGCATCCAGCAGGAGGTCGCGGCCGGTAATACCTACATCAAGGGTTCCCTGTCCCACGTACACGGCGATGTCGCGGGGGCGAAGGAAGAAGAATTCGATGTCGTTGTCGGGATCAACCATCACCAGTTCGCGGCTGTCGCGACGCTGGCGGTAGCCGGCCTCGGACAACATGGCGGAGGCGGCTTCTGACAAGGATCCCTTGTTCGGGACTGCTACACGGAGCATGGAAAAGACTTTCTGTTTGGAAGGGAGGTTTCAGGCACACGGCCACGCGGGATTCTCCGGCTGGGGTGCCTCACCCATTGAGGTGGGCGAAGCAGGCGGAGTGGCGTGGCTAGAGATGCTTGTAAACGTCCTCCAGGCTGAGGCCCTTGGCGAGCATGAGGACCTGCAGGTGGTACAGCAACTGGGAGATTTCCTCGGCAGCGGCTTCGTCGGATTCGTACTCCGCGGCCATCCAGACTTCTGCGGCTTCTTCGACGACTTTCTTGCCGATGCCATGGATTCCGGAGTCCAGTTCAGCGACCGTGCGCGAACCTGCCGGGCGGGTCGCTGCTTTCTCACTCAGTTCTGCGAACAGCGTCTCGAAATTCTTCACGCCCTACAGACTACTTGCTTCGTGGCTGGCCCCGCTTGTTGGGGCGTTGCATGACGAAGGGGATGTGAGTGAACACACACCCACATCCCCTACCGGCAAGCAACGAAACTAGCTGAACTGCTTGAGGGTGACCGCAGTGGCCAGGGCCGCAGTGACTGCTTCGTGGCCTTTGTCCTCGGTGGAACCGGGAAGCCCGGCACGGTCCAGGCCCTGCTGTTCGGTGTCGCACGTGAGGACGCCAAAACCTACCGGCACGCCGGTGCGGACGCTCACGTCGGTCAGCCCGGAAGTGGCCGCCTGGCAGACGTAGTCGAAGTGCGGCGTGCCACCGCGAATGACCACACCGAGGGCAACTACGGCATCAAAATGCGGGGCCAGCCGGGCCGCTGCCACAGGCAGTTCGAAACTGCCGGGAACCCGCAGCACTGCGGGTTCGGCAACCCCGGCCTCCTTGGCGGCGCGGAGTGCGCCGTCCAGGAGGCCATCCATGATCTGGGTGTGCCAGCTGGCCGCAACAATGGCCAGCTTCAGTTGCGAGGTTTCCTCGGGGTTGAGGGTAGTGAGGTCGATGGTGGGCGCGCCGTGTCCGCTCATTGTTTGCTGTAAATCCGTTCAGTCTTGTTTGTTGTCGAAAGTGTGGGGGTTTGTGCCGTTGCCTGCAGGCTCGGTTTCGAGCGTCAGCAGGTGGTCCATCCGGTCTTTCTTGGTCTGCAGGTAGCGCAGGTTCTGCTCGCGGGACGGCACCTCTGTGGGCACCATTTCCACCACAGTGACGCCGGCCTGGGCCAGCCGGTTCTGCTTGTCCGGGTTGTTGCTGAGCAGCCGGACCTCGTGGAGGCCCATTTCTGCCAGGATCTGGGCAGCAGCGTTGTACGACCGGGCGTCAACGGGAAGGCCCAGCTGTTCATTGGCCTCCACGGTGTCGAATCCGGCTTCCTGCAGGGCGTAGGCCTTGATCTTGTTGGCCAGGCCAATGCCACGGCCCTCCTGACCGCGCAGGTACAGGAGCGTGCCGCCTTCCGCGTGGATCAGCTCCAGGGCAAACGCCAACTGCTCCCCGCAATCGCAGCGGTAGGAACCGAAGACGTCACCGGTCAGGCATTCCGAATGGAGCCGCACCAAAGGTGCACGACCGTCCGCTGGAGGGTTGGGCGAGCTGACCGCGAGGTGTTCAACCCCGGTTTCGTGGTCCGTCCATGCCTGGGCTACGAAATCACCGAAAGCGGTAGGCAATTGCACAATCGGCCCACCGGACACCGGATGGGGTGTGCGCTCCGAATCGCTGCTGCGTCGCGTCGTGGATGCCGTCATCGCTTCTCCTCGTCTGCCACCGAAATGTGTGCGTTGGGATTCTGTGCCCCTTCGGACTCTACCGCCTCCACGTATGCCACCAGGTCCTCGATCGAAATGAGGGGACATCCGTGCTCGGCGGCGAAGTCGCGCAGGCTGTCCAAGCGCATCATTTCGCCATCGTCGTGTACCAACTCAGCGATCACACCCACGGGAGCCAGGCCGGCCAGGCGGCACAAGTCCACTGCCGCTTCCGTGTGGCCGGGGCGTTCACGCACTCCTCCCTTAACCGCGCGGAGGGGGAAAATATGCCCGGGACGGGTGATGGCGGCCGGAGTGCTGCCCGGATCTGCGAGGATCCTTGCCGTCAATGCGCGGTCCGTGGCCGAAATACCGGTGCTCACGCCTTGGGCGGCATCGCACGAAACCGTGTATGCCGTGCCCTTTGCGTCCTCGTTGACGGCCACCATCTGCGGAAGGGCAAGAGCATCGGCCCGCGCGCCTTCGAGCGGCACGCAGATCACGCCGGATGAATAGCGGATGGTCCATCCCATCAGGGCAGGAGTGGCGTGCTGGGCCGCGAAGATAATGTCGCCTTCGTTCTCGCGGTCTTCGTTATCCACCACGATCACGGCCTTGCCCGCGGCCATGGCCACGATGGCTGCTTCGACGGGATCCAGGCCCTGGCGGTGGATGGTGTCCGGGGTGGTCTTGGCTGGCGTGCTCATCGCGCTGCCTCCTGTGTTGCCGCTGTGGTGTCGTCTCCTGCACGGTGCGCGGGGTTCCCCTGCGGGGCGAAGGAGAGCAGGCGTTCGGTGTACTTGGCCAGCACGTCCACTTCCAGGTTCACGTTCGCCCCGAGGGCCTTCGCGCCGAGGCCGGTTTCCTCAAGCGTGGTGGGGATCAGGCCCACTTCGAACCATGATTCCGGCGCCGCGGCAGGGCTGACAGCGGTGACGGTCAGCGAAACACCGTCGACGGCGATCGAACCCTTCTCGGCGATATACCGTGCCAGCGGGGCCGGGACGCCAAATCGCAGGCGGTCCCAATTGCCTTGGGCTTCCCGTTCCCGGAGTTCCCCAACGCCGTCCACGTGCCCTTGGACAACGTGTCCGTCGAGGCGGCCCCCTGCCGGGACACAGCGTTCAAGGTTAACGGAGTCGCCCGGAACCAACTGCCCGATTGTGGTTCGGACCAAGGTCTCCCCCATGACGTCCACACTGAACTCCTGGCCCTCAATTTGCGTAGCCGTGAGGCATACGCCATTGACAGCGATGGAGCCGCCCAACGGCAGGCCTTCGGCAGTGCTTGGCGCTTTCAAGCGCAGGGTGGCGCTGGTTTCGCCCTCGTGTTCGATGGCCAGGACAGTGCCCTGCTCGGCGACGATTCCGGTAAACATCAGTGTCCTCCTGAGACATATTCCGCGGCTTCACTGCCGGGAGGGAAATTCGGGGTTGTGTTGGTGGCAGGCCGGGTTGGCCGCAGGTGCAGCCGCAGGTCGTTGCCCAAGGTGCGGACGGAGCCGCGTCCGGCTTCGTCCCAGGCCCAGTGCTGGGCGTCGGCCAGAGTAGAGATGCCCAGGTCGTGAAGGGCCGGCGTCCCGGAGCCCAGCAGGGTGGGGGCCAGGTAGACGATCAGCTCGTCCACCAGTCCCGCCGCCAGGAAGGTGCTCAGGATGCTCGATCCGCCTTCCACCATGACGTGTCGCACGCCATGTTCGAACAGCAGGGAGAGTGCTTCGGCGGGGTCGCGGGTCGGCAAGTGGAGGAACCGTCCATCCGTCCCCCGGACCGCCGCGTCGTCAGGAACATCCCGTTGACCCATAACCACCCGCAGCGGTTGGCGGCCGGAGAGGCCACCGTCTGAATCGCGGGCGGTGAGGCGGGGGTTGTCGATCAGGACCGTGCCTGTGCCCACCAGGATCGCATCGATCAGTCCCCGCAAGCTGTGGTTGTCGGCCAGGGATTCTGGGCTCGAAATCCACTGGCTGGTTCCGTCCGCCGCCGCAATGCGGCTGTCCAATGTCTGTGCGATGTGCAGGGTGACGAACGGACGCTTGGCGGCAACGGCGTCGAACCATTCCCTGTTGAGCTGGAGCGCCTCGGCCCCTGCCAGCCCGGAGTCAACCTCCACGCCGGCGGAGCGAAGTGTCCGGGCGCCGCCGGCGGCGGGATCATGGGGATCGTCGACGGCATAGATGACCCGGGCAATGCCCGCCGCGATGATCGCCTGGGCGCACGGTCCGGTACGTCCTACGTGGTTGCACGGTTCCAAGGTGACCACCATGGTGGTCCCGGCCAGGTCCACTCCCTGCTTGCGGGCTTCATGGATGGCGTCCGCCTCGGCATGCGCCGTACCGGCACCCCGGTGGTAGCCAACAGCCAACTGCTCTCCCGCCGGGCTGAGGATGACGGCACCCACCAAGGGATTGGCTCCCCGGGGGCCTTCCAATGCTGCGGCCAGGGCGGCGTCCATGGCCGCGTGCTCGGCGTCGCTGAAATCAGGGGAACCGGTCATGACACCGCTCCCGCCGTCGACTGGATCCTTGGCGTTACTGCGCGTTCGCGCTTGTCAGCCCGCCACCACACGAAGAATCCGGCCAGGGTGAAGAAGCCATAGAACAGGTACATCACGGCGCTTGCGTAGTAACCCGCACTGAACAGCAGGGGCACCCCTACAATGTCCACCGCAACCCAGATCAGCCAGAACTCGGTCCAGCCGCGGGCCATGCCATAAGTAGCCAGGAGGGATCCCATGAACGTCCAGGCATCGGCCCAAACAGGCGGGTACGAACCCAGGGCATCGAACAAGGGAGTCAGCGCTGCCGTACCGGCCACCATGGCGCCGACCAGGGCGATACGGACCTTGGGGCTTGCCCATCCGGGGACAATGGCGCGACCGGCAATGCCGGATTTGCGGCCTTGCTGCCACCGGTACCAGCCATAAACGGCGACGGCGATGAACATCAGTTGGCGGGCGGCCTGCCCCCACAGGGTCGCCGGCGCGGCGGCGCCGAAGACGTTGCCCAGGAACACGGTCAGCAGCAGGATGTTGCCAAGAATGCCCACGGGCCAGGCCCAGACTTTACGGCGCATTCCGCCGAGGGCGCTTGCGAGCCCAAAAATGTTGCCAAGCACTTCGCGTAGAACAAGCGCAGATCCTCCAACGGGAATCTGTGCTTCGAAGAGCCATCGCAGAAAATCCATGCCGTTCCTTCCCAGTCAGCCGCGATGGCTCCGGGGGTGTACGACAGAGCACGACCGGAACGTCCTATTGGACGCACACGGCGTGACTGTACGTGCTTCTCCCATCCAGACTTTAACTGTCGGTACCGGAATTCCACCGGTTCAACCGTCTGCCTCCGGTATCCATGGCTGGATTCCCTTGGCGCGCGGGTCGCGGACTATGACCGCCGGTTCGGACTTACACCGACCCCGGAGCACGTATATGTGTGTTGATATTCTGCCACAACCTTGAAGATGGCCGGACTATTCCCGGCCATCTTCGTAACATCCGGTAGCGGACGTCACCGAGTGGCTTGGCCGGCTTTCGAGCCGGCTGTCCGGAGCCGGTCAATGGCGGCCGCCGGATCTTCGTGGCCGTAGACGGCCGAGCCGGCTACGAAGACATTGGCGCCTGCTTCGGCAGCGCGCACAATGGTCTCCTCCGTGATACCGCCATCAACCTGGATGGCGACGCCGAGGCCCGAGCCGTCCACGGCCGCGCGGGCCCGGCGGATCTTCGGCAGGGTGACGTCCAGGAAGGCCTGGCCGCCAAACCCCGGTTCCACGGTCATGATCAGGAGCATGTCCAGTTCACTGAGCATGTCCAGATACGGCTCCACCGGCGTGGCGGGCCGCAGCGCCATGCCTGCCTTTGCCCCGCGGGCCCGCAGTTCGCGCGCGAGCTTCACCGGGGCCATCGCCGCCTCGGCGTGGAAGGTCACTGAGGCAACACCGGCGTCTGCGTAGGCAGGTGCCCAGCGGTCGGCGTCGGAAATCATCAGGTGCGCGTCCAGCGGCACGGGGCTGACGGCCTGGATCCGCTGCACGACGGGCAGGCCCAGTGTCAGGTTGGGGACAAAATGGTTGTCCATGACATCCACGTGCACTGCGTCCGCAGTGCCGATGCGCTGGAGTTCGGCCTCGAGGTTGACGAAGTCCGCGGAGAGGATGCTCGGGTTGATACAGCACTGGGACAAGGAATTTCCCCTTCGATGTTGTAATGGACTGGCGCGTGCGGGCGGCGGACCGGGTGAGGTCCGCTACCCGCAGGAGCCGGCTACGGCTTCTTGCGGATCAACGCCAGGAACATGGCGTCGGTCTGGTGGACGTGCGGCCAAAGCTGCGCCGTCAATTCGTGGCCGGCGCCCAAATGGCCGGTGAGGCTCACAGCGTCAAGTGCCTTGCCGGCGTCGAGCAACTCAAGATCCGCGCGCTTGGCCATGACATCCCCGACGACGGCGGTTGTTTCCGCGGGGTGCGGCGAGCACGTGACGTACCCCACCACTCCGCCGGGCTTCACGGCGTCGATGGCCGAGTTCAAGAGTTCCCGCTGGAGCGGACCCAAGTCGGCCACATCCTTGGGGGCGCGGCGCCAACGCGACTCGGGGCGCCGGCGAAGGGCGCCAAGTCCACTGCAAGGAACGTCCACCAACACCCGGTCAAAGGATCCGGGCTGTTCGGAGCCCACTTCCCTGCCGTCACCGGTCCGGACTGTCCACGAGTCCTGGGGAACCGCGGACAAAGCCTGTTGGACCAGCTTGGCGCGGTGCGGCGCGGGTTCGTTCGCCAGCAGGGTTGCTCCACCCTGGTAGGCCAATGCAGCCAACAACGCCGCCTTGCCTCCTGGTCCCGCGCAGAGGTCCAGCCAACGCTCGCTACCAGCTGATCCGGTGTCCACAACGGCGTCCGCCACAGCACGGGCAACCAGCTGTGATCCAACGTCCTGGACCCGCGTGGTCCCCGCACGGACGGATTCGAGCCTGCCGAGGTCGCCACCGGACGAAAGCGCGGAGCCTTCCACCAGTTCGCCCGGGGTGGCGCCCAGTTCGAGTGCTTCGTCCAGGCTGCCTACGCCTGGCAGCGCCACGAGGTTAACCACCGGCGCGGCGTTGTCCGCCTCCAGCAGGGATTCGATCTCGGATACGGGCCGGCCGTGGTTCACCAAGGACTGGCGCAACGCCCGGACGATCCACTCCGGGTGGGCGTGGCGCAGCGCCGCGACCTTGGTCGCATCGCCTTCCTTGTCCAGCAGCATGTCCAGCCACTCCTGCAGCGAGCGGGCAGTCACTTTTCGAAGGACGGCGTTAATGAGCGACGACGGTCCGGCACCGATCACGGCACGGGCCAGGCCCACTGTCTGGTCCAGGGCCGCATGGGCCGGTACGCGCATGGACAGCAACTGGTGTGCGCCGATCCGGAGGGCATCAAGGATGGCGGGGTCGAGTTGCTCCAGGGGACGGTCGACGCAACGGGCCAGGATGGCGTCGTAGGTGCCTTGGCCCCGCAAAGCCCCGTAACTTAGTTCGGTAGCGAAGCCGGCATCCCTGCGGTCCAGCCGGTGTTCGCGGATGCGCGCCGGGAGGACCAGATTGGCGTAGGCGTCCTCCGAAGCAACGGCCCGAAGCACCTCGAAGGCAACCAAACGGGCCGGATCCGCCCGCCTGGTGCGCTGCGACGGGGTACTCGAGGAGAACCCCTTCTGCGGACCCCTGTTCCGTTCCCGGCCCTGGGCGTTGCGCTTGCTGTCGCCGCGGGGACCTTGTTTCCCCGATGCGGCTTGGCTCCGGCGGCCATCCCGGTTTCCGCCGCTGTTGGGGCCTCGGCGGCCTGACTCACTCATTCAAAAACCACTTTCCCGCCTGCTGCCAAGCCGCGGGCCCAGTCGGCCGGCGGCATCATTTTCTTTCCTGCGGGCTGGATGCGGCCCAGTTCAACGGCATGGGAGCCCGTGCCTACCAGGACAGACTTACCTTCAGCACGGACCACGCCGGGATCCAGGTCCCTGACGTCGGGACGCAAGGACACCGGTTCCAGCTTGATCCGCTGGCCTTCCAGGGTGGTCCACGCGCCCGGCTCGGGGGTGACCCCACGGGACCGCCGCTGCAAAGCAAGGGCTGGCTGGTGCCAGTCCAGTTTGCCGTCCTCCAGTGTGAGTTTTGGCGCCAAGGAGATGTCGCCTGATTGAGCTTGTGGGGCTGCCTGGCCGGCGTCGATAGCGGACAGGGTCTGGCATAACAGCACAGCACCGCTGTCGGAGAGCCGGCCCAGGAGATCACCGGCGGTATCGTCGTCGCGAACCGTTTCGGTCAGGGTTCCGAAGACCGGGCCGGTGTCCAGCCCCTCCTCCAAACGGAAGGTGGCGGCGCCCGTAACATCATCGCCCGCAATAATGGAGCGCTGTACCGGCGCAGCGCCCCGCCACGCAGGAAGCAGCGAGAAATGGAGGTTCACCCAACCATGGGTCGGCACTTCCAAGGCTGCCCGGGGAACTATGCCCCCGTAGGCCACAATGGCGGCGACGTCCGGTGCGATAGCGGCTATTTCCGCCGTGACCTCAGCGTCCACTTTCGCTGCCCGGATCACCTCGATACCAAGTTCTTCAGCACGGGCCGCCACGGGCGAGGGGGTAAGCACCCGCTTGCGTCCCAGCGGCGCGTCCGGCCGGGTCAGTACGGCCACAACATCGAATCCCGCGTTCACCAAAGCGTTAAGGGAAGGAACAGCAACCGCCGGCGTACCGGCGAACAGGACCCTCACTCCGGAATCCCGAAGCTGCCGCCACCAAAGCTGGAACCCACTGAAGTGGCCCGCTTGGAAGTGGTCTGCTCAGTAACCGCGTGGTAGTTGCCGTTGCGGATGGCCCGCAGTGCGGCTTTGCGGTCCTCACCTTCCAAACGGTCGGTGTACAGGACTCCGTCCAAATGGTCGTTCTCATGTTGGAAACAGCGCGCCAGCATTCCCTCGGCCTCCACCGTGACCGGATTGCCGTTGAGATCCACGCCGGTGACCGTGGTGGCGCGGTGGCGGCGAACCGGGAAGCCAAGTCCTGGAATGGACAGGCAACCCTCAACCTCATCCGGCTGGAAGTCTTCGCTGTTGTCCAGGACAGGATTGATGATGTGTCCCTCTGCCCCGCCGATGCGGTAGGTGAAGACCCGCAGGCTCACGCCCACTTGCGGGGCTGCCAGGCCTGCGCCGTCAACATCTTCCATGGTGTCCATCATGTCTGCTACCAGCTTGGCGAGTTCCGGTCCGAAGTCGGTGACGGGATCCGCCACGGTGCGCAACACCGGATCCCCGATGATTCGGATACTCAAAATTGCCATCTGCTGTCAGTCCTCACGATCGTCTGCCTCTGGTCCGGATGCTGCGGAGCCTTAGCCAGTTTAGTTGAGAGGAAGGATCAGGAGCTTGGTCCGGCTTAGTTGCCTGCGGCGCCGACACCGATCCTGACGCCGGAGGCGGGAAGGGGTGGCGGTGCGATCGGCAGAAGGGCCTGACCGGCGGCCGAGACATCGGCGGACATTTCCCAGACCCGCCGCAAGGCGCAGAACTTCCACCAGTGGTGTTTCAGGACCTCAGGGTTGGCCCGCTGCGGACGCACCTCCGTTTCGCCGATTGCGACGGCCAGGAGCATGGGGTCCTGACCAAACTTCCATTGTTCCCACTCCCCCGCCACGGGATCCACCAGACTTTCCTCGGCCTTCATGCCCGCCACCAACTGCATGACTACCTTGTCATCGAGGGCTTTGACGGTGCCGTCCCGGGAGGTTCCCTTGGTCTTGTAGTCAATCAGGCAAATGCGGCCGTTGATCCTGGCCACCAGGTCCAGTGTTCCGGCGTAGCCCACGCTCTTGTTCCACACGGTAATTTCCGGGGCAAGGGGCTCAACGCCGTACAGCTCCCACCAGTCGTCGAACCTTGCGGCAAAGGCCTGCTCACCGTTGGCCGCGAGTTCGTCCCTGCACTCCTGCATGCGGTGCGGGCGTCCCAGGGCGCGCAGTGCCACCTGCTCACAATAGGTATGGACACGGTCCCCGCGTGCGGCAGCCTCGTCCCGGTACGTTTCCGCGGCCTTCGACGCCTTATTCACTGCCTGCCTGATCCGGGCGGGGCTCCCGATGAGCGCGGGCAATTCCGGATCGGCCGCCAGGCTGCTTGCTCCCATGAAACTGAACCAGCCGTCCAGGGAGTGCGCCTGCTGCGCAATGACAGTTGTTATGGAAGGCACCGAAAACTGTTCCGTGGTGGAACGGGCGTACATTCGGCCGTAGTCAGTAGCGTGGGCAAGCAGTGGAGCGGTCATACAAAGACTCTGACACAGAGCACCGACAGAATCCTCCTCCACATAGGCCCCGCTGCTTCAAGACGGCCCCATCAACCGGAACCTATGCCAGCCAAGCCGCCTCTGATCGCGCAGTAATCTGCATGTCTGGGACGATCAGGTCTTTGCTGAACACAACATATTCTTTGCCTATGTGCTGCACTTGGGCCGTATGAGAGATACCGAACTCGGCGCATCGCTGGTCCGAGTAGAGGACTTCACTGATTCGCGGATCGGAATCATAGGTCAGAACCCATGGAAGGCGAATTTCGGCGAGTTGCGTTGCCAAGTTCAAGTGTGCGGATTCAGAGTAAGCGTGCAGGTATAGGTCATCGCCCTGAACGAGATACGGTGGATCAACGTATGCAAGGAGCTCAGATCCAAACGACTCAAGGCTCCACAGGAAATCGCTGGCATCCATTTGCGTCACCTGGACGCTCGCCGCGTAAGAACGCAATAGACGTATTCTGGCCACAAGGTCCACTTTGTTAAAACGAGCATCAATCTTCCATCGACCTGCTTGGTCAAGCCCGCCGATGGGTCTTGCCGTTAGAATCCCCGAGCGGTTTGTTCGATTGAGGTAGAACGTGGCAAAACCCAAGTCGAGATCACTATGCCCGGCCGGGGAATCATACACTTCTCGAGCAGCCCACCACTCGGGCACATCGATAGGTGAAGTCATTACGCGTTCGATGAAGGATCCCGTGTCGAAGAACACACAGCGCCAAAAGGCTGCGATTCCAGGGTTGATGTCATTTATGTGCAGGTACTGAATTTTTCCCGAATGGAGAAGATGCAGTCCCGCACCAGCACCGCCAGCGAAGGGCTCAGCATAGTGATTGACTGGTTGTTTCTGGGCATCAATCAAGCGCCCAAAATAGGGAGCTAGCTTCGCCTTGCCGCCCGGATACCTAAGAGGAGATAAGAACCGCATGGTGACTACTATGCCCGCCGATTCCCGGGATGGCCACTACGTAGGTTTGCACTCATCGACTGCAAAAACGGGGTAAACAACTGAGAGATATGTCGGACCTCACTCGGACCTGGCGTGGCAATCGTATCGTGAACGAAATCGTGCATAGACCTGACGGCAAGGCCCTTGGTGCCTTGGTCTATGCTCCTAAACACTAAGTGAAGTTCCCTTCTGGCCCGATGCTCATCCTGAACTTCCGGATCCAGCCGAGTGAGCGCAGATCTGATGTCCTGCCAAAGCGCCTTACGCGGCGCGATCTGGTGTCGCTCAAGAAACTCCATTGTGCAAAGTTCCACGACGACACGAGCCAAAATACCCGCCACGTCAAACGTAGGGTCCAAACGAACCCTGCTCGCATTCAGACCGAGCTGCTGGAGCCGTGGATTGAAGCCACTGAAGTCAACGGAGCTGAAGAGGTACTGCTCAACGCTCATCCCACGATGCGGAATACTAGGCGGAGGAGCGGTGTATGCCGGCTCATTGGGAATACCCGCCGCCGCAGATGACCTAGCGGGCGATTCAGATGTGACTGCGACTGCTTCCCCAACTGGTTGACCTATCTTGGGGACTCTCCTCGGGTCGATTTCGGGATGCATCGACTTGAAGGCCATGATGTAATCAACGCGGTCCTGTTTGTGATTCAACTGCCGAGACCAGGATTTTTGTCCACTCTTGGTATCCCTTGGAGTTGACAAATCTTGCAGCACCTTAAGGATCAGGCCCCTAGCATCGTCCGGGTTTGCCACCAGATGCATTTCACCATCCTTCACATGAAGACCCATTGCATGAACGACCTCGGAAGTGATCAGTAATCTCCCGAGCGTGGTGTATTGGCTCTCTTGCACAAGCCTGAGGGCATCCAGCAGTTCCGTGTCACCGGAGTAGGCGGTGCGGATGCAATCGACAAATTGCTCCTCCCGACGACGCCGCCGACCTTGTCGGGCACTGAACCGACCTGCTTGAGCGGAGGACCATCCCGATACGCCAACACCATCGTTTGATCCAGTGTGCCGAAGATGGATCCATGGATTCGCCTCCTCGCGCCCGCCGAAGGGCGTGCATAACATTTGGAGTGGAACGGGGTGCGACGATCCCGACGCCAACTGCTCAAATCGACGCTTTGCATTGCGGTCGTCAGACAGAGACGGATCCAGCAACAATTTGAGGCACGTAAGCCTTCTGTTGCCCTCCACCACAACATTTTTCCGACGTTCCTTGACCACCATCGGGAGCTCAGTCGGATTGAGATGTCCTGTCGCCATGATGCTGGCAGCGAGTGCATAGAGCTTGTTCTTGTCGAGATTAATCATTCGGTTGATCGCTTCTCGTTGTGATTCCGCAGGATCTTCGAACCGCGGGTTGGTTAGATCCAGCTGGAGCGAACTCACACGAAACAACTTTGGCTTCGGCTGTTCGGCGCTCTCAACCCGGTCGGCCATGCTTCTCCCCCTATTACCGCCAGCCCTTTCGGCGGCGTCTCGTCACAAGTCTAAGAGTCGGGGGACGTCCTGCAGCAACCTGGGTTCGAAACGCCTATCGGGCCCATCGCGCCGACAGTGTCTGCCGCCCATCGAGCAGCACTCTCGGGCGAAACTCTTCCCTGAGATCACCCCATTTGGGAGGTTTCCCTCTACGAGGGCCACAGTCACCGAGGACCGACGGAAGTATCTGGCGGAATGATTGTCGTCAGCTTCGTCGTCAGCGTTGTCAGTTTGAGGCCAGGATAGGAGCTTGAGTGCCAATTCCGCCAATGGTCCGGACGGCTCAAAAGAGGTCCCAATCCGCTCTGCTTCTTCCTCTCCACCCATGCACGGGGTATGCCTGCACAGCGGTTCGTAAAGTAGAACGGGCACATAATTCCGAGACGATGGTCAGATGACGAAAGAACCCCTCCGGACTGGATACCAGTCCGGAGGGGTTCTGCTGGTGGGCGATACTGGGTTCGAACCAGTGACCTCTTCGGTGTGAACGAAGCGCGCTACCACTGCGCCAATCGCCCGGGTGCTCGTGCATCAACTGCCCGGTGCATATAGAAGACTAGCCCACGCTGCCGGGAATGCAAAACGGGTCGGCCAGCTTGAACTACATGTGTGGAATTACAGCAGTGGAAGTCCCAATATTCCCCGCAAATTCAAGGATCCAGCCCCCATTGCCGGGAACTCGGCGAGCTCGATTTGGAGTTTGCTGGAACCTCCTATAGAGTTTTTACTCGTCGGAAAGCGACGGAATGCCTGAAGGGCGGTCCGGAGCGACCCACAATGCGGACGTAGCTCAGCTGGTAGAGCACCACCTTGCCAAGGTGGATGTCGCGAGTTCGAATCTCGTCGTCCGCTCGCAAGGCACTGTCAGGCATGAATTCCCCGGAATCCTGCTTACACGGTGGGTTGGCCGAGAGGCGAGGCAGCGGCCTGCAAAGCCGTATACACGGGTTCGAATCCCGTACCCACCTCGGTGAAAACCATGCCTTCCAGGTCATTCTGGATGCATGGGCGATTGGCGCAGCGGTAGCGCGCTTCCCTGACACGGAAGAGGTCACTGGTTCGATCCCAGTATCGCCCACCAAAACAAGGCAACTTGTTTGTTGTTGGAAGCCCGGTAGCAACCAGGCAAACAACATGTGCGGACGTAGCTCAGCTGGTAGAGCACCACCTTGCCAAGGTGGATGTCGCGAGTTCGAATCTCGTCGTCCGCTCTCCTTATCAAAGGACCCGGCAACGGGCGATTGGCGCAGCGGTAGCGCGCTTCCCTGACACGGAAGAGGTCACTGGTTCGATCCCAGTATCGCCCACCAAAACGAGGCAACTTGTTTGTTGTTGGAAGCCCGGTAGCAACTAGGCAAACAACATGTGCGGACGTAGCTCAGCTGGTAGAGCACCACCTTGCCAAGGTGGATGTCGCGAGTTCGAATCTCGTCGTCCGCTCCACGGAAAAGCAGCTCCTCGGAGCTGCTTTTTTGGGTTAGTAGGACAAAACGTGTGTAAATCCCGGGTGTGTCAGGCTCGTCCGGCCCATCCGGTGCGGTGCCAAAGGCCTTCGTCGGGGCTGAGGCCGGAGCTG
>NZ_JBIVGD010000033.1:0-27929 GCF_044748465.1 Paenarthrobacter sp. NPDC089988
CTCCGTCGGGAACAGCTCGCAAGCTTCGCCAGCAGCCAAAACAACGAGGCGGGAAAGGGGAAGCTGGCCACTCACCACGAGCGCCCCACCCACCAGACAAAACATAGGGCAAGGGAAGTCTCTTGGCCAGCGCCCACACCCATTCCTCGACGCTTGACAAGACATAGAAGCATCGGGGGAGGAAAGAAACCCGCTGGCCGGGTCACGCCGCTCCCTCACCCACTCCTCTGCAAAGGACACACAACCATGAACGCAGCACCCACGCTCGAAATGCTCGACCCCACCACCCTGACCGTGGACATCAACGTCCGCAAAGACGCAGCCCTGACCCCGGACTTCATCGCTAGCATCAAAGAACACGGCGTCATGGAACCGGTCATTGCCCACCGCAAAGATGACGGCACGGTGCACGTGCTGATGGGACAACGCCGCACCCTCGGAGCCGTGAAAGCAGGCCGCGACAGCATCCCGGTGATGATCATCAGCAGCCCCGAAGAAGCCGAACGAATCGTCACGCAGGTCGTGGAGAACATCCAACGCGCCGAACTGACAGAAGCGGACGAAGCCGACGCCTATCACCAGCTGTCCCTGATCGGTGTCTCCGCCGCAGCGATCGCCAAAAAGACCGGACGCACGAAAACCTCCGTCGAGGGAGCGTTGAAGGCCAAGGCCTCCGAGGCTGGAACCGCAGCCCTCGGCAAGGGACTCACCATCGAGGAAGCCCTCCTGATGGCCGAGTTTGAAGGGGACGAGGAAGCGACCCAAGAACTCGAGTCCGTGATCCAGGACGAACCCGACCAGTTGTTCCACGTCGCCCAGCAGCTCCGGGACGACCGCGAACGCGCCGCCATGCTGGCGGCGTTCACTGCCGAGATCGAAGCGGGAGGGGTCACTGTCGTGGAGCAGCCCGCCTATGACGACTACGAAACAGCCCGGGTCAGCTACCTGAACCGGCCCGATGGAGAACCGGCCACCGAGGATGACGCGAACGCGGTCTTCATCACCCAGGACTACCGGGGCGAATGCGCCACCGTGCCGGTGATCGTCGGCTGGAAGGACGCCGGTTTCAAAGACCGTTACAGCTCCTCCTCGGCGAACAAGGGACCGATGACCGAGGAACAGAAAGCCGAACGGAAAACCCTGATCGAGAACAACAAGAAGATGACTGCGGCGATGAGTGTGCGCCGTGAGTTCGTCAAGACCATGCTGGCGAAGAAGCAGCCGCCGAAGGGCTGGCAGTACTTCACCGTCCACGCGCTCACCCACCACCCCGAAACGGCCAGCGGCTACGACGGCCAGGTCGCCGCCGACATGGCCGGGGCAAAGACCACAGGGGAGAAGTCATGGGGGTGGAACCCGCTGCGCGACCACGTCGCCAAGACCACGACCCGGCCCGAAGTCTCCCTGCTCGCGCTGGTGTGCGCAGGGTATGAGAAGACGATCGCCAAGGATTCATGGCGGAACCCCGTCCAGAGCCACCGGGACTACTTGAACCAGCTCGTTACGTGGGGTTACACCCCGTCGGAGGTTGAGCAGATCATCATCGGCAGCGGCAAACCAGCCGAAGAAGAAAGCGAAGCGGCCTAACGAGGGACCCTTGCCGGGCGGAACCCGACCGCCCGGCAAGACCCGGGCCGCTTGCCACTGACACGGCCGGAAGCTTCCAAACGTCGGGCGGTCCGCCGCACCGGGGCGAACCAATGTGCCCACTCGCCAGCGGCGGACCGCCAATCAGCGCGACCACGCACCCAGCCGCCAAGGAGCCGCGGCCACCCGGGGCCGGCCAAGCATGCACCCACCCGACGCGGTCTTGTCAGAGGGCTCCGTTAGGCTCATTTCCAAGCGACGAACAGGAGTCACCATGAAAACCCTGCAGACCTTCCCAGGGATCTCCCTCAACGGGATCTTCCCGGGCCTGCCTGCCATCCTTGACCGCCTGATCCTGGTGCTCGCCATCGTGGCCATTATCGGCACCCTCTACACAGGGACCCGATTGATGCTCGCCTTCTCCAGAGGAACCCTGGAATCCAGTGGCGACGGCAATGGTCTCTTCCACGCCGGTTTCATCGCCGCCATCTGTGCCCCGTTCGTCGGACTGACCGTGGCCGGGATGCCTGGCCTGGTCACCGGTACCATTGCCGGCGCGACCATCGCCCTGGCCACTGCCTGGGCCTGGCGCCGACACCGGACGACGCCCTCGGAAATACCCGACTGACCGCAACCGCTCCGTCTTGTAGACTGGAGCATAGATTTCCTTTTGCAGAGGGAAAACACGAAGGGCCAGCACCCAACGGTGCCGGCCCTTTACCCTTTAACAAACGGATCCCGGTCCTTCCCGATGGGACAACCTAAGCCATCCGGTCAGCCAAGCTGTGGTCGTCTTCTTACCAGCCGGGACGACACATAGAGCACACGGAATCCGCTCCTGCAGGCACAGGAACCCAACGCCCTAGGCAGCTGCTAAAGAAGCCGGGGGAGTACCGCCGGACTACTTCCAGCTGTCATTTTCCGAAGCTGGCTGCATCAAAGCCCCCGTGAGCACAGGAGTTGTGAAGAGGACTCTAGGGCACTGGCCGGTCGGTAGTCCTCTGCAATATGGTGCTTTTGTTCGCTACTCCTGTTCAAAAGGGGAAGGCATGGAACCGGATCAGGGTCGGATCGCCGAGGATGGGCAGCTGACGATGTCGGACGATTCTTGGGAGCAGGCGAAGAACCGTGCTTCTGTGATCAGGTCGCTGGCCACGCGAAGCACCATGCATGTCGGCGACGTTGACCAGGCCGCCGAGGAATTGGGCGTTTCACGCCGCCAGATCTATGTGCTGCTGGACCGGTACCGCCAGGGATCAGGGCTCGTGACTGACCTTGCCGTCAGGCACTCCACCGGTGGCAAGGGCGGTCACCGCCTACCCGAACAGACCGAGATCATCATGAGGGATCTGATCCGCAGGAGGTTCCTCACACGACAGAAACTCTCCCTGGCAGCACTCCACCGGGAAATCGTCCGGGCCTGCGCCTCCCAGGGAGTGAAGCCGCCGACAAGAAACACAGTGTCTCGGCGAATCGCGAGGCTCAACCCCGTCGACGTCAGACGGCGCAGAGAAGGCAAAGACGCGGTAAGGACGCTGCAAGACGCCGGCGGGGAACCACCACCAATCCGCTCGATCCTGGACCAAGTGCAGATCGATCACACCATCATCGACGTCATCATCGTCGATGAACGCGAACGCCGATCAATCGGCCGCCCCTACCTGACTGTGGCCATCGACGTTTTCAGCAGGACGATCGTTGGTCTGGTCCTCACCTTGGAACCGCCTTCTGCCGTCTCGGTAGGACTTTGCCTTGCCAGCATCATCGGTGACAAACGTCCCTGGCTAGAGCGACTCGGCGTGGCCATGGAATGGCCGATGAGCGGTAAACCCAAGTCGTTGTATCTGGACAACGCGACGGAATTCAAGAGCGAAGCGCTGCGCCGTGGCTGCGAACAGCACGACATCCAGCTGTCCTACAGACCACCGGGCCAACCTCATTACGGCGGCATCGTGGAACGCGTCATCAGCACGGCCATGCGCAAAATCCACGAACTTCCAGGGACAACCTTCTCCAACCCGGCAGAGCGAGGCCAGTACGACTCGGAAAAGCTGGCCGCCCTGACACTGCCCGAACTGGAAAAGTGGATGGTGCTGGCAGTGGCCACGTATCACGGCAGCATCCACCAGACACTCGGGCAGACCCCGGCCGCCAAGTGGGCGGACGGGGTCACGGCCACCGGGATACCGGCGACGGTCGCGAACCCGACCTCGTTCCTCGTGGACTTCCTCCCGGTCATTCACCGCACCCTGACCCGTGCCGGGTTCCTCGTCGACCATGTCCGCTACTTCGCCAATGCCTTGAAACCCTGGATCAGCCAGAGGGAAGAGCTGGAGCCCTTCATCATCCGGCGTGATCCACGAGACATCAGCAGGATCTGGGTTCTCGAACCAGACGGGCGCCACTACGTCGAAGTCCCGTACCGGTCGATCGCCAACCCACCCATCAGCATGTGGGAACACCGGCAAGCCCTGACCCGGCTCCGCGCGCAAGGAGCCGCTCAGGTCGACGAAGCGGCGCTGTTCCGAATGATCGGGCAAATGCGCGAGGTCAGCGAGATGGCGGTGAAAACAACCAAACGCGTCCGCAGGGAAACCGAACGCCGCAAACACGGCACCGATGCAGACAAACCAAAACAGCAGACCCCTAAACTCTCACCCCCACCGGATGCTCCAAGTGATGCGGAACCACCGGACGAGGGATCCGTTCGGCCCTTTGAGCAGATCGAGGAGTGGTGATCGTGGACAAGAACGCCCCTGGAGACTTGTCCCATCTGCACCCTCTGGCCCGCGAACTGGCGACACTGCTGCCGGAGGAGCGGGTGTCCCGCATTCGCGCGGACCGGTGGATCGGATACCCAAAGGCCCTGGAAGCCGTCGAACGGCTCGAAGTGCTGTACGGCTGGCCCAAGAAACAACGCATGCCCAACCTCCTGGTGGTTGGGCCGACAAACAACGGCAAGTCCATGATCGTGGAACGGTTCCGCAGGAGACACCCGCCCGTCATCGGACGGGACGGCGAAAGCATCCCGGTCCTGTGCATGCAGATGCCCTCGGAACCCACGGAACTCCGCTTCTACACCGCGCTGCTCTCAGCACTCGGCGCACCTATCCGGTCCAACTGGCGTCTGCACGAGGCCGAACGGCTGGGACTCGCATTGCTGCACCAAGTGGGGGTCCGGATGTTAGTGATCGATGAATTCCACAACGTCTTGGCCGGGAACGGTGAGAAACGCCGTGCGTTCTTGAACCTGCTGCGGTTTCTGGGCAACGAGCTCCGGATTCCTTTGGTCGGCGTCGGGACACGGGAGGCCTACCTTGCCGTCAGATCCGATGATCAGCTCGAGAACAGGTTCGAACCGTTCATCCTGCCGCTCTGGGACGTCGGCATGGAGGCACGGTCGTTGCTGGCTAGCTTCGCTGCCTCCTTCCCCCTGCTCTCACCTTCGCGGATCGACACCGAGGACATGGCCAGATACCTGCTGGCCCGCAGCGAAGGAACCATCGGCGAACTCGCCCACCTCCTAATGGCGGCCGCGGTCGTCGCTGTCCAGACCGGTGAGGAGAGGATCAACCACCGGACCCTGACCTTGGCGGACTATATAGGCCCCACCGAACGGCGGAGACTTTTCGAACAGCAACTCCTGTGACTACGCGATGGCCTTTGCATCCCGCCCCGGTCATGGACGAGGCGCTGTCGTCATGGCTCGCAAGGATCGCTGTTCTGTACAGTGCCACCGTTGAAGATCTCGTGGCCGACCTCGGGTTCTGGCCGGGCAGGGTCGCGGACCTGGACACCAGCCCGCCTGGCCGGCTTCCCCATGAGCTCTCGAAACGAACCGGCGTCGATGCCGACCGGATCCGGAAGATGAGTCTCAGCGGCTGGTCACCCTGGTTTCTGGACAGCATCGAACCCGACCCTCAACTGTTCATGACCTACACTCGTCAGTTCTCCGTGCTGCTCCCGCCAGGACGACTTCGGCCCCGCGAGATCAGCCGTTGGCTGCCGTGGCGTCCGTCCCTGCCAAGGATGAGAGCATGCCCGCAATGCATCGCGGAGACAAACCCACCCCGCCCCTACCAATTGCTCTGGCTGCTCCCGGTAACCCTGAGCTGTCCCCTGCATGGATGCCTTCTTGAAGCCCGTGACAGCCAGATCATTGATTTCCGGGACTGGCAGCGCAGACCACCACTGCCAAGGACTGTCGCCCCAGCACTGTTGGCGATGGACACCAGAACCTGGCAAGCACTGGCCACGGGAAAGGTCGCCCTACAAGGTTCGGACATTGACGCGGGAATCTGGTTTCACCTGCTCAGAACGATCATCGACGAACTCTGCGCCAACCTCACCGAGTATCGGAACGCGAGGGAAACGGTGATGACTGCATGGAACGAAGCCGGCCTTCCCTTTCGCCTGGGCCTGGCACGATGGCACACCCACGAGGATCACGAACCCACCACACAACTGCTCGCCCTCCGAGCCGCAGCGGCCGCCATCCACCTGCTCGAAACCAACGCCCTCACCGGACGCGGCCCGGACGCAGCCTTCTTCCTGCCATGCCAACCTCCCGGGGGTGCTGACGGGAGTCCAAACTAGCTCTGGGCCTCGGTAAGGCCCCGTGTCCGCCTGTAGAAGGATGCCCGCGACATTCCAAGATCCCTCGCAACCTGGGCCGCGGGTTCGCCGTCACGCACCAAGCGAAGTGCGTTGCGTATCTGACTGTCCGTGATTCTGCGGGGTCTGCCGCCCAGATTCTTACCGGCCTCACGTCGTTTGCTGACCGAATCGTTGATCCGTTCCCGCTTGATGTCATGTTCCATCTGCGCGAGAGCGGCCATGATCGTGAACAGCATGGAGCCCATGGGCGTAGATGTGTCGACATCGCCGCCGCCAAGGTTCAACACCCGTAACCCGGCGCCTTTGGCGCGTAGCTTTTCGGCGAATGCCAGCATGTTTTGGGTGGAACGGCCGAGCCGGTCCAATGTCGTGATGACCAGGGTGTCGCCTTCGATCAGGGCTTCGACTGCCCGGTCTAGCTGCGGCCGGGAAGCCTTCGCGCCGGATACACCGTGATCGATGTAGAGGTCATCGCGTCGGACGCCGGCGGCCAGCAGATCGCTCTGCTGCCGATCAGTGGATTGCGGGCGGGTGGACACCCGGGCGTAGCCGATCAACTTTGCCATGACTCCTCCAAAGTGTCTCGGAACCGACGGCGTATATGCCGATTCAACCAGAAGGTTTCGATACATGGTTACGAGAATCGTGGCGAACTTATTGGAGGGGTGGCATGCCATCGTCCGAAGCCTCGGGTGGGACGTCTCGTATCCCATCATTTGTGAGACGGTTGGGACGACATCATCGCAGGGAATTCGGTAATCAGAGTTGGCTGCTGCCCGTCAGGAGGAACAGCACGAAGAGCAAGCCTGTGATGGCCACGACGGCTACGGCGACCTTTGACCACAGAAGTTGGTGTTCATATGTCTTGAACTTGGATCCTTCGGGAAGTCACGACGACCACCCGTCGACGCCAGCCTTGGCCAAAGAATTTCGGAACATATATAGAGCTGCGCCGCTGAGAACTAAGTAAATGCCGGCTCCACGTTTAGAAGACCATCTTTGGATGCAAGCAAACAAAGTCGCGAGAACTGATTCGAGATCAGTTTTCCTAGGAATTCCCCATCTTCCTTCAGGTCCGCATGGCGAGAAATTCAAGGGTGTCTCCTTGCAGTCCAAACTGTCCCGGCATTGTCTATGCCGTTGTTGAGCTCCAGGTCCAGTGTCCGCTAATGAGACCTACGAGCAAACCCATGAGCACCATCGCGCCGCCTGCAGCCAGGAAACAGATCGCTCCAATTCGAATGGTTTGTAGCTTCTTGGCAAAGTAGGACGGTTTCTGTTCTTCACGGAGATACACGTGCCAGTCGGTGGCCCATCGCGACAACGGGCCGGAAATGGCATAGATGAGGAGCCCAAAAAGCACGCATGTCGTTCCCAGCAGAATTGGGCCGATCATTTCGTCTCCTTAGAAGATTTTGTAGTAGTCGGTAAACATCACGGCGACGTGCCCTCCGAAGCCAAACCCACCACTCAACTGGGCGCCCCAGCTTCGCTCGGGACTATCGATGGTAATACCGCCGCCCCAGCCGGCGCCCCATAGACCCGCCGCTTCGACACTTCGAATGTCCTGGCCTGTCGGCGTGCCGAGATGAATTGATCCTCCGATACTAGCTTCCAGACCCAGTCCAAATCCCGTGCCGTGCGACCAGTACATTCCATCAGTTCCCCAGATCAAGCCATAGGATTCACACCATACCAATACACAAAGAGTCCCAACGGGTAAGGATGCATACACTGGAGCCGTAGGGATTTTCGGCATTTCCGGATTGGGATTCTCCTGGCAGCCAACTGTCATGGGGCCGGCCAAGGCAGCAGTCCCTGGGAATAGTCCCAGCGGGTCGGAAAGGTTCAGAGGATTGTTCTTGGCATATGTGTAAATATCCCGAGTGATCGAGGCCAAGGGATCCGCAGAGAGAAATTGTGCTGTGGTCGGGTCGTAGTAGCGTGCCCTGAGGTAGTACAAACCGGTGTCTGTGTCCTGTATTTGGCCGTTCCAGCGCAGGACGGTGTCACCTGAACCGGTCTTCGTTGTGGGTTTGCCGTTCGCGTCGAAGGTGAACGTTGCGATCGTGGCACCTGTGGAGTCGGTGAGGAGCCTGGTGGAACCGTATTGGTCGCGGTGGTAGTAACTCACCGTGCCGTTGGAGTCGATGTGTTCGACGGGATTGCCGGATGCGTCGTAGATGTAGCTTATGGCGCCGTCGGTGAGCATCAGGGGAACGGTTTGGGTTGTGTCCCAGGTGTACGACTGGGCGGGCCCGGTGGAGGGTGTTCTGGAGGCTCGGAGGCCGGTGGCGTCGTAGCCGAAGGCGGTCCCGTTGGTGGTGGTGAGCTGGTTCGCTTGGTTCCAGGTGTAGGTTGAGGTTCCGGTGGTCGGGGCGGGCCCGGTGAGCCGGTTGCCTTGGTTGTCGTAGGTGATTGTCGTCGAAGTGCCGCCGGTGGTGTATTGGGTGGCTTGGTTGGCGGCGTCGTAGTCAAGGGTTGCCCCGTTTGCCAGGGTGGTCGGGTTTCCTGACAGGTCGTATCCGTAGTCGGACGTGTTGATGCTGGCGAGTTCGTCACGGTCTGTGTACGCGTATGTTTCGGCAGGTTGCGTGATGCCAGTCGTGGACGAGGTGGCGAGGTTGCCGTTGTCGTTACGGGTGTAGCCAAAGCTTGCGATGGTCCCGGTCGTGTTGGCGACGTCGATGCCTGTGATTAGCCGATTGTCGTCGTAGGTGGTGGTGGACGTGATGCCGTTGGCATAGGTGGTCGTAGCGGGGTGGCCGTCCAGGTTGGTTGCGAAAGTCGTGGTGTTGTTCAGCCAGTCCGTCAATGAGACGAGGTTGTTGGCGTCGTCGTAGGCCCTGGTGACGGGCTGGTTGTTGGGATAGGTCTGGGACGTGATGTTGCCTACGAGGTCATAGGCGTAGGCGATGGTCTTTCCGGCGCCGTTGGTCTTGGAAGTCAGGCGGCCCAGAGAGTCATACGTGATCGTGGAGGTTCCGGTGCCGTCCGTGATGGTGGCCAACTGGTGCAGTGACGTGTAAGTGAAGCTTTCGTTGGGGGTGATCCCGTCGGAGTAGCTGGTGGCAGTCTTGTCGCCGGCGGTGTTGTACGTGAAGGTTGTTGTCCGGTTGGACGGGTCGGTCTTACCGGTTAGCTGTCCGGCAGCGTCGTAGCTGTAGGTTGTGCTTCGGTTGAGTGCGTCTGTTGAGGACGTGAGCCGATTTCTTGAATCGTAGGCGTACGTGGTGACGTTGGATGCCTGGTCGGTTTGGGAAGTGACGTTGCCGTCGGCGTCGTAGGCTGTTTCCGTCACACTGTTATCCGGTGCTGTCGTCGATGTCATCCGGCCGAGTTCGTCATGCGCGTAATAGGTCGTGCGTCCCATCCGGTCGGTCGTGGACCAGATCTTGCCTCCGGCGTCGTAGGAGTAGTAGCTCGTCTTTCCGAGCGCGTCGGTGTCCGTTTCCAAGAGTCCGCTAGCCGTGTACGTGTAGTTGCTGGTCTTGCCGCTGGGGGTTGTGGTTGAGGTTTTCCTGCCCAGAACGTCAAAAACGGTTGTCGTTGTGCGTCCGAGGGCGTCCGTGGTCGTTGTCCGATTGCCGTGTGTGTCGTAGTCAAAAGTAGTGGTGTGGCCGTTGGCATCGGTTAGGCCAGTGAGGTCTCCGGGGTGGGCTGTGTCGCCGTAGGTGTAGGCGACGTCCGCTGATTGACTGGTACCGGTCAAAGGCGTGGAAGCCGTAAGGCGGTTTCCTGATGTGTCGTAGGTGAATGTGGTGGTTGTCCCTGCAGGGTTCGTGCTGGTCAGTACGTTGTCGAGGGAATCATAGGTGGCGGTTGTGGTTCCGCCACCAATATCTGTTGCACTGAGTTTGTTGCCGCGGGAGTCGTAAGTGGCGGAACTCGTGCGGTTCAAGGGGTCGGTCACCGTGGCTTTGGCGAAGGTGGATGCGTCGTAGGTGTAGGTCCAGGAGGCTTCTGAGGTGGTTCCTGCCCCGACGATCCGCTCGATCATTTGGCCAGCGCGGTAGATTTCTTTGGTGATTCGCCCTGCTGGGGAAGTGATGGTGGTGATCTCGTCGCCGCTGTTGACGGTGTAAGCCAACGTCAGGTCACCCGCTGCAGTGGTCTGCTTGGTCACCCGGCGAGCCTCGTCGTAGGTGTTGGTGACCTCGGCGCCGCGGGAGTCGATCACTGAAATGATGAGATTGGCGGGGTTATATGCGTAGGTGGTGGATCGGTCTCCGGGAAGCGAGACGTATTCAAGCCGCCCGGCCAGGTCGTAGGTGTAACTGGCGACTTGTTCTGCGGGGTCGGTTGCGGTGGCAACTTTGCCGTTGGGGTGGTAGGTGAATGTGATGGTTCGGCCGCTGCTGTCGGTGACCGTTGTCAGCTGACCGGCTGTGTCCCACGACAGGACGAGGAGATTGCCGTTCAGGTCTTCGATCCCATGCAGCCGACCTGTGGGGTCGAAGTGGAAGATTTCCTTGTTCCGTCGCGTGTACGTCCAGGAGTTGTCCACGTTCTTCACGAGGGTGGCAAGTACATGTGACGAGGCTGTGTAGGTGCCTGAGCCAGAGTGTTGGAAGGTGACTCGTGAGCCGTTTTCCTGGTGGATCTGCACATCCCCGCCGGTCTCTTCGATTACTGCCATGGAGTACGGGTCTGTCCATCCGTATCCGAAGCGGCCATCGATGGAGGCCCGTTGAGAGGAGTAGGTCCGGGACAGTGCCAGGTCAGGTCCGCGGCCTGGGACGAGGATGTCTTCTTCAGTCTCGAAGAATTCACCGTTCGACGTATTGATCGGGTCGCCGACGCACGAGTAGCAATCATTTAGTTCGGCCGGGTTGGACCCCCCTGCTGTCTCGAAGGCACCGGTCGGCCC
The DNA here is from genome assembly GCF_044748465.1 of Paenarthrobacter sp. NPDC089988. Taxonomy (NCBI): domain Bacteria; kingdom Bacillati; phylum Actinomycetota; class Actinomycetes; order Micrococcales; family Micrococcaceae; genus Paenarthrobacter; species Paenarthrobacter sp. NPDC089988. Next base: position 11,075 of record NZ_JBIVGD010000033.1, read on the forward strand.
GGCGGTGCCGACAGTGTTTGACGTTGCAATCAGTGGGCTCGGGGGGAAGGACATCCCGGTCCCGCCGACAGTGGCGATGTACCTGTGCCCGACAGCAGTGGGGGTGATTCCGCAGGTCGATCCTGACGAGCAGGTGCCGACCCTCGGGCTGCCGGTCTGCGACAGATCGTAGATCTCGATACTGAACCCGGTGCTTGTTGTTGTGTAGTTCGCTGTCGCGGTCACGGTGCTTCCGGAGACGGCAAGGCTGACGCTCCATGGCGGCGAGGTTACCGGGTAGGACATGGCGCGAATCATTGGTGCCATGGCGTCACCGGTGTATGGTTCGGCGACAACCGCCAGATAAGTGCTGGGCTGTTCGCCCGGAGGTCCGGACCACGTACAGGTGGTGGCCGTGGTACAGGTTGCGATCCTGGTTGGACCGCCTGTGGCGGACATGTTGTAGAAATACGTGTAGAGGCCTGTGGTGTCCCCGTGATAGGTGCCCGTCGACGTAAGAGTGTGATCCAAACCGGGGGTGAGTTCCAGGTTCACCCACCCCACGGGTGCAGGCGTGTAAGTGATGATCGTACTGTTGGAGCTTATGGTGATCCCGGTAAGGGCCTTTCCCTGCAGTACGGTGCTGCTGACGTCGATCTCAACGGGGGACCAGCTTATGGTGTCCGGGGCGACGGCGGCACCGAGGCTGCTGTACCGATTTATGCCCCAGCAGTAGGGCTTCCCATCAGCCAATGCACAACTGTAGTCAGACCCAGTTGAAATTTGGGTAACTGCCTTTCCAGCAAGAACGCCGGACGCGTCGACAGGTGTGGGAAGAGATTCTTGCAGCGGAATCGGATGACTTGGATAGTCATACACAATCCCTGTCCCGAGGGTACCGTTGACACCTATACCCCAGCAGAACGCTTGCTCGTCCGCGACGGCGCATGTGCCGCCGCTGCCGACGCTGATGTCAGTAACGGTCATTTCGGTTAGGGCTCCGCCGACAGCAACCGGAACATTCGACCAGTCCGTGGTCAGGTCGTCACCGAGCTGTCCGGTGCTGTTGCTTCCCCAGCAGTATGCCTTTTCTTCCGCGAGAACGCAGAGAGTATTGCTCCTACCGCTAATCCTTGTGGAGTCCTTGCCAGCCAAGACGCCTGAAACGTCAACAGCAACGGGAAATTGCTCTGGGATGTCGTCTTGCCCGTTACCTAGTTCTCCCGAGGATGGGTAGCCCCAGCAGTATGGTTTGCCGTCGGCAATGACGCAGGCGGCAAAGTCCAAGACGGCAATGTCGGTCACTGTTTTGCCGGCCAGCACTCCAGTCGTGTCAATCGCCACGGGAACAGCGCTGTCCTCACTTCCGCCGGTAACCCATTGGTTGCCCCAGCAGTAAGCCTTCCCGCTGGCAACTGCGCAAACGCTCGTGGCACTAGTGACCAACTTGGTGACGGTGGTTCCCGCCAGTGCGCCACTCATGTCCACTTTTGTTGGTGTGACAGTGGAAGTAGACGTCGTGCCGTTACCAAGTTGTCCACTCCAACCATCGCCCCAGCAATAGATCTCCCCGGCTTTGACCGCGCAGTTGGTGTACCCGCCGGTGTTAATGGAAACCGTCGACAGACTGGCACCTTCAAGATCACCGCTTCCCGCGGGGGCCGGACGGTCGACCGTAACACCGCCCGTGCCCCTGCCAAGGTCGCCCATGAAGTTGGCACCCCATCCGGCAATTCCGACACCCTCACTGCCGACGGTCTCAAAGGGCGCAAGCGCGCCACTTTGAAGACTCGGCATTGCTTGAGGTGAAATCCGACGGTGTGACGTCCGTGCCACGGGGGCTGCCCACCCAGCCAATGGGCCCAAGTCCTGTATGGGCCGCTTCTCGGCTGCGGCCACTATCGTCAGTGGTGCATCTGGAGGTTGAGGCCTCGAGGGACTCGCCGACGCAGATGGCCCCGGAACCGTCAGCAGGGTTGTCGACAAAACAACCAAGAGACCGAAAAACCGCAGACGAAATGACCCCAAACCAGACATGCCATCCCCATTTCATGAGCTAGTGGGGAGCAGCATTTCAGAGCGGGACGAGATTTGTCTAGAGCAGATCCGGGCTATTTGTTCCACTATGACCGTTGTTCATCACGATCAAGGCGCACCTTCTTGGCATTCCTGCGGCGGACCATGTATCGGCTCGCCGACTCTTCCAAATCATGCAGAGGGAATTCAGGCGTGGACTAATTCGGGTGGATCCCTTCATAGCGCGTTCCCGGCAGGGTACTTCCTACGAGAAAGCCCATATCGGCCGACCATGCCGACGCCGGAGGATGGTTCCTTCAGCCGGACCACCAGCGAGAAAACATCCAAACAGGTTGTAGCGCAGGCTCGTGAGAGCTAAGGCGAGACCATGTTCAAAGACATCGAATTCCGTGGCGTAAATACATGGCTTCAAGAGCTAGCGGTTGACTTTCCCATGGGTCAATCCACGACCGGCCGGCCCACCAGCCGCCTCGTAATGGTTTCTTCAGCCGGGACGACGCCAGGGCAGGTGCCGGCACGGCACCCGCGAGTAGTTATCCTAATGATCGCGCATGCTCAAGACCCCTATGTTCGGGTTGCAGACGACTACTGAAATCTGGTTGCCCGCTATTCTGCACGGAACATCTCTTTTGCTCACAATCCCATCCCAAGAGGCCAAGTGCAGGGGACTTTGGATTTTTTTGCAATCAGCTTCGGAAAATGACAGATAACCAATCAAACCACCTGCTATGCGTACTTTACGGGCAGCAAGAAAGCAGCCAAAAACCCTTATTTCTAGAGGCAAAATCACTGTTTATCTACCTGAATAAACGGTAGAATGGAGGTATCAAGTCGACCAGACGAACGAAACCAGAACTGATACGAAACGTAGGACTGACAATGACTTCTTCTTCAACCCCTGACTACACGGTCTACACCAAGCCTGGCTGCCCGAACTGCGACAAGACCATGGCGTACTTCGACCGCAAAGGCATCACCTACACCGCGGTGGACATCACTAAAGTGCCAGCCGCGCTGGAGTTCATCAGCGAAGACCTTGGCTACAGCGAGGCGCCCGTGGTTGTCAGCGCTGACGGAACCGATCGCTGGTCCGGGATCCGCATGGACAAGCTCACCCAGGCGGCACTGCGCCGCAAGGCAGCGTGACCCCCATGACCAGCACGGAAGCCTTCAAGGCTTGGGAGGCAGAGGAACGGTTCCGGCTCAGCGGGCGCCGGCAAGACGACCTCGAAGAGTTCGGCCGGATCGCCAACCCCTCAGCCAGGATCAATGTCCCCGTCACTGACCCCTACAACGATGCCGCCGCCGGCGAGGACCATGGCACCGCCCCGGCGGCCGGCGACGCCGTTGTTGTGCCAGGTCTTCCGGACTGGCCGCTGGGCACCTCCCTCGGATACCCCTTCACCGACACTCCCGCCACGCACGACCTTCCGGGCGGGACCGGCAGTGGGGACGTCGACGAGGATGAAACCCAAGGCGATGCGGAGCCGGTGGCCGAGCCCACGGAAGCACCGGCATCACACGCTGGTAATCCGGCGGGGGAGTCCGTCACCGTGATCGGTAACCTCGTCGCCGACCCCCGGCTGAAGGAGTTGGGGTCGGGCTCGGTGGTTGCGAACTTCACCATCGCTTCCACGCCCCGGGTTTACGACGAGACCACCCAGCAGTGGAAGGACGGTGAGACGGTGTTCCTGCGTGCCAGTGCCTGGAACTACACCGCCCGCCACGCTTCCGCATCCCTGACCAAGGGTGTCAGGGTCATTGCTGTGGGCAGAATCAAGTCCCGCACCTTCCAGGGCAAGGACCGGCAGGCAAGGACAGTGCGGGAGCTGGTGGTGGAGGACGTTGCTGTGTCGCTGCGGTACCAGAGAGCAGCTCTTGACCGGGCCCAACGTTGAGCAGGGAAGGACCGTGCAGCAGGCTAGACGGGATGACAATTCCATCAGCGCCAAGTTCACCCAGGACGACGCGGAACAGATCCGCGCCGTCGTGAAGAATGTTGGCGTGCTGGAGGGTTATGGTTCGGCGAATGACTTCGTCGAAGCCGCCGTGAAACGGGAACTGCGGCGTGCCCAGCGGAAGTACAACAGCGGCAAACCGTGGGAGGGCGTGAAAGCCGGCGGCATGCGCCCGGGACGCCGCACCCGCGCCGAAACCGCTGCGAGGGAGGACCGGCAATGACCACCACCTTCCAACAGTGGATTGTGAGGGGATCACCATGGCCGTCGTTCTGATCTTCCTCGCGACGTTCGCCGCTGTTGCCCTGGGCGGCTGGGTCATCTACGCGCTCACTCATCCGGTGGCCGCCGGCCAAGGCCTCTTGATCTTCCTCTGCAAGGGCGCCGGCGTCATCGCATTGATCACAGCTGTCGTGGCCTGGCTCGGCCAGAGCCTGCTCCAGGCAGTGCCGCCGGCACTGTTCATGGCCGCCTTCTTCGTCGCCGCGAACCGTTTGGACCGCCGCTGGCGGCGCTGGCGTCGCTGGTGAACCCGGCATCGTCCGTGACGCGGGACGAGGCCCGTTTCTGGTCAAAGGTCATCAAAGGACCGCGGGAGAATGATTGCTGGCTGTGGACCGGCGCGGTCGGTGATGACGGCTATGGCCGGTTCTGGATCAAAACCCCGACCGGCCAACAAGCCCTCCGGCCCCAGCGCTTCGCACACCTGCTGCTGACCGGTGAACAGCTGCACCCCGACACCAAGCTCCTGCACTCCTGCGACATTCCTCTCTGCGTCCGCGCCACCGGGGGAGCGGACAGTCATCTGTTCCCCGGCACCCAGGCCGAGAACCTGAAGGACCGGTCACAAAAGAGACGCCACGCCAACGCCCATTCGTGGCGTTGGCGTGGCGTCGGCCGCGCTAACTTCACCGCCCGGTCGCGGCAACTCCGTGACGCGCTCAAAGAACACGGGTGGGAGGAATCAGCGATCCGACCCCTCATGTCCGGACACGACCCCGACGCCCCCACGCTCTTCTGAAACCTCTGCGGCGACAGCCCCAGCAGCAGCACCAGCGTCAGCGCCGGCCTTGGCCCTTCTTACAGTGGCCACGTCGATGCTCCGGACGTAGGAAACGCTGACGTCCAGCAGCTCGGCAATGCCCTGCCTGGTCTCGCCGGTGGCGAGCATCTTCCGGACCGTCTCCTTCGCATCATCCACGGCCGCGGCCGCGTTCTTCTTCGCCGTGGCGATCAGCTCGGCCGCTTGGCGTTCGGCTTCTTCAACACCGGCTTCGGCCATCATCGTTGCCGCGTGGTAGTCGGTCGCCAACGACTGCAGCGTCGCTTCCCGTTCGCGCCGTTTCGCGGCCAACTCTTCGGTCTTCCGGCGCGCCTGAACGATCATCGTGTTGCGTGTCTTGCCAGCCATCACGGCCCCCTTCGGTGTGGTCGGTCACTTGTGCCCGGACCCCATTCTTGCAGAAGCCCCCGGCCCGCCCGGAAACCTAACGGTTAGAACCCCATTCATGGTCAACCCGGGGCGGCCGGCGGGGCGGCCCGGGTGCGCGGCGCGCGCTGGCAGGGGTTACACACAACCTGCCCTGGGCAAGCAGCGAACCTCAGGTGTTGGACGGGCTGTGCATAACCCCTGCCAGCGAGTATCAACAATCAAAGCTGACGCTTTTCATGTGGATACTCGCATCATCACTGATGGACCCAAATCTGACGTTTTTCGAACCGATACTCGCCAGCTCGCATCACCCTCAAAACGCCAAATCCAGTCACACCTCTTGCATTTCGAATAAATGAGGCCGATCCCGGTAGGATCGGGGTCATGATGTCGCTGCACGTTCTCAGTGCTGGCACCGGTTACCTGTACTACACGCAGGAGACCGCCAGCGGTGATGAACTGCGCGCAGCCGACCGCCAACTGGGCGACTACTACACCACCCAAGGACTCCCACCGGGGCAGTGGCTGGGGCGCGGAGCCGAAGCCTTGGGTGTCTCCGGGAACGTCACCGAAGCCCAGATGGCCAACCTGTTCGGGCAGGGCCGGCACCCCCAGTACGAAGCCATACTCGCCGCCAAACTCGTCGAAGGACTGCCTGCCAAGAAGGCGGAGAAAGCCGCCCAGGCGGAGGCGAAACTGGGCCGCCGCTACTACGACTACGCACCCAAAGACAACACCCTGGCACAGGCCATCCGTGTCCGTGAGAGCGACTTCGAACGCCTGCAGGGCCGCAAGCCCACCGCGGCCGAACGGCACCGCATCCGGGCCACCGCCGGGGCTCTGATGTTCCGTGAAGGACACGGCCGCCCGCCCGCCACCAAGGAGGAACTGGGCAAGTACATCACCGCGCAACTGCGTCCCCAACAGAACGCCGTGGCCGGATACGACCTGACCTTCACCCCCGTCAAAAGCATCTCCGTGCTGTGGGCCCTCGGGGACGCCGACACCCGCCGACTGGTCGAAGAAGCCCACCAGTCCGCGTTGAAGCAGTCCGTGGAGTACCTGGAAACCCACGCCCTCGCCACCCGCCTGGGCACCAACGGCATCGCCCAGACCTCCATCAAATCCGGACTCACAGCCACGGCGTTCCGGCACCACGATTCCCGCCTCGGGGACCCGAACCTGCACACCCACCTCGTGGTCTCCAACAAGGTCCAGGACCTGCAGGGGAACTGGAAGAGCATCGACGGCAAGCTCCTGCACCGTTCCGCGGTGGCCGTCTCTGAGCACTACAACACCCAAATCCAGGCCTACCTCGAAGACCACGGTGTCCAGTTCGAAGCCCGCACCGTGAACGGCTCCAAGCAGCCCGTCATGGAAGTCGCGTCCGTCCCGCGGGAACTGACCACCCTGTTCTCCAAACGCAGCGCAGGCATCCGGTCCAGCCTGGCCGAACTGCGCCAGGCCTACGAGGAACAGCACGGCCACAGCCCCGACCAAGCAGCCCTGGTCAAACTCGCCCAAGCGGCAACACTGGACACCCGGCCCGACAAAGACAAACCCAAAACCCTCGCCGAACAGGCCAAAGCGTGGCGGCAGGAAGCCGCGACCCTGTACACGGGCAAGGACCTCAAACGCATCACCGGCGCCCGTTCCCGGACCCGCCGCCCCGCCGTCACGGGGATTGATATTGACGCCACCGCCCGTCAGATCGTCGCAGCCGTCTCGGACAAACGCTCCACCTGGACGGCGCAGAACGTCATGGCCGAGACCAACCGCTGGGCCCGCGAATACGCCGTCAACCACGGACCGGTCCCGGCCGGAACCATCGAACACGTGGTCTCCCACAGCCTGGCCACCGTCTCGGTGCGTATCACCCCGGACCAGGTACACGGACGGTTCGAAGCACTCACCCGGAACGCCGGAACAGCGGACTTCAACCACCGCACCGACACCCGGTACACCTCCACGAAGATCCTTCAAGACGAAAACCTGCTCCTGCGTGCCGGCACACGCGATGTCATCCCGGCAGCATCCATACAGGACTTCACCGCCGCCGTCGAAGCCTACAACCTCGCGGTGGCCACGGGGGAGAAGTCCCACCCGCTGGATCCCGGGCAGATCGAACTGGCCCGGCAATTCGCCACCTCATCAAAGCTCCTGGCCGTCGGGATCGGCGCCGCCGGCACCGGCAAATCCTCTTCCATGGGCTTGGTCCGGGCTGCTGTCACGCACGCCGGCGGCAGGGTCATCGGCCTCGCACCATCAGCCGTGGCCGCTGCGAACCTGGGCGAACAGCTCGGAATCACCGCCGCGACCACGGACAAGTTCCTGACCAGTTCCAGCGAGGCTTTCACCATCACCCCGGGCACCCTCGTGATCGTTGACGAGGCCGGGATGCAGGGCACCGGGAAACTCGCCGACGTCGTCCGTGCCGTGGAAGCCGGCGGGGGACTGGTCCGCCTCATCGGGGACGACCGGCAGCTCTCCGCCGTCCAGGCCGGCGGCGCGCTGCGGTTGCTGATCAACGAAATCGGGGCCACGGAACTGGAGACCATCCACCGCTTCCACAGCCCCGAAGAAGCAGAAGCATCACTGCTCCTGCGCACCCCCACCGAACACGAAGCCGACCCGTTCGCCTGGTACAAGAGCAACGGACGAGTCCAGGCCGGAAGCATCGACACCGTCGAAGGGTTGGCGTTCGGGTTGTGGCAGGACCGCCTCAACCAGGGCGACGCCGCGGTGATGATGGCACCGACCAACGAAAGCTCCCAACGCCTCTCCGAACGCGCCCAGGCCTACCGGATCGAAACCGGCCAAGTCGCCGGCACCGGGGCATCCGTGCAGCTGCGCGACGGCTCCCACGCCTGGGCCGGGGACCACATAGTGACCCGGCTGAACGACACCGGCCTGAAGGTCAAACGGGGCCGGGACATCGTCAAAAACGGTGACCTCTGGACCGTCGAAGAAGCCCACGACGACGGGTCCCTGTCAGTAAGTCATCTTGAGCACGGAGGCACGATCCGGCTCCCCGCCGCATACGTCGCAGAGCACGTCCACCTCGGCTACGCCCTGACCACCCACCGCGCCCAGGGCATGACCCGCGATGCCGGGATCCCCATCCTCGATGCCTCCACCACCCGGGAGAACGCCTACGTCGCCGCAACCCGTGGCCGGGACGAGAACGTATTGTTCGTCGCCGTCGAGGAAGGCCAGGACCGGGACGGTGTGCTGGCCGTCATCGCAGGAAACCACAGCCAGGAAACCTCCGCGCACGAGGCCATGGCCACCGAATACGAACGCATCAACTCGCCCCTGACCCTCGCCGACCAGTACCGCTACGTCAACGACGAAGCCAACACCCTGCGCATGGCCGCCATGGCCCGCGACATCCTCGGACCGGATGCCGAGGAGTTCATCAAGGCCGAGTCCTGGGGAGCCGTCGCCACACACCTGGCCAACGCCGAACACGACGGCTGGGACACCGCCGGGCTGCTGCGCACCGCAGCCGGCCAACGCGAATTCCAAACCGCCGATGACCTCTCCGCCGTCCTCGCCTGGCGCGTGGAAAAGATCATCGACAAAGCCCCCGAACTCATCGCCCAAGCAGGCGAACGCCCCCTGCAGGGCCTCACCGATTCCCAGCTGGCCACCCTCCGGTCCGAAGCCGAAGCCGGCGCCCGGGCCGCCCGTGAAGCAGCCGCCGTCCAAGGACCCCAACCAGCTGACCACTGGACCAACCGCCGGCACGGCAACCTCACCGACGCCGAACTTGAACGCCGGATCTTCGCCACCAGGTTCACCGCACGGGAAACCTCAACCATCAACCACCCCGCACAGGCCCGCGGCGCCCACCAGCAACTGCGCGCACTCCAGAAAGAACACCGGATCCGCACCCAGCAGCTCAAAGAATCCCAGCGCACAACAGAAACCACCGAACGCGGCACCCGCACAGCCCACGGTCGCAACCCCGCCGCAGCGGCCAGCACCCAGCGTGCCTGGGCACACGAAACGATCGCCGCCCGCGCCCGCGCAGAGGAACGCCTCCGCACCCTCACACCACGCCCCGCCACCCCGGTGCAGGCACCGGACCGGCTGCCGGAATGGCTCGCCCCCGCACACGCGGCGACAAGCCCGTACCTGCCGCAGCCCTGGAAGGAAGAACTCACAGCACGCCGCGAAGTCCTCGCCGCACGCTTCGACGAACGCGGCCACCTCCTGGCCGCCACACCACCGGAATGGGCACAGAAACTCGGCCCCCTCCCGGCCCGCCCCGACGCCAACCAGCAATGGCGCGACACCGCAGCCAGCATCGAAATGTTCCGCGCCCGCTACAACGTTCCCGAAACGGAGGCCACACCAGTGCCAGAACGGTTTAGAAACGAAGAAGTCGGCCAACAACTCCACAACCAGGCAGTCACCGTCTCCAAACGCTCACACGCCCTGCCCGACCACACCACCGAAGAAGACCGGACACGGGACGCCCTGCGCGCGGTCGAACGCAACAAAAACACCCACGCCCCCGAAGCACCCGCGCAGCGCGCAACCGACACGGACCGGCAAGCCAACGTCCAAGAACCAGCCGCCATCACCCCCGAACAGACCGAGAAACCACGACTCCGCAGCCGGTTGGAAAAAATCACGGCCGAACGGAACGCCGCACGGATCGCGGCGCAACAACAGGCACAACCCCAGACCGAGCAAACCCCCGCGCAGAAAGAAGCCGCCCAAAAGCAGGCCGAGCGTGCAGCAGCGCAGGCGCGCCAGCAACAGCACGATCAGGGACGCGAACTCTAACCGCCACGGATCACGGCTCGGAATAGGTCACGCGTTCTCCGCCCCTCAATAGGGGGTGGGGTGACTCGTGCCTGATCCAGCCGATTCCATCCCAGAATTTCCTGGATTCGGCGTTATCGTTCAGGGCAGTCATGCGCGGCAGCGGGTTCTGGACCCGGATCACCTGCAGTGTCTTGCGGCCAATCCCGTTCCGACGCATAGGGACAGCGACCTCGAAGGCGAGGATGTCGAGCTGCCCGTGCGGGAGATCGCCGAGGACAGGGTGCGTGTCAGGACCTGTCAGGACGTATTTGCAGCGTGCGACTTCCCGGCCGCTGAGCAGGAGGATTGACACCCAGTGTTCCTCGGCCGGCGGTTCGCTCCCGTACGTTTCCCCCCACCATGGCTTCACGAAATCGGACGAGCTCTCGTAGGTCGGGGACCAGTACTTGCGCTTGCGTACAGGCGTTCTGTTGACGATCTGAAGGTTATCGACACCGCTGCTCATTGAGCGACTTTATCGGATCCTGCTCCGGAAGACGGGGGACCGACAACAGCCGGTCCAAGCTCAGAACCGGGGAATCACACGATCAGCGGCTCTGGTACGCACGCCACGGCAAGGAGACACTCTGAAGCTTCAGTTACCTGGCCGTTGCACGGTCGAGTAACGCCAGCCGTTGAATTCGCACTGCCAATGTCACAGCGGCAAGAGGCCGGGTTAACCTTTCTTGCGGGTGCCCTGTTCCGGTTCGATTTTGGAATGGCGACCGGCTGTGAGGTCTCGTCGTACCAGCCATGAGCGGCGGCGGGCGGTCTTCAGCGCAAGCGGAGCGTCCGGGATTGCCTTCTTGGCTGTCGTTCTGATGAAGCCGACGCCCCCTGGAGTTACTTCGACTTGATTGCTCATGCCTACAGTGTAGGCCGTCAAGCTGATTATTCGCTGCGTCCGGCTGCGGCCGCTATGGCGAACGCTGGTGCGAGTTCAGCTGCGATCAACTCGGTAAGGAAGACGTCGCCCTTGGACAGCGAGCCAGCTTTCGGGGCGTCAACGGCCACCATGCCGAAGATCACTCCGCTCGACCAAATGGGAGCGCGGATAAAGGTTCGGTACCGCGCCTGATCACCTTCGTAGTGCTCAGGAGCTTCAGTAGAGGTGTCGGCGTAGAGCTCCCCCTCTGGTGAGCTTCCCGAGAGATATGTCAGAATCTCAGCGCCGTCAGCCTTATCAAAGGAGAACGTGCGAGGGACGTCATTGCGTCCCAACCGGGCCAAGGGGTACAGCTCATTTGGTTCCTTGACCGCATATACGATGGCCCGCACATCGGTACTAGCTGGCATCATGGCTCCCAGTGCGCTGCAGCAGTGTGTGGCGATGGTTTTCAGGCTTTCGTTTAGCACTTCACGGCTGGAATCTGCCGGATCTACTGAAGCAAGTTCAGCCATCAAATCCAAGGCGGGGCCAAGCTTGTTCCTGAGCTCTTTCATGGTGTCGTACCTGGCGTCGGCAGCAGACTTTTTCTCTTTGTCCTCCCGGACTGCCTTGATGACCAGCAAAGCCGTGGCCGCTGCCCCGGCTATGATCGCTGCAGATCGAAGAAAGGTGGCCAGCCCACCATCGAGCTGTGCCCATCCCATGAATGCGGTGGCAATACCGGCCAACGTCGTCGGCGCGACGGTCAGCAGGATGCTGGACCGATCGGTCCAGATGCCTCCGCGGCCGACTGCCCTCCGGGCGTGAGATTGCTTGGACATGCTCACCTTCATCTGAATAGCGGGTGTTGTACCTGAGAAGTTCAACAGGACTGGCCGAAGACTTCCACTACACTGGATGTACGGGTAAACCCGCCAGAAAGTTAACTTAGATTCTGAAGATGACTAAAGGGTCCCCTGGCCGGTTTACACGTTCAGCTTGAAAGGGCCCAATTAGGTCTGATGGCACGCATGAAAGAGATCGATTTAGATCGTTCCCGTGGCCTCAGTGCCAAGGAGACCCGGACCTTTGAGGCGCGCCGGGCCCGGCTTTATGGCCAGTTCGGGCAGTCAGCGACCAACGCAACTGATGCTCTGGTTGATCATTTCGGCGCGCCGGGGCTCTTGCTCACGGAGGGGCTACGAGTACGCACTCCTTTTTCCTATCTTGAGAAGCCAATCTCAGAAGAGGACGTGTCGGACCGGACAGCACCGAAACGCGCTTTTCGGCCTCCGGCCACGATGATCCTCTCCAGCAAGGGAGCTGCCTTGCGTATGTACCTCACGGCCTTGGCTTATGCCCAGCTCAGAAATCGTCCCGGCCGCAGAGCCGTACTGGACATACCGCTGACAACTTTTTCGCGTGAATGGGGATGGAGCGACCTGGTGGCCACCTCAGCGGTTCAAACCGGGATAGGAAAGTCCAGCTCAGCTATACGCGATAAAAAGGCCAGAACACTGGCTACTGCTCTGGATACTCTTGAGGAAGCGAAACTGGTGCATCTCCCCGGGACACCAGGCAAAAGGGGCAGGTACGAGGGATTCAGTCTCCTGGACGAATCGGGATGGCAACGAGGCGGAGACCCTCTTCCCTACGTGGTTCCTCAAAAAAATGAAGACTATTTCACCCTGCCGGTTGGATTCATTACCCAGGGGTGGCTCCATGTGCTGGAAGACTCCGAAGTCGTCCTCCTCCTGGCTATAGCATGCCGCAGGGGGACCCTGGCAGCAATTGGAGAGGACCCGGATATTCTCCCGGGCGAAGTGGCAATCCCCGCGGACGTGAGACTGAGACGCTACGGGATTCACCGCGATCCCTTCTCAGCAGCGCGCAAGACGCTTGAATGGTTTGGGCTCCTCAAGGTCCGCGAGATAGACCGACACGGCGACGGACGAGCACAAGATTCAGCAACGAAGCTTCATAGGATTTCATTGCTTCCCGAGGGGTTTGAATCCCCGGCCTTGCAATCTGTCCGCGAGACCATCGACCATCAACTCGGCTTTTGAACACCAAATTTGAGGAGAGGGCAACCCCAGAACTGACGGAAAGCCCCGGACTTTCCAGTGATCTAGGCTCGGAGAGCAGAGGAACAGACCCAACACGAAGCAGCCTGGTCCACCGCTGACCTGCAGCAGCGGCAGGATCGCGGCCCAGGAAATGGTTAGCAGGGGAGCGGCATGTTTAAACCCTTCAGGAGTTTTAGAAGAGCGTGGTGGGAGTTGCGGAGGAAGCGACGCATTGTCCTTCGCCACGGCCCAAGGTCCTTCACACTGACCGTCCCCAGAGAATCAGGACCCAACCTTGTTCAGGGCAGACTTGTTCCGCGTCCTCAGCTGCACGGAACGCGGTCAGGCATTTTCGGGGAGAGCACAACGAGCGCCTACCTTGACTTTGTGATCATCAGGAACCGTGTCGGAAAGTTTCAAGGTGTCGGAGTCCCAGACGAGTACCACCACCAAGGGTGGGCCACAGATATGATCTACGCGTTGCTGACCCACTACCCGGATATCTACTTCTATAACAGCTCTCTCAACGAGATGTCAGGCCCGCTATTCATGAAGCTGCGCTCCGAAATGCCTGAACGCATCGCCCCAATCCGCCGGCATGCGGATGGCAGCTACGAAGTCGACACTTTGTGGCGACCACGGCGGCGAGACTGATGTTCACTGCTCACGGTCCTAGTTGTGCCGGCGCTAAGATTCCGGAGTGAATGAGCCAAAGAAGAACCAGGGTGGCGTGGCCGACAATCAGATTGCGAACGGAGGAGCGCAATGACTGACGATGTCGTTTCTGAGGACAGAACCGCATCCGGCGTTTTCTGGGTTCAAGGAGGCAACGAAGTTGCTGGGGCGGTGGAGTTTGCGGATGAGGGCTACGCCCTCAGGCTGTCTGGCTTTTGTTTCCCTCCGAAGCAGGTTGAAATTCTTGATGGCGGGGCTATCCGGTACGGCTCTGCACCGGATCAAATCGCAGCGGACTTCGCGGCCCGCGTCATTCTAGGTCGCCTAGATGACGAATCGCTGGTCACCTTACTCGACGCTCATATGCAGCCCGGCCCGGACGTTACCTCCAGCTATGCCCAATTCTTTACGGGGAAGCGCTGGCTGCACGGGGCACACATCTCCGGTGACGATGAAGAAATCCACGGCATTCGTTGGTCGTGGCCAGTTCTTGCTTCCGCGGTCAGCTGGACAACAGAAGCGGAAGTCCCCGGTCCTGTCCCGGGTCAGTTGGCGCCGTGGGTACATGAGCAGAAGGCCGGCCTGACTTTCAAGCCTGGGAACCCTTCACCCGTGGGCGTACTGATTCAAGATGTCCAAGTGGTAGCCGCGCAGCTTCTTGGTCTATGGACCCAGAAACCTGTTCCCTCACCGCTTGTCACCGAGATCTACCTTGAGGCGCATGGGTGGTGTTCTTATGTTCCTGAGCAGGAAAAGGAACAAAAGCTTCTTCGTTCGAGCGCTTTACTTCCGTTGAGAAAGCTGGGGCTGAAGGAAATGGCTTCATGGCTGGCGCTTGCGGCCAAAGTTGACCCATTCCCGTACATTGCAAACTTCGGGCCAAGTGTCGTACAGGTTGACGCCCAGGTTCTAGTGACGGCGCTGGAGGGTTTGCATCGAAGGCTGCACAGTGAAGTGAGACCTTTCCATGAAGTAAGTGTGCGAGGGGTGCAGCGTGCCATGAAGGCCGCACGCGAGGCCGGGATCCGAGGGTTGGTAACTGAAGGCCTGACAGATGAAAGTATTGCGGACAAGGTCCTGCGAGATGCACTGAGTTATGTGGACCAACCCAGCTACCACTCGAGAATCGTAGAGCTGGTGTCTCCAGTGATGGAGGTCGCACCAGGGGTCTGTGGACCGGAGCTGAACTCGTGGCTGGGGATCGTAAAGAAGATCCGCAATGAGCAGAGCCACCAGCTTCTTGGTGCCTTCGGCAGCGCAGAGCTGGGTAACTATTTCGTTGCCACGATCTCGTGTAAGTGGGTGCTTGTGTTGCGAATTCTCCTTGAGATTGTTTCACCGAAGGATCTAAAGGAGGCGGTGACAAGATCCCAAAGCTACATTTATGCCCTCGCCAACATGGATGAAGAGCATATTTGGGGTGAGCCTGGTGCGTTGGGGACGTTTTCGGCAGCCGGATCGGATAGCGATGATGACAATGAGAATCGCATCAACTAATAAGCATTAGTACACCAGCAGGGGGTTACGGTGGACCAATCCAGCAGGGGGTTACCGATGGACCAATACAGTTCGAGGCAGCTTGATGACGGGCCCTGCCCAATGCGTGCGCCGGAGGGTAGAGGCCATGGGCAGGTCTGCTAATCTGCGGTAATGGCCAAGGGAAACTCTGCTCTCGATATTCGTGAACTACGTGCTGCTCAGGCAGTGCGCGCAGTCTATGGCGCCGCAAGATGGGAAATCATTCCGAGGGACGTCGACGGCGCACCTTCAGGAACGCATGACTTCGATCTGTCCGATGGAACAACGACAGTTGCTGTCGAAGTCACGACAATTGCTGAGACCGAGACGCTCCGAGACAGTGCGCAATTCAATCACCACTTCCCAAATCTCGCCGCCGAGCTTGAGGGGTTAAAACAGGGTTGGCTGGTCGTGGTCTCTAGTAGCGGAAACGCACGGGAAATTCGTCGGCAGTTGGAGACTTGGCTCGCAGATCTAGAGCGCCTAAACCTGTCTTCCGTCGAGTCAGTGAACTTGCAACAGCATGTATTCAGCGCTGAAGCGGATCGTCCTGTTTGGTACAGCACGCTGGTGGCAATGCAAGCAGCTGGGGTAATTTCTGCAGAGGTGCTGCCAACCCTCCCTGCCAGCCAGTGCAGGCTGCTCAAGGTTGATGATGGGTTCTCGTGGGACCCGTCGGATGCCGAGTACGTTTCGATGTTTGTGTCAGAACAACTTGCCGGTAAGCACGAGTCGGATGTTGAGAAAATGGATCGGGCCGTGGCGGATCGTCGTGTGCTATTCCTCTGGCTGGATTTCGAGAGCCACTTCGACGTCACGCGTCGATTGGACAATGGACTCCTTGGCGGAACTGTCCGGAACGCAGGAAGTGTCGACGAAGTTTGGATAGGTCGACATTTCACAAACGATGACGTCAGTGTTTACCGGTGGTGCGAAGCTGATGGCTGGGTTGTCCATCATTTGCAAGAAGCGGATCTCGTGGAACGCTGATCAGGAAGCGGTAATGGGCCTCGGGATGTCCCCAGCAGGTCCACGGCTGTTGCAATGCGGATATAGGTCTGGGCTCGAGCAAAGTGATGTGACACCACCAATCTGGCTGACGGGATCTATGGCAGCTGTTTCAGAGCAGAATTTGCCACTGTCTTTCATCTGGGTACCATCGGCAGGTACTTTTCCTGCTCTTCGACCTTGCCGCGGTAAAAGTCGTGGGCGGGCCATTGACGAGATGCTTCCCTCTCAAGTGGTGAACCCAGACGCCCTGGAGGGCAGCGCGGACGGCCGCCGTGTACCCCTTATTCGGCGTCCTGTGCAGCCTCCGAAGGGCGCTACAGGTTTGAGGCTCTGGCGCGCCAACCTCGTCCTTCGCTGAAGGCCCAGCGCTCTACTTCATCCGCGCCCACCGTGCGTTCTGGCTGTGACAGGTTTGGATGGCCCCGGTAGGACGGTTATTTCTGGCCCCATTTTGTGACTCGCCGGGTTTCGGTGACGGTTATATGTGGCCCCA
>NZ_JBIVGD010000034.1:0-27119 GCF_044748465.1 Paenarthrobacter sp. NPDC089988
TCAGAAGCGCTTTCTGATGATTCCGGACTGCCTAGAGGCGAGTGGCGGGCAGAGGAGGGGCGATCATGCATCAGATGCAATAATCACTGTTCTACTTTACATAATGTAGATTATCGGCGTTTGAGACGCACACGGAGAGGGGTCGTCCCGCATAGGCGAAACGACCCCAAACACGCTCGCGTCAGGCGCCTACATAAGCCGCCAGGTGCTTTGCCGTCAGCGTCGACCTTCCGGCCACAAGTTCAGCCGGCGTTCCAGCGAAAACGATCTTGCCGCCGTCGTGTCCGGCTCCGGGCCCCAAGTCGATAATCCAGTCGGCATGAGCCATGACCGCTTGGTGATGTTCAATCACTATGACGGACTTGCCGGACCCAACCAAGCGGTCCAGCATGCCAAGCAGATTCTGGACATCGGCCAGGTGCAGGCCCGTAGTAGGTTCGTCCAGGATGTAGATATCGCCCTTCTCGGACATCTGCGTGGCAAGCTTCAGGCGCTGGCGCTCACCGCCGGACAGAGTCGTCAACGGCTGGCCCAGCGTCAGGTATCCCAGTCCCACGTCGGCAAGCCTGTCCAGAATCTTGTGGGCTGCCGGCGTGCGGGCGTCGCCCTCGCTGAAGAACCTTTCTGCCTCATTCACAGACATTGCAAGCACTTCTGCAATATTGCTTCCACCCAGCCTGTACTCGAGAACCGACGCCTGAAAGCGCTTTCCCTCACATTCCTCGCACGTTGATTCGACCGTGGCCATGACACCCAGATCCGTATAGATCACCCCGGCGCCATTGCACGTGGGGCAAGCACCCTCGGAATTGGAACTGAACAACGCCGGCTTCACACCGTTGGCTTTAGCGAAAGCCTTGCGGATCGGTTCGAGGAGTCCCGTGTACGTTGCCGGATTGCTGCGCCGTGAACCGCGGATGGCACCTTGGTCAATGACCAGGACCCCGTCGCGCTTGGCCACCGAGCCGTGCACCAGCGAGCTCTTGCCTGAACCGGCCACGCCCGTCAGGACACAAAGAACCCCCAGCGGAATATCAATGTCGACGTCCTGCAGGTTGTTCGTCGAAGCGCCACGCACTTCAAGCTGGCCCGTGGCGGGGCGGACTGTGTCCTTGATCGCGGCGCGGTCATCGAGGTGCCGGCCGGTAATGGTGTCGCTCCCCCGCAAACCGTCAAGGTCTCCCTCGAAGCAGACGGTTCCACCTCCGGTACCGGCCCCTGGGCCGAGGTCTACGACGTGGTCGGCGATCGCGATGGTCTCCGGCTTGTGCTCCACGACCAGCACCGTGTTGCCCTTGTCCCGAAGCTGCAGCAGCAGCTGGTTCATGCGCTCAATGTCGTGCGGGTGGAGTCCAATGGTTGGCTCGTCGAAAACGTAAGTGATGTCCGTCAGGGAAGAACCCAGGTGACGGATCATCTTTGTCCGCTGGGCCTCTCCCCCGGACAACGTACCGGCGGGACGGTCCAAGGACAGGTAGCCGAGCCCGATGCCGGTGAAGGAGTCAAGCAGGTGCTGCAATCCCTTCAACAGGGGTGCAACGGATGGTTCGTTCAGATCCCTGATCCAGCCCGCGAGGTCGCTGATCTGCATCTTGCAGACATCAGCAATGCTCTTGCCCTGGATCTTGGAGGAACGGGCCTCCGGGCTGAGGCGCGTCCCGTCGCACTCCGGGCAGGTGGTGAACGTGATGGCGCGCTCCACAAAGGCGCGGACGTGTGGTTGCAGGGCATCGACGTCCTTGGAGAGCATGGACTTTTGGATCTTGGGGATGATGCCCTCGTACGTCAGGTTGATGCCTTCCACCTTGACCTTGGTGGGTTCGCGGTAGAGAAGGTCGTGGAGTTCCTTCTTGGTGAACTTGGCGATCGGCTTGTCCATGTTGAAGTAGCCGGTACCGCTGAAGATGCGCCCGTACCAGCCGTCCATGCTGTATCCCGGTACAGTCAGGGCGCCGCCGCTGAGCGACTTCGTGTCGTCGTACAAGGCGGTGAGGTCGAAGTCGTTGACGGAGCCCATGCCTTCACACCGCGAGCACATGCCGCCCAGGCGGTTGAAGGACGCCTTCTCCGTTTTGGTCTTGCCTTCGCCGCGCTCCACTGTGATGGCCCCGCTGGCTTTCACCG
Organism: Paenarthrobacter sp. NPDC089988; assembly: GCF_044748465.1. Lineage (NCBI taxonomy): Bacteria > Bacillati > Actinomycetota > Actinomycetes > Micrococcales > Micrococcaceae > Paenarthrobacter > Paenarthrobacter sp. NPDC089988. The sequence continues at coordinate 2,125 of NZ_JBIVGD010000034.1, forward strand.
TGGGAACGTTGAAGGAGTAGGCGTTGGGCGATCCGATGTGTGGCTGGCCGAGCCTGCTGAACAGGATCCGCAGCATGGCGTTCGCGTCGGTTGCCGTACCAACGGTGGATCTGGGGTTGGAACCCATGCGTTCCTGGTCCACGATGATCGCGGTGGTGAGGCCTTCGAGCATGTCCACGTCGGGGCGGGACAATGAAGGCATGAAGCCCTGGACGAACGCGCTGTAGGTCTCGTTGATCATGCGTTGCGATTCAGCGGCGATGGTTCCGAACACCAGCGAGCTCTTGCCGGAGCCCGAAACACCCGTGAACACCGTGAGCCGGCGTTTGGGGATGTCGATGCTGATGTCCTTGAGGTTGTTCTCGCGGGCTCCCTGCACCCGGATGAGGTCGTGGGTGTCCGCTACGTGGGACGCCGAAGCTTCCGTATCGGTGCTCGCGGCAATACTCATGATTTCTCCATCTGCCAGGCGGCGCTGCCTCGGCGTCGCCCATCCCCTGACCGGCCTGCTGCGGCCAGTACGTTCGATTCTCGTTCGTTGGCGCGGATGCGGCAACGGTACGTTCCACACTACTGGGCAGTAAGCGCCGCCACGGTGAACACACGGCAACAACCGAGGCCCATTGTCTTCGCGTCCATACTCGCTAAGAATGAAGCATGCCGGTCTACATGAGGTCCCTCGAAACCGCAGTCCCGCCAACCATCCTTGTCCAATCGCAGGCGCGCGATGTCTTCGCAGCCCAACCGGGCCTGACCAGGCTTGGCTCACGGCTTGTCACCACCTGCTTCGACTCCGCCGCCATTGACACCCGCTACACGGCCGTGGCCGAACTGAGCCTGGACGCCCACCCCGAGAATCCGCAGTTCTTCGACCTCGCCACCAACCGCGTACTGAGTCCCAGCACCAAGGCACGGAACGAAATTTTCGCCGTCGAAGCCACCAAACTCTTCATCGAGGCCGGCAAGGCAGCCGTGGCAGGTGCCCCCGGGATCGGCCTGGATGACATCACGCACGTCATCACCGTCTCCTGCACTGGATTCTTCAACCCGGGACCGGACTACAAGGTGGTCAGGGCCCTGGGCCTCCAGCCCTCTGTCCAGCGCTACCATCTGGGGTTCATGGGGTGCTACGCCGCGTTCCCGGCGCTCAGGGCTGCCAAACAATTCTGTGTGGCGGATCCATCGGCCGTGGTCCTGGTCATCTGTGCCGAGTTATGCTCCCTGCACGTACGCACCTCCAACGATCCGGACACCATCATGGGTTCGGCCATCTTCGGCGACGGAGCCGCGGCAGCCGTCGTCACAGCCCGGGAACCCGAAGGGCCGGAGCCCGTCATCCGGCTGGACCACTTCGAAACCGTGCTGACCCCTGTGGGTGAAGAAGCCATGGCCTGGAACATCGGCGATGAAGGCTTCGAGATGGTCCTCGGTTCCTACGTGCCCCACATCATTGAAGACCACATCACAGGGGCCCTGGAACCGCTCCTCGCCAAGGAACCCGGCCTCAGCGACAAGCCCTACCGGGACATCACGCATTGGGCCATCCATCCGGGCGGACGCAGCATCCTGGACAAGGTGGAGTCCAAACTGGAGCTGACGGCTGATCAACTGGTTCCGGCCCGGGAGACGCTGCGGGAGTACGGGAACATGAGCAGCGCCACGGTGTTGTTTGTCCTCAAGTACATGCTGGACAGGCCTGCCCGTGAGCGTGAGGAACGGATCTGTTCCATGGCCTTCGGGCCCGGATTGACCGTGGAGACGGGACTCCTGACGCTGGTCTCCCCCAGCCCGTGAGTCCGTGGGGGTCCCTCGCGCAGCGGGACCTGGACGCCGTGGAGGACATGGACCGCCCCGATTGCGACCTCCACCGCCTCAACCGCAGCTACGCCCGCTTCCCCGTGGTGAACGCCCTGCTGTCCGGATGGCACAGGATGTATCGCGAACGGTTTGTACCACTTTTGCGTCTGCGGGATTCCGTCTCGGTGCTGGATATCGGCTGCGGCGGCGGTGACGTCGCCCGCAGCCTGGCCCGCTGGGCATTGCGCGACGGCTTCGACCTTCGGGTGACGGCGATCGACCCCGACGAGCGCGCCTTCGCCTTCGCTTCGAAGGCCCGGAGTGTGCCAGGAGTGGAGTACCGGCAGGCGCTCAGCTCCGACCTGGTGGCGGAGGGGCGCACGTTCCACATTGTGCTGTCCAACCACATGCTGCACCATCTTGATGCTGCCGATCTGGCCGCTATCCTGGGCGACTCGGAGCAGTTGGCCACCTCGATGTCGCTGCACAACGACCTGCGGCGCAGCAACGCAGCCTATGCGCTCTTTGCGGCAGGTTTCTGGCCGCTTGGCGTGGGGTCGTTCATTTGCGGTGACGGCTTGGTATCCATCAGGCGCAGTTACACCCCGTCAGAACTGCGTGCAGTGGCCCCGGCCGGTTGGCGCGTGGAACCAAACGGCCCCTGGCACAACCTGCTTGTCCGGGAAGCCCCATCCGAGGACGGCGGTGAGCGTGGCGCCTGACGTTGTGATTGTCGGCGCCGGCCCTGTGGGACTTTTCCTCGGGGTCCTCCTGCTGCAGCGCCGGAGGTCGGTACGCATCCTGGAACGCCGCACCGCGGGCAGCAACCGATCCCGTGCCATCGGTATCCACCCTCCTGCCCTGAAGGAGCTCCAGCGCGCGGGACTCGCCACGGGGCTCGTGGCTGAAGGAATACGCATCCGGAAGGGCGTCGCGTACAGCAGGGGAAAAAGGGTCGCCGAATTGCCCTTCTCCGGAGATCCGGACTTTCCGTTCATCCTCGCAGTGCCCCAGCCGGTGACGGAACGGGTGCTGGAGGAGGCCGTCGCAGCATTGGACCCGCAGGCACTTGTGCGTGGCGCCAATGTCCACACGCTGGTTGACGACGGCGGCACTGTCAGTATCGGAGCGGACTCACCTTCGGGGGCACTCGGGTTCAGGACCAGGCTGGCTGTGGCCGCTGATGGCGCCCATTCCAGGTTCCGTGAGCGGCTAGAGCCCGGCGTACATGCCCGCTACTATCCGGACTACTACCTCATGGGTGACTTTCAGGACACCACGGGCCACGGAGCTGACGCCGTCCTCTACTTGGAGCCGGACGGGATCGTGGAATCCTTCCCGTTGCCCGGCAGCGTGCGGCGATGGGTGGTGCGGCTCGGCGCACCGGCAACGAGCCCGACGGCGGGTGGCTTGGCTGCGCTGGTCAGCGCCAGAACGGGCGTAGTGCCGGACCCGGCCACCAACACCATGCTGAGCGCCTTTGGCGTGCAGTCCCGGCTGGCTTCTTCCATGGTGCACGGGCGGGTAGTCCTGATGGGCGACGCAGCCCACGAGATCAGTCCGATCGGCGGCCAAGGGATGAACCTCGGATGGCTGGACGCGGCAGCCTTGGCACCCATCATCGATGCTTCGCTCTCGGGCGCGGACGTGGGGCGGCGTATCAGGCGCTTTGAAACGACCCGTGGCCGCGCCGCCTCCAAAGCATCACATCAAGCGGCGCTGAACATGGCTTTGGGCAGGCCCATGCCGGCTTCAGCGCTGAGTGCCAGGAACAGCCTCTTTGCGACTGCCCTCCGCGTAGGCTGCGTCTCCGGGCTGGTGGAGCGCCGCTTTACGATGCGTTGGTGAGCCTGGCCCGATTCAGCTGCCGGTGTAGTAGCAGTCGTAGGTGTCCTGGCTGGCGATCAAGCCGTCACGGACTTCGAAGACCGCAGTACTCCGGGCGCGGATGATTTCGCCGGCATCCCAATGCGGGAGATCCAGCAGGAGCACGGCCGACCAGTTCATTTCCAACACCACCCGGTTCCCTTCGGCAGTGGTCCGGACAATCTCGAACCTCTGCCCGGAAACGATTGCCTTACTGTCGTCGGCACCGGCCAGGGTCTCTTCCCTGGAGCGGGTGGAGCCCGTTTTGGACAGGGCGTGAGGCCATTCGGTCAGGGTGAAGTCCTCGGCCAGGAACGGATCGATGTCTGCTCCTCCTCCGCCGGCTTCCACGGTCCTGACGAATCCAAGTACTACTTCCAGTGGGTCGCTGTGGCTCATCCGATGAGCCTAACCCACCTGCCGCGCCGCTCCATTCACTTCGTCGGTCAGGCCGAACGGATAGGCTCACCTCATGACCCAGCACGCTCGGCCGCTGCAAGGCCCATCCACGGACTTCACCGCAACCGACATCCGGGACACAGCGCGGAGGCTATTGGATATGGAGACCCTGCCCCCGATCGTCCAGGCCGGTCATCCAGTGCTCCGCCAGCACGCAGCACCCTTCGACGGGCAAATCGACGGAGCAGAATTGCACGCCCTGATTGAGCGCATGCGTGAGGTCATGCATGCTGCACCCGGTGTGGGATTGGCAGCGCCGCAACTCGGTCTGCCCCTCCAGCTAGCCGTCCTTGAGGATCAATACAAGATTGACCCTGCCTCGGCGGCGGCCAGGAACCGCGAGCCGCTGGAGTTCCTGGCCGTGCTGAACCCGTCTTACACGGCGGTTGGTCCTGAGAGCGCATCCTTCTACGAGGGGTGCCTGTCAGTCAGCGGCTACCAAGCCGTCGTCAGCAGGCCCTCGTCGGTACAGCTGGAGTGCCTCACCCCGGATGGTGTCCCGTTTGAAGGCGTGTACTCCGGATGGCAGGCGCGGATCGTGCAGCACGAAACCGATCATCTGATGGGCACCCTTTACCTGGACCGGGCCGAACTGCGGTCATTGTCCAGCAACGCCGAACATGCCGCCCGATGGTCCGGTCCCGGGATCGACGATGCCCGCGCCGCCCTCGGATTCCCCGGCAGCTAAGCGGCTTAGTCCTCGCCATGCGGACCTGCGAACGCCTACTTGCAGATGATCGCAGCGACTCCAGCCAAACATCAGTGCCCTGGACGGCCAGACTGATTCGTTACGGTAGGCGGATGAGCATCGAAACCCGGCACGACCCATTGAGAGCTGTAAAAGGTATCGCCGCTGCCAGGGACGCGCATGGCGTCACCCTTGCAGGCTTCGGCACGGACTTCCTGTTCTACACCGCGATGGAAAGCAAGGGGGATACCGCATTCCGCGTACGCCCGAATTCAACGCCGCGAACAACAGGGGTGTGTCGGCCCTGGATGTTCAGTGCCAGGAAATGGCCCTTGCAGCGTGGTCGTCGGCCAATGGAATACCCAGCGCCCAGCCCTTGGATCTCGTCGAGCACAACGGTTTCCTCGTTCTGGTCCTGAATGTCGTCGAAGACGACGGCTCAGTACTCGACACTGCAGCATTGGGCCTTATCGTTGCCAGGCTGCATCAGCTGCCGCTGCCCGAAGTGGACTTCATCGCACAGAATGGCATGCCAATCAATCTGCGAATCGTAGGACGGTTAGAGAAGCGTTATGCCGAGCTGGGAAAGAACGACCTGCTCCCGGTCCTCCCTGGGGCTGCACAGCTGCTGCACGATCTGGATGACAACCTGGGCAGCGCGCGGCTGACACATCTGGACCTCAGACGCCAGAACGTCCGTGTCGTGGGCGGCCAGCCGCAGTCCATTTTTGACTGGAGCAATGCCCTTGGGGCCGCACCTGAGCTGGAGATAGCCCGTATCGAGGAATACGCTGCCATCGATGAGAACGGACTGGACTACGAGGCGTTCCTGGAAGGCTATGCCCGTGAAGGCGGGACTGTCGCCACGGATACCCCCGCATGGCCGATCCTCCGTTTGGACACGGCAGTGATGCCAGCGGTTGTTTTCAGCTCCGTTGCTCCCATCGCTCAGTTGAAGGAGCTGTTCCTGGCCCGCGTGAAGACCCTGGTGAAGGAACTCTGAACGGGCCTGCCCAGGCCTTCTTATCCTTCATGCGAAAGAGTCGCTCGGCAACGTGTGAGAATCAGTGAATCAGGCCGATCAGCGGCCGGAGTCGATATCGGGACCAAATGAATCCGAGAAGCTTGCCCCAAAGCGGGTTCGAATATCTGGCCCTGTCAGGGCAACTGCCGTGAACAAACAAGGTGGAACTATGTAGGACTGTCCTTGGTGGCGTTGCTGTTCATGCTCTCCGGCTGCGGTTTTCCGAGGCCTGTGCCGATCACTGAAGCTGGAATCCATGGCACATGGGTCAGCTGGGGCCCGCAAGGGCAAACAGCGATCTTGGTCTTTTCTGAAAACGGATCATTCAGGGGTACCGACCTGCCTGGGGATGTGTTCCGCCCGTTCGTCACGGACGACTATCCCAGTAAAGCTAACTGGCTGCATCAAACCGAACGCCACGGCACGTGGCAGATTGGGTACAACGAGGACATCGGTTGGACCAATGTCGTTCTCCACACTTAGTTCATCCACGGAGAAAGGCTCACGGCCTTCGCATCGGACACTGGCTCAGAAAAGACTCTCAGCGCCTTCGTTGGCGACGGCGACAACTGGGTCAGGTTGATCTTCGAACCCATCGACCGACGAGGGCTGGACGCTACAGCCCTTCCACGCGGACACGCTGAACAGTGGACGGCACTCCCAAGTGCGAACACCAACTGGACCGCGGGACGGGGCACTCAGCCGACACTCGGACCCAATGCCGTGCTGCCTGGAAGGCCACCAAGGCTCGGGAGATCCCTACTGAAGCCGCTGCTGCAGTTCTTAGCTCGGTTCGAGTGGCCTGCATCACAGGATTTCCGGCAGCTTTTTCTCCAGCGCTATACACCATCAGGCATGGTTGGGGAGCGGCAATCTCAGGTTTCTAAAGGGTCGGCACGCTCGTTACGTTGCCCGCGGATAAATCCTTCCTGGATGTAGCCGCCCGACAAGTCCAGCACCTCGCGTGCGAGGCCGACAAGAGACTCGGTGTTCCTGCCCGAATCCTCAGCCCAGCTACATAAGCGCAGCGCCAACTCGCTGCCATTTAGATGGAGACGTCGGATGGTCCATTTCCCACTGCCGAGCCAACTGCCGCTCTCCAGGAGAAACAGTTCAGCCGCATCGCGGAAGACATCCGATGAGACAGCGAACCTCTCAGCGTTGTCTTGACTACCCACCAGATCATCGATGAGAGCACTCAGGTTGTAGCGGCGAAAGGAACGCTCGCTGTCTTCAAGCACCTTCGGGCCTTGAGCCATATGTTCGCGCGCTTGCTTCTGCAATTGCCGGCCGGTCCCGTTGTCCGTAAGAAGGATTCCGCGGGCGCACAAATCAGGGATTACAGGCCGTCTTTCTGCGGCTTCCTTCTGGTACCAAAACTCCAGGATCTCGTGAGTGTGCACGAACTCTTCAACCAGCCAGCCTCGGAACCGGGTCGTCGCAGCATAATTTGAATGTCCGCTCGGATAGAGAACGGCGATGTCGAGATCCGAGGTCGACATTGTGGTGCCTGCGGCAGCGCTTCCTCCAAGAATAGATGCGGAGGCACCGGGATGATGCTGTTCCACGTAGGTGCGGGCAATTTCGATAGGACTGCTCTTTGAAACCGGCGAGCCATCGCTGAAAGGTAGGGCCATATGGCAAGTTTGCCAGTCCGTTGCCGTGCTGACTCATCAATCCACCGATCGCTCAGCGACTGCCGACATGGCAGCAAGCAATTCGCGGCCTTCGTTTGCCGCCAGGGTGAGCTCGTCCCCCGGCTTCAAGAATGAGTTCGCCCGTGGCCGACCAATGCGATTACCTTCAAAGTCCGCAAGTTCGAAGCCAATTCACACTTGCCCGTCATGTCTTGCGGCCAACCGGAAGTCACCCTCCAGGGACTCGAAATTCCTCGCTCCCTCCCAACCGCGCCGCAGTCGGGTCGTGAAAATGGACCAAGAGCCCTGACCAACCATCATGGTCATAGACGGTCTTTCTCGCTTGGAGTCCGCGAACGCTGACAGCAACCATCAAATACTCGAACGATCCCTTCGGGCCATGGCCTTCGTCAACCACAGAAATTTGAGGCTGCCATGATGCCCAATCACCAGTTCACCCATGGCCCCATTCTCCACGGTGCACGCGAGGCCCGTTCAAGGCACTCCCATCTGAGGGGAAGCCAGGCAGCGATGCATCCATCGGGCGCCCGCAACATAACAGTCATTATGTTGTGGCAACGGCACCAGCAGCCTCACAAGGTGACTCGCTCAGGCGGCACGCTACATGATCGATGATGGCATGCCATACACTGCTTCAAAGCCGAGCTCGCCACGGCGACCGGCGCCACCCGAACACAACCCCTTCAGGACAGCAGAAGGACACTGAGATCCCCGAGGATCCCCGGACTGTTCGCACTGGCAAGGGAGAACTACGAGGCCGCCCGATTGAGGTGCCACCGCATCCGTACCATTACCTCCTCCGCAACACCTGGGGCCATGTAATCAGTGTTAAATAGGAGCGAGGCCCGAGATACATCAGGCGTAAAGAAAATCTTTAAATTCTCATTTGGACCTACGACTCTCGAATCCTGTACGATCCTCACATTTAGATCGTGTCTCCACCCCCGACTCTCAGGACTGCCCATAAAATTGTAATAGTTGGATATCCCGACATCTACAATAGGGAAAACTTCTGGGTCATACCAAGAGAGAATCGCACCCTCAAAAATGCGACTCGCAACTTTGTGAATTTGATCGGCTGACAAACCTTCCTCGGCAGTTCTGATGTCTATAGGTAGAGGTTGCGCCAAGGAAGCAACGCTATGACGAAGCAAGGGAAAAGACCGGTTTGAGTAGAAATTATTGTACAGCCCTCCGACGATGCCAAGTTCAATCTTCGCCTTATCGAAGGCCCACAGAGGAGCAGCACTTGCAAAGATCGTCCCGTTGAGTGGTCCGGAGGGTGAAACAAATGACATCTCTGCTGTCGCAAACTTGGAACCCTGGGCAGGTGCAGCGTTCGCTGAGGCCGCCTCCGACAACGCTGTGAAATGAGCACTCAGCCGGGAACCAAACTGCGACCGACGCACCTTCCTTTCATGAATAGCAATCTCATGTGGTGTTGAAATATTTCCCAATTTCGGCCCATTGGTCGACAATATTTGTTTGATCAGGCCGAGAGAATAACCATCGGCACAAGTGTGATGGACAACCATGAAAATGTCGGTGACAAGCCCACGGTTAGCGGCGAATGCCAATCTGAACGGAAGATCGTCATAAAGATTGACTTCCCAACTACTCATCTGGCTACGACGATCATTGCTGATTTTCAAGCAATCCTCATACTTAACAACGCCATCATGATACGAGTTGTGGACTAAACCCTTCTCATTGAAATCACGGCTTCTTGATGTTCGCAGGCCAGGATGGACAAGCATAAGCAGGTCAATGCGCCGCCAAAACGTATCGACAGGAATCGCCGCGTCTGGTCGAATCCTGATGGAAAGGTTTGCCGTAGCAAGAGATTCTCCCGCCTCCAATAGATCATCAGCCTCGCGCCAGCCAGCCTGCTGGTTCCAAGGAACGTCAACTAACCCTGCGCCATTTGTGGATTCGTCCATGAATAGACCCTAACCCCTTCCTGAAGCCGCGCAACGCCCTACAGTGCAACGCCAAAACCTAATGACATGCATGCCAACGCCCCGTTCATCAATTCAAAGAGCCGAACGGATCCTGCGCATGTGTTTCAGGTCACATTTTTTTCTAGACCGGCTCCATCGTTGTAAAGTTGTCAAGTGACAACCATGGTTTGTAACCACCCAAACGATGGGCTTGCCACCGAGAGTCGAGCCTGTCCGGGAATTTGAAATTTCCAGTAACCCGGGGCCAAGGCCCCACAGCGCGACCATCGCTTCATCATAAGGACCACAGATCCACATAAGCGTAATGCCCACATAACAATCCGAGGAAGGACAGTTTGTGAAGAATGCCGGAATTGCTCCGTTGTCAGATGGGGTGGCGGCTGTATTCGGAGCAGTCATCAACTCCCTCCATCCGGGACTTGCGCACTGGGATCCAGCGATCCGTCGATCTGAACATTCCGACTTTCAATCCAATGCTCTCTTTGCCTTGGCGAAACTGACTGGTAGTAAGCCTCGGGACTTAGCCACGGACTTGCGGCCCAAGCTTGACGGTGGGCCGATAGATCGAGTGGAGTTATCGGGCCCGGGATACCTAAATATCAGTATTCGGGACGAGGCCATTTGGAACCAGATCGCCGCCCGCCTCAAGAGTCCCCGCCTCGGAATAGGAGCCCCGGAGCGCGGAACGCGAACCGTAATCGACTACTCCGCTCCTAACGTCGCAAAGGAAATGCACGTAGGACATCTGCGGACCACAATCATCGGTGACTGCCTGGCCCGGCTTCTAGACTTCCTCGGGTCTGACGTGCTTAGGCAAAATCACTTGGGCGACTGGGGCACTCAGTTTGGCATGCTCATCCAATACTTGACCGAAAATCCGAGTAGCAATTGGAAGACTGCTGACCGCCAGGACCATACAGATACGATAACCGCCTTAGATGCACTTTACAAAGACGCTCGCGGCAAATTCGACACAGATGCTTCCTTTGCTGATCGGTCACGGTCACGGGTCGTCTTGTTGCAATCGGGGGACGCCGAGACCCTTCGGCTGTGGCGTGAGATCGTTGCCGAGAGCGAGAAGGCATTCCACGCTATCTATACCCGGCTCGGCGTTCTCCTCAAACCTGACGACTCGGTTGGAGAGTCCTTTTACAACACTCGTCTCCAGGCGGTCATCAACGAACTCGTGGCACAGGACGTTGCTGTCGAAAGCGATGGCGCATTAGTCATCTTCTCGCGGCTCTTCATGCGTCCTGACGGCGATCCGGTCCCCCTGATTGTCCGCAAACGCGACGGCGGCTACGGCTATGACACAACCGATCTCGCGACAATTCGTTACCGAATCAAGGAGCTGACTGCGGATCGCTTGCTTTATGTCACCGATGCACGTCAGTCGATGCATTTTCAGATGATCTTTGAAGCGGCCAAAGAAGCAAGGTGGTTAGAAGAACGCGTACAGTGTGAACATGTGCCTTACGGCATGGTCCTAGGTCCAGACGGCCGGCCGTTCAAGACCCGGAGCGGAGACACCGTCCGTCTAATGGATCTGCTGGACAGCGCGGTGGCACGAGCTCGCGCCGTTGTTTCTGAGAAGGTTCCCCACTTAGAATCCCACGACCTCGATCAAATTGCGGAGTCTGCAGGCCTTGCCGCGGTTAAGTATGCAGACCTATCCACATCTCGTACAAAGGACTATACCTTTGATCTGGACCGAATGGTGTCGTTCTCGGGTAATACAGGCGTCTATCTTCAATACGCCCACGCACGCATCTGCTCCATTCTTCGCAAGACAGATGAACACCCAATCGACGTGGACCTCTCAGCGCCGCTCGAACCGGCCGAGCGAAATCTGGCCCTGAGCCTGGACGCCTACGGCGGCATACTCATGGAGACAGCCCGCACATTCGAACCGCACCGCCTGTGCACCTATCTTTACGACACCGCCCGGAACTTCACATCCTTTTACGAGGCTTGCAATGTCCTCAACGCCAAGGGTTCCATTAGAGATAACCGTATTGCTATCTGCCAGCTAACTCAAAGGACTCTCAAACACGGTCTCGAGCTTTTGGGGATCTCCGCACCGGAACGCATGTAGTTCGGCGCCTGGCCCGGTCCTAAGATATGCCAGTCCGATCCCAGGACCATTCAGGTCAGCGGGTGATAGCTAAAGCGAAAGAACGGCCTACTCCAAACGTACTAGCGATCGTAGTTACTCGATCAGAGAATGAGGAATTATGAGCGACGGCTTGTTCGGATTTACAAATCAGCAAATATTCCTTGCCACGGTAGCTTATGCCATCACTTCGATCACCCAAAGAAGCACTGCCATAAAGAACGTACTGAACGGGCGTCTGGTCATAAACCCATATAGTGACTTACCGAACACGCATGTGTTACCACCGGACTCAATAAGGTCCATTGCGCCGTTCTCAACATATGGGGTGATCATAGTTCCACAAAGATCAAACCAATCCGCATGGGAATACGTCAATACCGTAAAACGCTCATCGAACATGATGCCGAACGGTGGCCTTGGGTACTCACTATTGAAAACATTGACAGATTGTCAGCCACAGCCCGGTGAAATTGCTGCTTTGCAGTTGGCCTTTAATTATACAAAAGGCAGCAATGATCGGCGTCGCGATTCATCACTACTTACTCCGATTAAGATCAGCGCGTCTTGGCAGGATCCAAGTAATCCCTATCCAATGGGTGCTCTAGTATCGGACCGAGGCTCCACTGGTATACAACTGAGATGGGTTTATGACGATTTCACCCAGCGGGACCTTGGTCCCCTGCTTTCCAACATGACTCGTACTTTCCTGGACGAATTAGCTGTCGCCTAGGTACAGCCGAATGTCGGATTCTGCACTCCCAACTGGACCTGGACCACGACAACTGGAGGAGCACCGCTGCCGGGAAGCAACCGCGTCTGGACCTGTCAAAATGGGTTGCCAAATCCAAGAGCTGACTCCTAACCCCACCCACATCCGCTGTCCACGTAGGCCAATGAGATGACATGCTAAAGATCACACGCCACCAAGCCAGCTACTGAATGGCTTGACGGCGCAGGAATCGTCCTGTGTTATGCAATGGCATAAAGAGAACGCTCCCACCGGGCCGGCAACCTAACCACGCATTGGCAACTTGTGCCTACTCAACCTGGAAAGTTCGATCTTTGATGTCAACGTAGCGGCACGATTCGAACCACACCATCATGGATCGCTCAGGACGCAGTGCCCACACAAATTGACTCCTCTACCGAGAACGAGAGGAACTCTAAGACGACTCTGCATCAGAATAGCCAGTCAAATTACACTGGAAATGAAATACCTGAACTTTCCCGTCTGACTGACCGGCAGAGAATCGACAAAATCGAAATCGAATGAAGCATTCGATAACCCTATAACGGCCAGTGTTTCTACAAACGTACTAGCAACCACATTCTGCGGAACTAAAGTTTGTCCAGTTGAAATCCTAACAAAGAACTTGCTACCATCAAATAGTACCTGAAACTGCATAATCGCGCCCAAATAAATACGATTGACGGCTTCGACGGCCTCGAGGAATATCGAACTATAGTGCAGTCTTCCCTGAAATTCGAAGTAGTCCGTCTTCCTTGCTCCAGATAGTTCAACGATGGTTGCACTAGATTGACACTCGCAGTGCCGCCCCTCAAGGAGTCGACCTCTATCACCGATCTCGTAACGCGCAAATGCCATTGCACGATTGGCTAAGACCGTTACGGCCAAATCCCCTATTCCAGTATCATCCGCATCTCGAAGCTCAAGGTAGACGTTGTCCAGGAGATGAAGTTGACCATAAGAGCATTGAAATGCAATAGCGTTCGCTTCGCGAGATCCATACTGCAAACGCACCGTAGATCTAAACGTACTCTCTATAAAATCGACATGTTCCTTATGTGCCATCTCACCAGATAGCTCAATGTAACGAAGCGTGGGCGGGGCCTCAAGTCCCTTACGCTGAATGAACTTGGCGAACAAATATAGACTCGTGGGTGACGCATCGAACCACACAGGTCCAAAATCGCGTAAGGCCTCATAGTATCGAGTAAGTCTATTTTCATCAAAGAAGAGACGATTGAACGAGAGTTCTCGTTCATCCTCGATAAAATCCGGATAACTTACGGTGTTTCCTACCAAACTTGAATGAAAGGAACAATGCCTGTCTTTTACTGAGACACCAAGTTGGCTTCTTTGCCGCCAGAGGGGGGCCAGACTGGCCAACATGTCCTCCTGACTCCAGTAGACATCCAACATTGTCCCAGTAGAACCAGAGGTGCGACGGTGAATTAACTCCTCAAACTTGAAGTTTGCATTCATAAACTCGCTAATAGAATCCTGAATCTGTCTCTTTGCCACAAATGGCAGTGAGTCTAAATCCATTCCGCCGATCGCCAGATCGGTATAATGGGGAATGCTCGTAGTCAGATTCTTCATATATGCGTCGACGAAGGTTGACCGAAGTCTATTCAACCGAATCACCAATCCTCGAGTCCGCATTGAAGACACGACCGCTTACTCCCCGAATGAGATCCGAGGAGAGGAAGCAAAGAAAGTTCGTATAGTCGCGCAGACAGTGGTCAACCTCTAAGAGACTACGACGACGAGCCCATGCGGCCTTCATGGAGTCATATTCCGAGGTCATAACAAACCCGGGACATATGGCGTTTATCGCGATACCACTCGAACCGTACTCCTTGGCGAGTGACTTCGTCATCGCAATCATAGCCGCCTTCGATGCTGCATAGGCACTGTGCCTTGCTGCGCCTTCCTGGCCCAGGAGTGAAGCGACGTTTATTATCTTGCCGCCACGAGAAACTGCCATGCTTGGCGCGAAAACCTTCGCGGTAAGGAAAGCCCCGCGGGCGTTCACGTGGAAAACACTGTCCCAATCCGAGAGCGTCGTGTCCGTCAAAGAACTTTCGAAGCGCAAGCCGGCATTGTTCACCAACACATCGACACGCCCATACTCCTGAACCGTACGATCGTAGAAGCGGACAATATCCTGTAGAGATCGCACGTTGACGCACTGAGCCATCACACGGTGACCTTGACCCCGAAGTTCATCGCAAAGTTGACTTGCCAACGACCTACTGGTGTTGTAGCTGAAGGAAACCTGAGCACCCGACTCGCACAGTGCTCTTACCGATGCGGCCCCGATGCCCTTGGCACCACCCGTGATAACAATGACCTTCCCGGTCAGATCAATCATGGGTACCACTTTTCAACCTATCAACGATCCCACCGATCTCAGCAATACTGGACAAATGCGATGGCGACAGAAGGTGCGGTGGTAAAACAAGCTCAAAGCGCTGTTCGAGACAAATGACAAGTTCCATGAAGTCCAAGGAGTCAAAACCGAGATCTGAATAGAGATTATCCTCAACGCCAACATCAGGCATCCGGTCACCAACTATTCCAGTAACTATCTCGAAGAGTAGACGCCCTGTGGGCGACACTGCGCTATTGTCGTTTGGTTTTGCCATTGAAAGTCCTCTCAATGTTAGCTACAACCTTAATCTCAGTGGGAACCTTGTTCCTGCTGAGAACTCGCCGGCAGTGGCTAAAGAGTTGAGCAGTGTCAATCGAAGTTCCAGGATCAAGCATCACTTCTGCCACTGGTACAGCACCCAAAATCTCATGGGGTTGCGACGATACACGTGCAAGAGCAACGCCAGGATGTTGATCCAGAGCCTCCTCAATCTCTTCGGGATAGAGGTTGATTCCACCACTTATTATGACGTTGCTAAGTCGGCCAAGAAGATACAGATATCCCTGCTCATCTTTGTAGCCTAAGTCTCCCGTGAGAAGTACGCCCCCTCGAAGAACCTTTGCCGTCTCCTCCGGTCTTCTATAATATCCCTTCATTATGTTCCTCCCTGAAGCAACCACTTCACCAATCTCAAAAGGGACACATGGCTGGCCATTGTCGGCAAGAACATCGATTCTAACTCCGGAAATGGGGAGACCCACCGAGGTGGGATTAGATAATGCGTGGGGATCGCGGGAGGAGGATAGGGTCAATCTTGGGGAAGCTTCGGTCTGACCGTACGTCTGCATAAAGTCTACCTGTGGCAAGCGGGACTTGAGCTCATCTAAATCACGTGCCGCGGTCACCGCTCCCCCATAGCATATGAATCTTAGCGAATGAGCGTCCGCATAAAATGAAGCATGGCTCCTGGCCATAATTGCCATCGTCGACGGAACCGCCGTAAAGTTCGTCACCTCAAACCTACGCACATACTTCATCAACATCATTGGAGTAAAGGGATTTGGAAGTATTACAATTCTAGCCCCCACAATAAGATGGGCGATCATCTGTGCAGTGTGAGCGTATCCAAAGTACAGAGGAAGTGCAACGGCCGTGCAGTCTCGAGCTGTCAGTCCTAAGGATGTAATAACAGATCGGGCGTTTTCGATTAGGTTCAAATGCGTCAGCATTACACGTTTCGGCTTACTGACGGAACCGGAAGTATGAAGCATGACAGCCACATCATTACCAGAATTGGCACGATGTAGATCGAGAGACGGCGTGCGACGCTCGCGCGCATTAGACCTGATACGCCGGAGGCCTAGTTTCAAACTTCCTGTGAGCTCCAGACCGAGGACATCCACGCCGAACGACAAACCATACAGAAGCTCCGCGTAACCTGCCGCAGCATCTGTGGCCACAATAAGAACCGACAAATCGCTGTATTCAGCCTCCCTCTGAATCTCCGAACTTGTTAGTCCTGGACCCATCGGAACAGCGACCAATCCCGCTTTTTGGACTGCAAGGTAAGTGACAATAAATCCGCATGAATTCTTTAACGCTATCCCTACTGTGCGGTCTTTAGGACCTGCAACATCGAGAATCGTTTGGGAAAGCTCATCTGCCAAGCGATTTAGTTGCCGGTAGCTTATCGAGACCTCAGCGTCTGTGACGGCGATCCGATCGTCATCAACCTTGTCTTCAACGATCTTTGCCAGGTTTACTGCTTCTACAACTCCCATGAACTGCTTCCACTAACTTCTGCATTCGAATAATAGGTGCCCATCACTTTGGGTCCTTCCAACTAACCGTCCCTGCTCAACAAGCCGATTGAACGATGGACGCAAGCGCTGTGAGAGCCAGGTAGCGGATCTATATCCCAAATAGTCTTTATAAGTATCGCCAGCCTCCGTCACCGTGAGTGTCTTAATTAAGTCGCTGTAGCAGAAGCCTGTTCCAAGAGGAATAGATCCAAGAGAGAGTTCAAGAACGGCATCTAGGGCAGCCTGCGAGTCAGCTCCAAATTGCGTAGAATCACCGCCAAGGAAAATATTGGGCGATGTCAATGAGTTAAGAATCAAACGTAGCTTGAACCTGAAAGAATTTAGATACTCTGATTCAGCGGAAACGGCAGATGCGATCGGTCGATTGAACCTGTCCCTAGAGAATCCGTCAAGAGCGATTGCAGCCTCAACTTCATAAAATGATGCAATCAACTTATTCTCGTAGGAGACCTCCTCGTCAACGACAAGTCCGAAGTCGCTGTGCAGCTGCTTCACGTCGTTGACTAAGGAGTCCCATTCTCCCCCGAATTCCGATGGACATACGAATAATAGATCCAGATCAGAGTTCGCATCTGCCTTAGACGCCGCATGGGAACCATAGACCAACGAGTATCCTCCACTACCCACGTACTTCGCACTGATGGTTCGCGCGCGCTCCAGCGCAGGGATGATACTTGTCACCTTGGGATACACAGCCTTCAGCTCCGGCATGGACTTCACTTTTTTGAACTGAAGTCCATGAGGTAGACGCCGCATGGCAGATGAACGGTCCCATCACTTTGAGTGTGTTCATCCACAAAATCAGAAACCATGCTGCTGACTTCCCTGTCATCCAGGAGGGCGGGTAAGTCTTTGAAATGAAGGTGCTGGAACCACCGACCTGCAGCTTCCGCATCAGGACAAGTCGCCTTCCCCGGCAATCGCGATACGGTCAACGCACCGTGACCTGCCCATTCTTCCTCCATGAGAACTGAGGTGAGCAACTTACGACTGTAATCCCGACCGCCTTCTGGATGAGGAGCGACTCGCTCCCACGCACTTGATACAACCCTTTGTTCGCTGCTGTCAGAATCGAAGAAGAGGACCATAAGGTGCCCACCTGGCTTCAAGAGTTGGACAATTTTCCGGATAAAATTCTCTGCCTGCAACCGGGCATCTGCCGGCTCGTCGACTGGTTCTATCCCGTCAGTTGTCAGTGTCTCGAAGAAGTTGCCAATGGGGTAACTCAGTGACCAGAAGGCCCCGATCAAGTCAAATGTGCCCTTGCGCCCGTCGACCAGCAACGTATCGACGGCTTCAACCATGTCCAGGCACAGGATGTTGGCACTCGGAAAACGACGACCGAATTCATCGAGCATTTCGGGACTATTGTCAACTGCCAAAAAGTCTTTCGCGTAGGGCATAAGGGCTTCACTCACACGTCCGGTCCCGACTCCAAATTCTACGATATTCAACCCCCCACTATGGATGGCGTCCTGTCCCAAAATCGCTGCCAACCGCTCAGCGATTATTGTCACGTCCTCTCGCCCCTCAAATAGATGAGGCGGGAGTGTATCTTCATACAAAGTCGTGTCCTGATATGCGGCTTGGAACTTGTTCATGATTTCCTCTCCATACTTTCAAATTCTTTACCCAACGCAAGAACATAGTTCAACATTCCATCAATATGCTCTTTGGTTAGGCGACCGTTTATTGCCATGAAGCGCAAAGGATAAATTTCTGCACCATCAGATACAACACAATTGTTGTCGGCTATACTAAACTGGTGCAAATGCCACTCACCTCTTTCAAGCATCTGCTTGTGTATCCATTGGTTTGCCCGATTGATGTCCTGGACCCGTACACTCGACTTATCGTAGTCATGGGGTAAGTACAAGAAGGCCACAGCGACAAGATCAGGTTCATGGATGGCTACGAGCCTTGGCTCCGTCATAATTCTCTGATACGTATAGCCGACTAACTCAATTCGTTGGTCAGCAAGTTTCTGCAGCCCGCTTCGACCATAACTCCGCATCATCATCCACAGCTTCAGGGAGGACCATTCACGTGAGCCCACGAATGGTGTCATCTGCCCCAGGCTCCAGTCCTGCTGCATAATCAGATCCGAAAAACTAGCAATCGTCTTCAAGGATTCAGGATCTTTAACCAACAGTGCACTCATGGTGTAGGGAATATCCATAACCTTGTGAGGATCCACTGTGATGCTGTCGAACGTAGAGATTCCTAGGAGCTTTTTCTGCAGTGACTCGCTAAATCCGCACAATAAACCCCAGCATGCATCAGCGTGCAACCAGATGTCCGTATCAATAGACCGAACCAAATCTTCAATGCGATCCAAGTAGTCAATCGTTTGAGTCCGGCTGTCACCTGCATAGGCAACGACCGACATGACTGATCCAGCATTGTCTCGAAGTGCTTCCTCAAGGGCATGTAGATCATACCTAAATCCGTCTGTTGGAACTGAAACTATCTGGTCACCCAAACCTATCCACGCCATCGCACTCCGTACGCTGTAGTGACCAATACCCTCAGGCACCAGTACCTTGAAGCGGCGAGGATTACCAACACCATTCCTAATGGTCCCCGGTTGCTTACGTTCGCGGGCAAGCATCATTGCCACTGTGTTGCTCATCGTTCCGCCTGACGTGACGACGCCGCCAGTGTCCCACACGTTCCTCAATTGTGCAGATGGGATGTTAGTGAAACCTACAAGATCACGAAGCCATCGAACGACAGTTATGTCGATAAATGTTGCACTGGGCGAATCGAAGTCTTGGTTGATTAAGTTCTGTTGGACAAAGAGAGCGAGGATACCACCCGCTAGCGCCGCAGTGTCATTCCCCGTATCGCCAAAACCCATGAAGTGCGCACTGGCCTCATTTTTGCAGTACGGTAAAACACGCTGCTCAAAGTCTCTCAGCACTGAAATCGCATCACTTGTCTGCCATGGCAACTCTTCAACCAGCATGTCGCGAAGCTCTTCAGATGAGGCTCGCATCGCGAAGATCCCATCGCTCTCCTTGAAAGCGGCGCCGAGCAACAACGCTTGATCAAGAACAGTGTCTATTCCAGACATCGACTGAGTCGGTGGGGCGTAGATCCCACCCTGTGTATTTATAGCCATGCACCCCCCTGTCTTTATTCCGTCTGCTTCCCACGCTGGGGGTTATTGGGGTCAAGCAGCCGGCCGTACACGTCGAACGAGGGGATGCAGAGGGGGCACTTGCACGCTCATTCGTTCAGCAGACACTACGTTGTGAAGAGGAGACTGCCAACTTGAGCAAGTTTATTACACAGGCGAACCCGTATGTTACGAAAGCGTTTTCTCGCTATTAGGATCTGAGGGTTCCGTATGACTTACACTCTGCACCATGACTTCTGACGTAATTTGGGCAGATCGTGTGTCCAAGGCCTACGGCTCAACCATAGCCGTGGAGGACCTCAGCTTTTCAGTGAAAAAAGGCGAGTCTTTTGGCCTTCTAGGCCCCAACGGTGCTGGAAAGTCAACGACGATGCGGTTACTGTCCGCAGTTTCTCCTCGAACAGGCGGGCAATTCGAGATCTTCGGCTTAGACCCGGACCAATTCGGGCCAACTATCCGTGGACGCTTAGGCGTCGTGCCGCAACACGACAACCTGGACGTCGACCTCAAGGTACGCGACAACCTGCAAGTTTATGGAAGATACTTCGGGCTCAGCCGGCGAGAGGTCGTTTCTCGCACAGACGAATTGCTGCGATTCGCAGAACTCTCAGACCGGGCAAATAACAACCTCAACGAACTCTCCGGAGGGATGCGTCGGCGCTTGACCATCGCAAGAGCCCTCATCAACAAACCGGAGGTACTTCTGCTGGACGAACCCACTACTGGTCTCGACCCACAGGCCCGACACATTCTGTGGGACCGTCTCATTCGTTTAAAAGAGGATGGGACAACATTGATTCTCACATCGCACTACATGGAGGAGGCTGAACAGCTTTGTGACCGTCTCATAGTCATCGACAAAGGACGAATCATGGCGGAAGGAAGTCCATCCGGACTCATCGCCAAATATTCGAGTCGCGAAGTTTTAGAACTCCGTTTCGGAGTCACACGAAATTCAGATGCCGCCAGAACATTGGCGGAGCTTGGTCAAAGAACTGAGGTGCTGCCGGACCGAATACTCATCTACTGTGACGATGCTGAAGAAGCTCTGAAGACTGTATCTGCTCGTGGTCTCAGCCCGAACTCCGCAATCACGCGCAGATCGACCCTGGAAGATGTATTTCTACGCCTGGCGGGTAGGAGCCTGTCAGAATGAGTGTATTAGCCGCTAGACTAATGAGATTTTCCGCCAGATCTTGGTACGTAGCTGAGCACCGACTCTTGGCAATGATGACATTTAAATGGACCGTTCTCTTCTTTGCGACGGCTTCTCCGGTTATTCATGTACTTCTATTCGGAGTCAGCCTCGGCATCCTCGTGAATTCAAGCCACGGGTCGAGTGTTCTCGTCGGTGCAGACTACATGGCTTTTGTTGGACCAGGACTCGTCGTGATGGCGGCATGCGAGATTGCCACGGAGGAAGCTCTCTACTTAACCGCGTTAGGGTTGCGCTGGAATCCGACGTTCTTTGCCATGAATTCATCCCCGCTGTCACCAGCTGAGATTGTCACCGGCATCCAAATATTTATTGCACTAAGAACGACTATAAGCTGCGCAAGCTACGTGCTGATTCTGAGCCTATTTGGGTGCTTCGAAAACGTTCACGCGGCTGTTGCAACGCTCCTTGCTGCTATTCTGACCGGTTTTGCATTCGCAATGCCCTTAATGGCTTATGTGGCGACAATTGAACGCGAAAAGCAACAGATCACCATCATCAGGCGATTGATCGTGCTGCCTCTAACTCTATTTAGCGGAACGATCTATCCCCTGAGCATTCTCCCACCCTACCTGCAGTGGCCGGGATGGATTTCACCGCTGTGGCACGGAACCCAACTTGCTCGCACGCCAAGCTTCCACTCAAGCGAACAAATGTGGCTGGAGCATCTCCACTGGATTTATCTACTTACACTGTTCCTACTTGCAACACTTACCACCGTCAAGTTGTTCAGAAAGAGCCTAAATAAATAATGGGTAAGCAGATTCGATCCAGTTCCCTAAGTTCACTTTATGCCGGAAATTCAACTGCTGTTTTCATGAGGGCCGTCATGGGTGCTAAATCAGCAAATATTCTCGTGCTTGTTTCAGGGTTTGCCGAACCATTCATCTATCTACTATCCGTCGGATTCGGTTTAGGTCACCTCGTTGGTAGAATAGAGATTTCTGATTTCCAGACTGTTGGATATGCACAGTATGTTGCCCCCGGTCTACTCGCGGTTTCGGCGGTCAGCGGAGCAATCCATGACTCGACCAAAGGAGTATTTTTCAGAATCCATTTTGGCCGTCAGTTCGAAGCTATGCTCTCAACGAGTCTGGGGCCGGTAGACGTTGCTCTAGGAGAGTTGCTGTTTGCCCTCATGCGAGGTTTTCTTCAAAGCCTTGCGTTCATTGCCGCAATGTGGTGCCTTGGCCTGACGGGCTCGTGGTTGTCCCTCTTGGCACTACCAGCACTATTGCTTATATCGATGTCTTTTGCCAGTATAGGCATGGCAATTACCTCTTACATGAAGAATTTTCAGCAGATGGACTGGATATCATTGGTTATGCTTCCAATGTTCATGCTCTCGGGTGTATTCTTCCCGATTAACCAATATCCTGACTTTGCACAAGCCGTGGTGAGTGCCCTTCCGCTATGGCACGCCGTTGAACTGGTCCGGATGTTTACGACTGGCAACTTATCGGGTTGGGACGTTTTCACGCATGTTCTCTACTTTTTGGGATTTCTAATTGTTGGTTTCTACATCACCGTTAGTCGACTACGCCAGCTGTTTCTTCGCTGAATCGATTCGCTTCCTTATACACGCTTTCCTCATGGGCCTACTCAAGCCCATTGTACACTGAGCCATGCACAAACTTCTCGACCTCGACAACACCTTGGTAGACCGTGACGACGCCTTCCGGTCCTGGGCCAAGGATGCGATCCGGACCTGGAGCAGTGATCAAGCTGACTTGGAATGGCTGATCCGCGCGGACGCTAAGGGATACACCCCCAGAGCCCAACTTGCGCAAGAGATGTCACACCGATGGGGCCTCTCATCGAGCGCCCGCGAGGGCCTCGTGGCCCGGCTGTTGTATGAGCATGTTGATTTCATCCAGTGCTATTCCGGGGTTCTTGCCCAACTCCGGGACCTGCGCGGGGCGGGTACTCACCTTGCTGTCGTCACGAACGGAGATTCCAAACAACAGCGGATGAAGCTCAAGCGGACCGGCCTGCAAGAGATCGCCATGAAATATTCATCTCTGATGAACTCGGCTTCAAGAAGCCGGATGAGCGCATGTTCGCCGCGGCGCTGGACTCAAAATCCTTCGGCGGTACTCCGTGGATGGTCGGCGATCATGTGGAGGCAGACATATCCGGTGCGCGGGCGGCCGGGTGCTTCACTGCCTGGGTGAGCCACGGTCAATCATGGACCAAGAAGTGGCAGCCCACATTGAAATCCCCTCACGCCTCCGATCTGCTTGTACTAATCAACGATCGCCTCTTCGCCAATTATTCAACATGACAAGACCTCGTTTGCTTCGCTCGACGGCTTGAGTAACGACGGTTGCGCCCTTTTCCGAAAGAGATGCGCGCTAGCCTCGATCTTTCATGAGGCGGGGTTTCGTCGGGTTCAGGGCTTACTGGCTGCCTGACGCGTTCGATTCTGGCATGAGGGTGTGACAGGGTGGCCGCTGACCGGGGCGGTTGGGCGTGGACGGTTCCACTTCCCGCCCGTTATTTGGTTCCTGCTTCGATTTGTTGTTGCGTGGCCGTTTGCCGGTTATGGCGGGGTGATGGTCCTGAGCCTGGTGAGTCCTCTGATGAGCAGGGACGTTTCGGGTGCCGTGGAGGCCAGGTGCACGGTGATCCGTCGGGCGTGCCGGCTGATTTTCCCGGCGATCTCGAAGAGCCGGGTGCGGAGTTTCTTCGGTTCCCAGCGCCTGGCCTTCGTGCCGGTGAAGGCGAGCATCTGGGCCCAGGCGGTGAGCTCGGCCGCGAGCATGACCAGATGACACCAGAGCGTATTCGCCGCGAAAGAGTGCAGTGGCAGATTCGCCAAACCGGTGTCCTTGGCGCCCCGGATCCGGTCCTCGCAGCGGGCCCGCAGCCGGTGCCCGACTTCCAGGTCCGCGAGCTGCCCGCGGGCCTGGTTGGTCGCGAACGCCGTGTATCGCATCCCGTCGATGTCGGTGATCCGCAGCTGCGCCCCGGGGTGCGGGGTTTCCTTTCGGACGATCACCCGCAATCCCTTGGGCCAGCTGCCGAGCTCGAGCATGCCGGTGATGTCCGCTACCCAGGCGCCGTCGCGTTCGAACCCGTCACTGTTGTAGGCCCGGGTCCAGGCCTTGTCCGGGATCAACGGCAAGACCTTTTCGACGGCGCCGTAGATCGGGAACCCGACCGAATAGCCCAGGTTCCGGTGCCGGGCGCTCAGCCAGTGCAGGAACTCGTGGGTCCCGCCGGCGGAATCGGCGCGGATCATGACCTTGCGCCCGGACCGGTGTCCTGCCGGGAGTTGCTTGAGCGCGTCCTTGACGATCTGGATGTGGTCCGTGGCGGTGTTCGCGCCTGCATTGCCCGGGCGCAGGATCACTGCCAAGGGTTCGCCTGTTCCCTCGGCGCCGTGGTCGATGAACGCGGCCAACGGGTGGAACCCATAGCCTTTCTTCCACGTCGGGCGGGCGTTCTCCTTCTCCGAGTGGGCGGCCACGAGCGTGGCATCGATATCGATCACCACCGGGTTCAACGCGCTGGCCTCGTGCAACGGGAACGCGTCCCCGGCAGCTTTCCAGGCACGGGCGCGGGCTTCGGCGCGGGCGGTGTTGATCGCGGCCAGCGCCTTGGCCTGGTCGACCGTGGCGAGCACCTTGATCAGCCGGCTGACCGTATGGTCCGAGGCCACCAGACCGTAAACCTCCGGCTGCATCCGGAGCCGGTCCACGTCAGCCAAACAGTCCCCGCCAGTGGCCAGCGACAGGGCCTGGTCGGAGAGGATCTTTCCCGGATCATGCCGCGCGAACGGCCTGCGCCACGGCTCCAACGCCGTCGACAACCCCGCCATCAACCCGGTGGCACGGATCGTTTCGGTCAGCACCAGCCCACCGGCCTGGGACACCACCCCGCCACCGGCGGAATCAACACGGACAGACGGGTACGACGAGGTAAAGTAGCTCACCAGAAAGGTGCTCCTTTGAGCGGCCGGAAATTGTTGTGTGGTAACTACATTTTCCCAGCCCAGGAGCACCTTTCCCTGCTTAAACACGCGCTACGGGTTATAGGACAAAACGTGTGTAAATTCCGGGCGCGTCATGATCGTCCGGCCCAGCCGGTGCGGTGCCATAGGCCTTCGTCGGGGCTGAGTCCG
>NZ_JBIVGD010000035.1:0-24708 GCF_044748465.1 Paenarthrobacter sp. NPDC089988
ATGCTCACACGCGTGACAACACGCCGCCCAAGCTATCTCAAGTGGGGCCACACATAACCGTCACCCTGGGGCCAAAAACGCTTGACATCTTCAGCCAATGGGACCAGGGTCGGTTGGCCATTGGTGCACCCTGCGGTCACCGTCGGCAAACTGGAGATCGTGCAGCAGAAACGGGCCGAGGGCCGGAAGGCTAAAGAGGCCGCCAAGGTGGTTGGGCGAAGCCGGCTACCTTGTACCGACACCAGCAAGCCCAGGTTGGCAGATCGGCCGCCGCTGATTCCTGAGGATCTTGCCCACGTTGAATAAGGGTGCGGCCCGTCCTCGGTGGCCCAGCCAGGTGAGGATACGTCTGCGATGTAAGGATTTAGTTGAGACCGAGGGCCGCTTCGGGGGCGCTTGTGGTGCCTTCGGGTGTGGTGTCCTTCTGCCACTCAGTACGTACAGCGATGATTAGCTCGCGATCCTTTGAACGCAGTACTTTTTTGAATGCCTTCGATCGCGCGCCAGCCGTGCCGACGAACCCCCTTGAGATTAGCTGCGTGAATGCCGTTCGGCCGAGGTACTTGGCGTTGTCGTATGTGAGGCGAAATCCGCCCCTTGGACCCGACATAAACGTCTCTTCTTTCATCGCAGGCCTCAACCAGTCAGCTGGGATGTGCATCCCTTTGAGAGTCTTGCCGTCGAGTCTGCTTCCCGCGTCGCCGCGAACGAACTTGAACCAGAATGGCGTTTCGAAAGCGCGCCAGTCGGCGGCCGTCGCCGGTGAGTCCTTTCCACTCGGCATTAGCTCGAGTTGCTTCTCGATTTCCCTTTTCCTCAAGTACGCCCACTCTGAACCGCCGGACGGTGTGGGCGAGAGGACCTTCTCAAGCCGTTTGTACTGGATGAAGGTGAATGAATCGTGGATTTGATCCCAGTAGAGGAGATCAACCCCCAGTTCCAGCTCAATCGGCTTCTTGTTGACAGACATGACGATCAACTTCGTCTTGTCCCACTTGTCGGTGAACTCCGTGACGCTTGCCGCTCGCTGTTTTCCGGTCAACTTCCCGTCGAAACGCTGGAGGTCGAGCGGGAGAAGCTCCTCTTCGAGGTCTAATTCGTAGCCTGCGTTGAGCAGTGTTTGGAGCAGTGTCTCGTTCTTCGTCTCTGCTGGCGGGGATACGAAGGCATCCGCTGGAAGTTCGATCTCCGCAAGTTGAGCAGCGAGTTTGATGGCATCCTTCGCTTCCACCCGGGATTGTTCAACATCTGCCGGAAAAGTACGGGCTTCGCCTAGCACCTGCTCGAGCCAGGTCGCGACTGAGCGATCCAGGTTCCTAATGTGGTCCATCAGGGCTTCGGCGACTTTGAGGTCGAGTTTTCGTGAGTGGTAGTCACTTGGCACATCTCCAAGGTGGACGTGCCCGGATTGCAATCGGCTTACTGGAATGGCTTCAGGGAGCCGGTGAATGGGAGTGAGTGTCGCTCTTACTGTCCCGCTTGCTACACCACCGATTCCGTTGACAATGGCGAGGGCAATGATGGCGTCACCTGCTGCATCATCGTCAGCGTCTGGGTCATCGTCGTAGTCGTATTCGTAGTCTGCCTGTACGGCTACGCAGATCGCACCTCTTGTGGGAGCGGCGTTCTTGTCAAATGCCTCAGAGATGGAAGGTGCCCCCATGTAACTGATCCGGCTTGCCCCCTTGGCACGAACGAGATACAGCGGGGGGAGAATCATGTCGGGACTTTCAGGCATGGCTACATTCAAGCAGAACGCTAAGCATACGTTTGAGTAGTTGCTTGATGAGGGCCTGGAGGCGGCGACCTGAATCCGGTCGACGAGCCGGCCTCTGCAACTGGTCGGCTAGCGGTGCACGGGCTGACGCGGAATGAATCCCTGCTGGATGACGCACAGCACAAAGCGAGGTCACTGCGTCGAATGATGCAGTGACCTCGCGAGTGGACCTAGGGGAAGGGAGCTAGAATCTAGGCAACGCCAGAAGGTTGTTGTTCCACTGGCCGTCGGCGTAGGTGCGGAGGTACGGGGCCGCGTTATCAGGGCGGACCACCCCCACAT
The DNA here is from genome assembly GCF_044748465.1 of Paenarthrobacter sp. NPDC089988. Classification (NCBI taxonomy): domain Bacteria; kingdom Bacillati; phylum Actinomycetota; class Actinomycetes; order Micrococcales; family Micrococcaceae; genus Paenarthrobacter; species Paenarthrobacter sp. NPDC089988. The sequence goes on from NZ_JBIVGD010000035.1 coordinate 2,060, forward strand.
CCACTTTCGAAGAGCCGGTCCCTACATACGCGCGGCCGCCTTTCACGTCAATCCACTCGACCATCGTGGGCTTGTCGCTGGTGCCCACGTTGTTGTCCGACTCGTTAATCCATTTGTAGCTGGTGATGTGCTGGTGATCTTCCTGATATCCCTCAACACGTACGTGGGTGATTCTTACGGCCATGGCCTACTCCTGGTGCATCGGTGTTTGCGTCAAATTCGCTCGGATTACGTAGCTCACTGGGTTTGGCGGAGGGCGGAGCGTGGCGCTCCGCCCTCCGAGTTCAAACCCGCTGTGTGATTGTTCCGCTGGGATTCCGTCGCGCAGTTGAGTCGGTGACGAACCTTCCCGTTGAAGCGGAGCGATTCACGCTACGTCCATTCCCGGTTCCGCTACCCACCACCTCAGTGGTCGTCGTCCGGGGCGACCGGGCGGCAGCCGACTTCGTGACAAAGCGTCCGGTCCGCGCGCCGCGGCTAACTGATCGTGCCATGGTGTCCTCCTCAGAACACTCATCCGAGGGGGAGGGCAACCATTCACGGCCGCCGATGACTCCGTTAGAATCGCTGTTACCACTAACCATGGAACTTGCGGTTCTTACCTCGAGTTGCTGGGCGGATCCGTTGTCGCGGGTCCGCCCTTCTGCGTATCGGGTGCGTATCGGGCCATCCCGATACTTCTAGCCTAGTTGCATCATGCCTAAAGCGCAAGGGTGATGCGCGGCTACGAGTTTTGAAGTATGATGATGACTATATGAATGGGCATTTCCTGTAGGGTGTTATTCACATCAGGGGTGAAGGACGGCTTACGGAATGCAGGTGGACTACGAGGACGAGGATCTCCGGAGACTCGCCTACGAGCCAGATCCCCGCACTTCACGTTGGGCTCCGAATGTAACCAAGGCTTACAGGCGACGAATCCAACAGCTCCATGCGGCGGTCACTGATCAAGATTTGCGAGCACTGAAGTCTCTTCACCTGGAGAAGTTGAAGGGTGACCGTGCTGGAACATGGTCGATTCGAATAGACACGCAGTACCGGCTGATTCTTCGGTTCCAGACGGAGCATGGCGGGCGAATTGCCATCATTGTTGAAGCCGTTGACTACCATTGAAGGACTGATAGCTATGGCCCCCGAGCTCGTTGAAGCTTTCCCTCCTGGGGATTTTCTTTCCGAGGAGCTTGAAGCACGTCATTGGTCCCAGAGTGACTTTGCCCAGATTCTCGGGCGTCCGGCGCAGTTTGTTTCGGAGATAATCGCCGGCAAGAAGGAAATCACCCGCGAATCGGCGGCTCAGATCGGGGCAGCTCTCGGCACCGGCCCGGAGTACTGGCTAAACCTGCAGAATTCCTATCTTCTCTGGAGCCAGGCTCAGAATGCAGCTACCCGAAAGGAGCTGGACGAGGTCAAGCTCCGGGCTCGGATGAATGAACTCGCCCCAGTTTCCTTGCTTCTTAAGCGCGGCATCCTGGCGGGAAGATCTTTAGAGGAACAGGAAAGCGAACTGGTCGATCTGTTCCAAATCGAACACATTGAAGATACTCCGCGCTTTCTCGCCGCAGCGCGTCGTTCTAATCGTGATGAAGAACCCACCCCGACTCAAAAGGCCTGGCTGGCCTGCGCTCGGAAACATGCGCAAAAGCTCCAAGTTAGTAAATACGATCTGGAAGGCCTCACGAGGCTAGCCGAGCGGTTGTCAAGAATGGTCGCTGTTCCTGAGAATTTTGCAAATCTCCCTGATGAGTTCGCTTCCGTTGGCGTGCGTATCGTCTACGTTGAGGCATTCCCTGGAAGTAAGCTCAACGGGGCCTCTTTTCTTCTCGACGACGATACCGGGCAGCCGGTAATTGCTCTCTCAGGCCGAGGTAAACGACTCGACGTCGTCCTCTTTACTTTGCTTCACGAAGTTGCGCACATCGTTTTAGGGCATGTGACGCCCGAGCGTCTAGTAATTGATGAAGATTCGTCCAGCGAACCGACAGAGCTAGAGGCCGACGAAAAGGCGGGCGAGTGGCAGATTCCAGGGGGACTCCCGACACCGCCTGCAACCTTGCGCAGGGGGTGGATTGATTCCAATGCTCAGCGGATAGGCATTCATCCGGTTGTTGTACTTGGGAGACTGCAACGCGATAAGGCACTTGACTACCGCACGGCTCTGGCAAAAGGAGCTCCGACCGTCAGCTCGCACCTAGAACGCTGGAGTTAGTAACTTTACGCGTCCAATCGCCTGTCAGTCCTTCAGGAGCGCGCCCGATTCGCCTCGGACTCGAGGGAGTCTGGGGTAGAGGTTCTCTTGTATCGACTCGCAATTCACTGAAAGGGACCGACCAATGTCCTATGGCCTGGCAGCGCCAGCGACGCAAGAACTGACTCCTGCCGCGTTAAGGCAGGCATTGGCTGACAGTCGTGATCTACTCTTGTCACGACTTGAGCACGATCAAGAGATTGAGAGCATGTTGCAGACCTTCCCGCGAGTCCAGGCGGGAAGTGTGCTGGAGGAAGATGACCGTATTCTCGGCGGCTATGCGTTGTCGCCGTTGGTCCTAAATCTGTTGAAGACCGCCACCCAGATATCGGGAAATCTTCGTGCAATGATCGTCGTTGAAACCGAAAATGGTGCCGATGTCTCAGCACCTCTACACGGTCCATATGCTCTCGTTCGCGCACACATGGAATCAACGAGTCAGGCGTTGTGGCTCATGGCTCCCCAGTCACGTCGAGCAAGGATACAAAGGTGCCTTCAGCACTGGTGCGGCGAGGTGAGACTCTTCAATGGTTTCCAACATGAATGGTCGAAGTCGTTCGCCTCGCGGGAGAGCATCGGGTATGACGACCTACGAACGGTCGCAACTGATGCGGGTCTAACACTCGAAGGTTTTCCTGGCAGAAAGTCATGGGCTCCGGTTGGATCGGGAGACATTTTGAAGTCGATTGAATTTGCTCATGAAGGAGCCACGATCACGTGGTTTAACTCTTGGCAGCTTTGCAGTGGCTTCGCCCACAGCAAGCAGTGGGCCTCACTAAATTTCAATGAGCATAATGGAATTGCCGCGGACGGTGAAGCAGTGGCTTCCGCATTGGGAAGCGAAATTTCATTACCCGTGCTCGCCACTGTTGTACATGAAGCAGGGCTGCTGCTCGATGAGGCTTCTAGGCGCTATGGCCAACTTTCAACTAGGTCAGATGCCGCCTGGCCGCGCTAAGTCAGACGTTTGACGGGTGGAATTCGGGGACAGCTCACCTGTGGCTGTTGTGCTGCCGCCGGTCTCGTTTAGCGTGGAGGATATGCCTTCCCCGCCCCGCCCTTCGATGCCCGGCGGTCCCATCGCGTCCGCTGAACGAATCCTCGCCTTCCACACTGCCAACGGGACCCTGCCGCGGGTGACGGCTGAACCGGGTGGCGAGGAGGAACAGCTGTACCGGGCGTTGAAGCGGATGCGGATCCTGCACCGCCAGGGAAAATTCGACCACGAGGCCGAGGCATTACTGGACGCGGGCTGTCCGGGGTGGGCGAACGGCCGCGCTTTTGGCAGTGACCGGCTGTGGCAGGAACGCCGGGACGAACTGGTCGCTTGGACGGAGAAAAGCGGGCGCCCGCCGCACCCCTCTTCAGGTGATGACACTGAACGGTCACTGGCGAGCCTCGTCGCGGCGTACCGCAAGCATGCCCGACATGGGCGGCATCCTGACCGGATCAAGGAGTTGGACCGCCTCATCCCCGGGTGGTCGACGCCGCCGTCGTGGGTGCCGCGATCTGGATGAAGGCCGCGGTGGGGTGTAAATGTCGGGGCCAGCTGGTAAGAATCAACCATGACACCTCAAGGAGCGGCAGTGGACACTGACGAGGAACGCGACGAGGCCGGCCGGCATCCTGGTGCGCCCGCTTGGAGCGGGGACCTGCAAACGCTGAGTCCCGCGGGTCTCGAAATGCACGACAAGGGCCTCACAACCCATATCGGGAACCTGACGGTGCTCTATCGCGTCCTTACCGAACCTGCCTGGCGGGTCCGCACACAAGCAGAACGCAGTGCTGACCATTTCGAGAAGTGGGTGGAGCGCCTCGCCGTGGTCCGCAATGAGCGCAACCGTCGTGAAGGGCAGGTTGGTGGGCTCGACGTGTATCTCAAGCTGTTCAGCACGCCAGCGTGGAACCAGCCATGGACCGGCAACCCCTGACACACCTATAGACCCGAAGATACGTTGCGGCCGGACCTTCGACATGCAGCGTCGGCATCCTTTTTGGTGTGCCCGTGGTCAGGCGGTGCGGATGGCGATGGCTTTGGAGCCCTCGGGGATTTTCGCCTCGGCCGCGGTCTTGGCTGCGTCGTAGGTGTTGGCCTCTGCGCTGACATGGCTTATCGCCCCGTTGGTGTCTTGTACGCTCAGGATCACTTCCACGCGCACCTCCTAAGCGGGCCCCGGGACGGACTGTTCCAGCGCCGCGAGCAGCACCGCCACCGGTGCAGTATCCAGGAGATCGACGGGCCGGCGGCCGCGGAGGGCCTTTCTGGGGGTGATCATCCAGGCCGTGAAGTAGTTGTGAGGGACCCTCATGTCGATCGCCCGCCGGAACAAGGCCGTCACCGTGGGGTGCAGGGAGAGGTCTGGTAGGAACTGGTAGCCGGGACAGTAGGTGCCGTCATCGATGAATACGCGAACCACTTGCTGCAGCACTGGGTCCGGGTCCTCGTGGATGGTCGATAGACGTTCCCGGACCTGTTCGAGGGTGGGCAGGGTGAACTCTGTACTGACCTGATCCCAAACATGGTCGAGGGTGGGGGAGTGGTTCACGCCCAGGAGTCCTCGACCCGGGCCGTGGTGTCGTGGCTGATTGATTCGAGCAGCCACTGCTCCGATAGGGGCTCGCGCCGCAGCTGCAGGGTCGCCTCCAACCCTTGTGATTGTGCTTGGAATTGCCAGTGTTCGACGCTGACGACATCGCCGGTGCCCCGCGGTGCCCGGTTGCGGGTTTCCCACCACGCGTCCCGGCTGTACCAGTGGTTGGTGTGCAGGGCGGGGTCGACCATCCAGATCGTCCCGTTGTGGCGGACGGCCAGGGGGGTGCCGTCGGGGCTGAACCGGACAGCGACTTCGGGCAGGTGGCGGGTGTGTTCGGGTGCCAGGGTCATCTGACTGTTCCTTCCAAGAGGGTTTGTTTGTGCTGCCGGGGTTAGGCGGCTTTGACGAGGGGGAGTTCGTCCCAGTGGGTGGTGTATCTGGGGGAGAGCATGTCGCGTTTCATGGTCCAGTCGGGTCCGCCGCGGATCCCGGCGTGGCCCAGGCCGATGGAGCCGCGGCCGTAGCGTTTGGTCACGTCCTCCAACAGGGTCCCGATGCCGCGTTCCTCATGCGTATTCTCGAAGAGTTCCAGGGGTTTTTGGTTTCCGGTGGGGCGCAGGTCGGTGACCATGATCCCGGCCCGGACGTACTTCACGCCGTCGTGGACCTGGGGGAGGAGGGCGTGGGCTGCTCTGGTGAGCAGGACAGGGTCCGCGGTCGGGGCCGGCAGCACGACGCAGGTGGTGGGGAAGGATTTCTCGTTCGGGTTGAAGTGCGAGGTCGCGGCGAACGCGGTCAACACCTTGGACTGCAGAGTGTGTTTGGCGAGCCGGGCGGAGGCCATTTGGGCGTAGACGCTCATGACCTGCCGCAACCCCGCCGCGGTGGTGATCGGGGTGGAGAAGGAGCGCGAGAAGATCAGCTGGTCACGGCCGATGCGTTCTTCCTCCATCGGGATACACGGGGTCCCCTGAAGTTCCAGGACGGTGCGCATCATCACGATGGAAAACTTGTCCCGGATCGCGACCGGATCCGCCCGGGCCAGGTCGGCGATCGTGAAAATCCCGATACCGTTCAGGCGTTTCGTCAACCGTGTGGCCACGCCCCAGATCTCGATCACCGACAACCGCGACATCAACGCTTCCCGCTGCTCGGCGGGTACGGACTCCCACCGGCAGACACCGTTGAAGGCGGGGTTGTTCTTCGCCCACTTGTTCGCCAGTTTCGCCAGGGTCTTGGTGGGGGCGATGCCGACGCAGACGGGCACGCCCACGTTTCGCCGGCACGCGGCCTTCATCTCCCTGCCGAGATCCAGGAGCTGGTCGGGGTCGCCATTGACGCCGAGGAAGGCCTCGTCGATGGAGTACACCTCCAGCCAGGCCGAGTACCGGCCCAGCAGTTCCATCACCCTGGAGCTGATGTCCCCGTACAGTTCGTAGTTGCTCGACAGGGCCACCAGGCCCCATTCCTTCGCCCGCGGTTTGAGTTTGAACCACGGATCCCCCAGCCCGATCCCGAGACGCTTGGCTTCGGGGGAGCGGGTCACCGCGCACCCGTCATTGTTCGAGAGCACGATCACCGGCCGGCCCTCCAATGCCGGGTTGAACGCCCGCTCGGCGGAGGCGTAGAAGCAGTTGACATCCACGTGGGCGATTTCCGGCAACCGCCGCATGATCGCGGGCCTATGCATGGTGAAGACTTACGGTCGCTACGCCCCAGATGGTCAGCTCCGACAAGGCCGCGACGAGGATGTCCGGGAAGCGGGAGTTCTCGGCCTGCAGAACCACGCCCGTGGCAGTGATCCTCAGCCGCTTGATCGTCAGCTCCCCATCCAGGACCGCCACCGCGACGGAACCATCCGTAGGTTGCAGGGCCCGGTTCACGACCAGCTCGTCACCGTCGCTGATCCCGGCCCCCTCCATCGAGGACCCGGTGACCCGGACGATGAAGGTACTCGTGACGTCCTTGACCAGGTGCGCGTTCAGGTCGATCCGGCCGTCAAAATAATCCTGGGCAGGGGACGGATACCCGGCAGCAACCGCCACCGGCGCCACCAACACCACCACCGGAGACAAACCCGCACCTACCACACGGGGGCCAACGATCACGCCCACGACACACCTCTATTCGAACAAACTTTCGAATACCACTATAGGCGTGCCCACCGACAAGATAACGCGCGTCCCGAATTGCACCAGATGCGAAACCCACCGCGGGCGCCCGGCCACGGCAGGAGGAGCCCAATGGGATTCATTGGTGCGGGGATGGAGTGGGTGCGGATAGGGTGAAAAACGAGTACTGACTACTCGTGTGCAAAGGGGGTGCGGGGGAGTTGAATTAAGTCAGCGGGTTCATGGCTGAAAGCAAGACCCCCCAAGTTGCCCTCAGCCATCTGAGACGCCCGCTCGCGAGGGCCGGACAGCGGTAAAGACTGAAGCCTGTCCGGCCCTTCGCCCGCCCCAGACCAACGACACGGCGGGCAGCAAAAGAACGGACCGGGCTCCCGGACTGTAGTGGTGTTCAGGCTGCCGGGGAAGTGGTTACCGAGAGTGCCTCGTCCGCCGCGAACAGGCGTCCAAGATCGTGGGCGTAGCCGGCCAAGGTCTCCTCGTACCCCAAGACCGTGAACCCATCAAGGGCCTCCAACGACTCGCCAACCCGTTGAGATGGTGGGCTCAGCAGTGGCTCGATCATCCGGCCACCGGATTCGAGGACGGCGATACCCCAAGCGCTGGAAGGATCGGAGACGCTGATCCCAGCTGCGTCGAAGTCATCACGCAAGACATACCGGGTCACGGTCCGCCAGGACTGCAGGAACGGCGGGCGGAGCTGCTCGATGAGCTCCTCATCCCCGGCCTCGTAAGCGCCGGACAGTTCCGTGGCCAGATCATCCCATTCCCGGGCGCTCCGGACCATCAAGTGCCCGGCACGCAGCCGGGCAAGCAATTCATTCAACGTCATGGCCAGTCCCCAAACCTTCCTGTCGTTGTGACCCGCAGCAATGCAGGTCACCAGATCAAACGGACAACCACCGGACATGATTCCCCGTCCCGGTCCGCACGGGTTGATTGTGCGCCGCCAAGGGTCGGGGCCCCGACGACGCTGTTGCTGGTCCGGCGGGTCCCGATGAGGGCGCTTAGTACTCGATCGGGTGCTCGACGGCGAACCGCAGCGGGTACTCACCCTTGACCATGTGGCCCGGCGCGGGAGTCATGACCTGCATGACGAGCTCATCGGTGAAGTCCTGAATGTCCACCTCCGGGACGTTCTCACGTTCCTCCATCGGGCCCGGTTCCCCGACTTCGAAACCAGTGATCTCCTCGTTCTCCTCCAGACAAACGACCATGGTTTCCCGGACCTCGTGGGCGAACTCTTCGACACTGTCCTGGTCGTGGAAGCCCTGGATCTCCAGTTCTGCCTTCTTGTCATCCTTCTCCACCTTGACCGCGAAACCGAACATGCTGCTCCTCACCTGTGAACCATGAGGTCCGCCCATCCCGCAGGGTTGGCGGACACGAAAGCACACACCCTAACCGTGAAAGGCCGACAGTAGCCAGTCACACGAGCCAGGCCCTGGCCCAAGAACACGAAGAGCCAGCACCCTGGCCGGGTGCTGGCTCTTCGTGCGTTCCGCAAAGACACAAGCAGGAACGTGCAACATGGTATCCCGCCCCTTGGGGGCAGGGCGGGACCCGCCCACCCTACCAATCCGGCTCCGATGTCTACACCCAGCAGGTGGTGCTGGGCTAAAGACACGGCAATGCCAGCGGCTTAAGCCGAGGAAGGGGAGCGGTCCGCCAGGGCGAACCGGGGAAACGGGCGTCCACTCCGCTTCGCTGCGTGGCCGGCGGTTGGGTGGTGCCGGTCCGTCGCAGGGCTCCTGCCCGTCATCACCTGTTTGTCTACGACGTTTTCTGGTTGCTGTCCTTCGGATTGTGGGCGTCCGCTCCACCCGGTCTAGCCCCTCCGCACGCTCCGGGGCCTGCGGGCACGGAATCTTCGACGGCGCTTCGCTTATTTCCTTTCGAAGACTCCGTCCCCTTGCCCGAAGGGTAGACAGGGCTCCGTCGACCGCCGAGCAAGCAAGCTTGCCAGCAACCAAAAAACAACTGTGAGTCTTGCAGAGGCTGGTCTGGGACTGGCTGGCAGTGTTGATGCCGGTCGTTCTGCCCTGCGCGTGACTCGAAAAAACAATTGCCCCGTTGAGGGTGCGTTTCCCCCGATTTGTCCGCGCTGGGTGGAGCGACCGGTGCTGACCTGTCCCACGTCAATGGCTTGATTAGAAGCTTGCCCGGCCTCTTGGAGGTTGTGGCTCATCACAGTTTTGCCTCGAAGTGACACTTCCCAGGTCCAACGCCGGTCGCGCCGCGATCTGTCTTGTCCGTTTGGAAGAAAGGAGGGTGGCCGCGTTGACAATCGTTGCGCAGAACCGCCCGTTCATTATCGGCGTGGACTGTCACGCCCGCACACACACGTACGCCATTATCGAGGCCAGCACCAAGAGACAGGTTGATTGCGAGCAGTTCCCGACCACCGGGGCAGGGATCTCCCGCGCACTTGCTTGGGCAGGTCGCAGGACAGGCGGCGATATGGGATCTCTATGGGCTATCGAGGGCATCGGCTCATATGGGGCACGTCTGGCCAAGGCAGTTTCCGACGCCGGCTTCGACGTTGCCGAAGCGCCGCGGATGAACCCCCGAGGCCGCAGGCGAATCGGAAAATCCGACCCGCTGGACGCCGCAGCCATCGGAATGGCTGTCCTTGGCTTAGAGGAATCCCAGCTCCGGTCTCCACGTCGCGATGAAGGAACCCGTGCAGGACTGCGAATCCTGAGCGCGGCGCGGGATCAGTTGACTCGGGAACGAACAATGAACGTCAATGCACTCATCGCCTTACTCCGGGCGCACGATCTTGGAATAGACGCCCGTAGGGCGCTGGTTCCCGCTCAGATCGCGGCCATCACAAGGTGGCGGGAACGACAGGAACCGATAGAACTATCAATCGCGCGCGAAGAAGCTGTTCGATTGGCGCGCCGTGTTGTCGACGTGACGGCGCAGCTCGCGGCGAACCAGAAGCGCATGACCGAGCTGATCCAGCACAGCCCCGCGGCGCCGCTCTTGGAGATTGTAGGCGCAGGGGCCGTCTCGATCGCCGGCGTCCTGACTGCGTGGTCGCATCCAGGACGGGTACGCAGTGAGGCTGCCTTCGCGTCACTGGCAGGGGTGAATCCCTTACCGGCCTCAAGCGGGAACACCGTCCGGCACAGACTCAACCGTGGTGGTGACAGACGCCTCAACCGTGCCTTGCACACCATCACCATGACTCGGATGGTCCACGATCCGGGAACACGGGACTACGTCAGCAAACGGACCAAGGAAGGCCGAAGCTACCGCGAAATCCGCAGATCCCTCAAGCGCTACCTGGCCCGAGCCCTTTACCGTCAACTCAACGCCCTTTATGCCAGCTCTGAGCCGGCCTGTCCGCAATCAGAAGAGGCGAGTCCTTCCGGGAAATTAGAGCTCACCGAAGCCAATCTGGACGCAGCGTAACACCAGACCATGCCGGGTCGCGCTGCGGCCCTTTGCGAATAAGGGCTAAACAAGGGACCCCCGGTTGCGAGTACAGGAGGTCCCTTGCGTTTCTGGAGAGCAGGCCTAGTCGGCGTAGGGGTCCGCGATGCCTACGTACTGGGTGTAGAGGTACTCTTCGATGCCTTCGGATCCGCCTTCGCGGCCCAGGCCGGACTGCTTGACGCCACCGAACGGGGCAGCGGCGTTGGAGATCACGCCGGCGTTCAGGCCGAGCATGCCGGTCTCCAGGCGTTCGCTCACGCGCAGGCCACGGTTGAGGTCCTTGGTGAAGACGTAGGCCACCAGCCCGTACTCGGTGTTGTTGGCCAGGCGGATCGCGTCGTCCTCGGTGGAGAACGTGACGATCGGGGCCACAGGGCCGAAGATTTCTTCCTGCAGGATGCGGGCGTCCTCGGCGACGTTCTTCAGCACGGTGGGCTGGTAGAAGTAGCCGGGACCGTCGACGGCGGCACCACCGGTGACTGCCTCGGCGCCACCTGCGACGGCGTCGGCAACCAGTGCGTGGACGCCGTCGCGGGCCTTGCCATCAATCAGCGGGCCAACCTTGGATTCGGGCTCGGTGCCGCGGGCGGTGGTGAGCGAGGCGATCTTCGCGGCGAACTTCTCCGCGAACTCATCAGCGATGGATTCCTGGACAATGAAGCGGTTGGCCGCGGTGCAGGCCTCGCCCATGTTGCGCATCTTCGCCGCGATGGCGCCTTCGACGGCCTTGTCCAGGTCAGCGTCCTCGAACACCACGAACGGTGCGTTGCCGCCCAGTTCCATGGAGGTACGCAGGACCTTGTCCGCGGCTTCCCGGATCAGGGCCTGGCCCACCGGGGTGGAGCCGGTGAAGGAGATCTTGCGCAGGCGGTCATCCTTGATCAGCGGACCGGTCACAGCACCGGCGGTAGAGGTCTGGATGACGTTCAGGACACCGGCGGGCAGGCCTGCTTCCTGCATGACCTGGGCGAACAGCAGGCTGGTCAGCGGGGTCAGGTTGGCCGGCTTGAGGACCATGGTGCAGCCCGCGGCAACAGCCGGGGCGATCTTGCGGGTGGCCATGGCCAGCGGGAAGTTCCACGGCGTGATCAGCAGGCACGGGCCAACGGGCTTCTTCTGCACGAGCAGGCGGTTCTTGCCGTCGGGGGCTGCGGAGTAGCGGCCCGACACGCGGACGGCTTCTTCGGAGAACCAGCGCAGGAACTCCGCACCGTACGTCACCTCGCCGCGGGCCTCGGCCAGGGGCTTGCCCATTTCCAGGGTCATCAGCAGGGCGAAGTCCTCAGCGCGCTCGGTGACGAGTTCGAAGGCGCGGCGCAGGATTTCACCACGTTCGCGCGGAGCAGTGCGGGCCCAGCCAGCCTGAGCGGCAGCGGCAGCATCCAGGGCCGCAGCGCCGTCCTCTGCGCCGGCGTCGGAGATGCTCAGCAGGACCTTGCCCGTAGCCGGGTCCTCAACATCAAAAGTCTTCCCGGATCCCGCCGGACGCCACTGACCGTTGATCAGCAGGCCAGTAGGGACGGAGTCCAGTAGTTCAAGTTCGGTCAAAGCGGAGATAGACATATTGTTCTTCCATTCGTGAGCCGTCATGCCGACGGGTGGACGCCGGCGTGGTGAGTTAGTAGGCCTTGACCCGTTGCCCGACCACAAGGTGGATCAGGGCGAACACCTTGTCCTGCTCGATCGCGGTGAGGGCTACTTCCAGCGCTGCAGGGATGTCCCGGTCATGTTCGACCTTGGCACCGTAACCGCCGAAGGCCCGGGCCATGAGGGCGAAGTCCGGATTTTTGAGCTGTGTGCCGGAGACCCGGTTGGGGTAGTGGCGTTCCTGGTGGGTTCGGATGGTGCCGTATTCCTGGTTGTCCATGACGATCACCAGCGGTGTTGCGCCGTACTGTGCTGCGGTGGCGAGTTCTTGCCCGTTCATGAGGAATTCGCCGTCACCGGCGATCGTGACAACGCGACGTCCAGGATGGGCCAGTGAAGCGGCGATAGCGGAAGGCACGGAGTAGCCCATGGACCCGTTGCGGGCACTGATCATGGCCGCGTACCTGCGGGTGGGAAAGTACCGGTGGGCCCAGTTGGTGTGCTCGCCGGCGCCGATGGTGATGATGGCATCCTCGGGCAGCGTTGGGACCAGGTGGGCCATCATCGTGTCCATCCGGGCCTGTCCCTTGTTCGGGGTTGCCGGAGGGAGCGCGGAGAAGGTCTCCTGTTCGGTCCTCATCTTCCGGGACCATTTCTTCCACTCGTCCTTAACCGGCAGGTCGAGTTTTGTGAGGTCCCTGACGAACACATCTGGTTTGGCCACGATTTGGTACGAGACAGGGCCGGAGCGTCCTCGGAGGGAGGGGTCGATGGTGACGAGGAAGTTCTTCTTGTTCCAGTCTTGACGGCAGACGAATCCATCGGTGATGACGTCACCCGGGACGGTGCCGACGAAGATCAGCAGGTCGGTCTCTTCCAGCAGGTCATAAGTTGGACGGGGCCGGCCGTAGCCGATGGGTCCGACGTAGATCGGCGAGTTGGAGGGAACGGTCCCTTGGGTCCGCCATTCCGCGGCCGCCGGTATGTGGTGCTTCTCCAGCCATTGGGTGAATTGGTCTGCACCGGCTTGTGTCCAGTCGTTGCCACCGGTGACGAACAGGGGTTTTTCCGATGCTGCCAGGGCTTCGGCCAGTGCGTCGAGGTCGGTGGTTGTCATCCCTCCCGTGGCGACCGGGATGGGTGGGTGAAGTTCGGCGGGGATTTCCTGGCGGATGATGTCTTCGGGCAGGCCGACGACTACGGGGCCGGGGCGCCCGCTCATGGCTGCGAACACGGCTTCAGCGACAATCTCCGAGGCGCGTTCTGCGTGGTCGAGGACCATGACGCGCTTGGCGCCGGTGTCGAACCAAGCTTTGATGTCGAATTCCTGAAATGCTTCACGATCGCGGTGTGCGAAGGGGATAAGACCGACGAAGAGGATCATCGGCGTGGAGTCCTGCCACGCCGTATGGAGACCGACATGGGCGTTGGCGGCTCCGGGTCCTCGGGTGACCATGGCGATTCCGGGCAGTTGGTTCATTTTGCCGTCAGCTTCAGCCATATAGGTGGCCCCGCCTTCGTGGCGGCACACGATCGTTTCGATTGCTGATCCGTGCAGTCCGTCCAGTACGTCCAGGAAGCTCTCGCCGGGGACGACGTGCGCGCGGTGGATGCCATGGGCTACAAGGGTGTCGACGATGACGTGACCGGCGGTCTTCCGCTGACCTGGTGGCTCTTTTTCCGGCGTTTCATTGCGGTCGGGGAGTGTTTGCGTCATTGCTGGGAACTTTCGGTTTTTTTGTGGGCTGAGGAAGCATGGTGTGTCGGTGCGTGCAGAAGGACCGGCGGGTCAGGGACGCCTTTTGGACCGTTTAGGTGCAGCGAACGTCCATAGTTCCTCGCTTTCGCTGCGGTGGTGGATTTTGCGGCCTTGTCCTTGATCCTGGAGCAGCCAAAGCATGCTCCCGTCGGCAGCTATCGCATCGATGGTGCCTGCAGCCGCTGGGCAGTCTCGATACCTGATGATGACCCGGTCGCCTGCCTTCAGTTGGCTCCATTCTGAGGTGACGTGGAATCCGTCCGGGAGAAGTGGGAGCCGTGCAGGGGTGGGAGGGGATGTGGGTGTTGGACGCATGAGGGTCTCTTTCATGGCTGGCGCTGAGGGCAATGATTGGTGGGGACCCGCTGTGGAAGCGGGCCTCCACCGGCCTGTCCCAGGAACCGGTGCCGTGGCTCGGGCGGTCAGGCGATGATCATGGAAAGTGCAGCAACGATGGCAAAGCCAACGAAGGAAATGGTGGTTTCGATGACGGTGAAGCTTTTGAACATTTGTCCCAGGGACATCCCGAAGCTTTCCTTCACGTACCAGGATCCGGCGTTGTTGACGTGGGGGAAGATGACCGATCCGGTGCCGAGGGCGAGTACTACGAGGGCTGCTTGGGCGGGGCTGGCGCTGGAGATGACCGGGGCGACGATGCCGGCAGCGGTAATGATTGCGACGGTGGCCGAACCAACCGCCAGGCGGATCAGTGCTGCAATTACCCAGGCAAGGACGACTGCGGTAAGGCCGAAGGAGTGTGCGGCCTTGGCGATCACGTCGCCGATTCCGGCTCCGACCATGACTGAGCCCAAGGCACCACCTGCGGCGATGATCAACAGGATGGGTGCGACCGCGATGATGCTGGATTCGAAGTAGCCCTTGAGCTCGGAACCCGTGGTGCCACGAGACCAGCCCAAAGTGATCATCGCGACGATCACAGCGATAAGCAGCGCAACAACCGGCTGGCCGATGAAATCAATGACGGCGCTGAACTCAAAGCGCGGGGTCACCGACGGTGCCAGAATGAACACCAACGGCAAAACGACGGGCACGACCGTTGCTGGGACGGACGGCAGCTTCTTGCCGGAGTCCTGATGGTGCTTGACCGTAAATTGTTCGATCAGCCGTGCCGGTGGCGTGGGGAACATGCGTCGGGCCATCGGCCAGACGAAGAGCTGACCGGCCAGCACCGAAGTAACCAGAGCGATCGGCAGCCCAAAAGCGATGGTGGTTCCGATGTTCGCGTGCACGGCGTTTGCGGCCGCCACCGGGCCGGGGTGCGGAGGCAGTAGAGCATGAAGCGACGCCACCGAGGCCAGTGCCGGGACCGCGACGAGCATGTAAGGGGAGAGTTTGCGGCCGGAGGCGTCGCGGCCTTCCTCGTCCAGGAACCTGGTCTGGACCTCTTTGGCAAGGCTGATCAGCAGTGGCAGGAGCACTGCAAGCGCGACTTCAAAGAACAGGGGGAGAGCGACGATCGCAGAGAGCAGGCTTACCATCCACGGAATGCTGCGCAGGGAGCGTCCGCGAGTGAGTGCCTCAGCGAGTTTCTGGGTGCCGCCGGATTCGGCGAGCAGGGTGCCAAGGACCGTGCCCAGCACGACGATCAAACCAGTACCGCCGAAAGTTTTGCCTGCACCGTCGGTGATGGCCGTGACAACATCCTTGGGGCTTTCACCGGCAACGAGGCCGATAGCCAACGCGCTGACAAGGAGTGCAAGGACAGGGTGCAATTTGAGTGGACCGGTAATCAGGAGGATCACAACAATGATTCCCGCTATTCCGGTGGCCAGAAGGCCGATTTCTGCTCCAGTGAGCACAGCTAAACCTCTCTGTTTAGGCAGGTGCACGAATCGCCGATATCTCAGTTTGATGCTCCCCCGATGGGAAGGTTTGAGGAAGGTGGATTCGATACGGTCAGCAACGGACGGATCCGTTACTGGTTGTGAGGGAAAGAAAGAAAGCTGGAACGTCTTGTTCCTGCCACGCACTTATGGCGAAGTCGTCGGGAGGACCCGCTTTGACCGGGCGTCTTAGTCGGTCCTCCCGACGAAGGATCCTGCGGTCGCTAGGGCTGGGCGGTGGCCGGTTCGGTCAGGCCGGCGCTGTCTTCTGTTGCGATGCTTTGGGCCGTGGCACGCGGGCGGGGGACGGTGCCGTTGTTGGTCGTAGCTTGGAGGAAGCGGAAGTCGCAACCCTCGTTAGCCTGGGTGACCTCGTCGACGTAGAGTTTCCGGTAGCCGCGGGTCGGGGCGTTCTTGCTGCGATCAGGTGCGGTAGCGGCCCGTTCGGCGAGGACTTCGTCGGAGACCTCGAGATGGAGGGTCCTGGCGCTCAGGCTCAGGCTGATCATGTCCCCGTTCCTGACGTGCTGCAGAGGGCCGCCCGCCGCTGCCTCGGGGGTAACGTGCAGAATGATCGTCCCGGCCGCCGTTCCTGACATGCGGCCATCGGAGATCCGGACCATGTCTTTGACGCCGGTGCGGGCGACCTTCTTCGGGATCGGAATGTATCCGGCCTCGGGCATGCCCGGCCCGCCGATCGGGCCGATGTTTTTCAGGACCAGGACATCATCTGCGGTCACATCGAGGTCTTCGGCGTCGATGCGGTTGTTCAGGTCGGCGGCGTCTTCGAAGACGACCGCGCGGCCGCGGTGCTCGAGCAGTTCCTGTGTTGCGGCGGACCTCTTGATGATCGCCCCGCCAGGTGCGAGGTTGCCGCGGACGACGGCGATGCCGCCGGCCGGGTAGATGGGGTTGTCCAGGGAGCGGATGACGTCCTGGTCGAAGGGCGCCGGCATGTCGGCGATTTCTTCGCCGAGGGTCCGGCCGGTGACGGTGAGGGCATCGAGGTTGAGCAGGTCACGCAGTTCCCAGAGCAGACGGGGCACGCCACCGGCACGGTGCAGGTCCTCCATGTAGTGCTGACCGGAGGGCTTCAGGTCAACCAGGACCGGCGTCTCATTGCTCATCCGGTCAAAGAGGTCAAGGTCGATGGAGTATCCCAAACGACCCGCCACGGCGGTCAGGTGAACCAGGCCGTTGGTGGATCCGCCCATGGCCAGCAGGACACGGAGCGCATTTTCAAAAGCTGCCGGGGTGAGGATCTGCTCGGCTGTCAGCCGGGCATCGGCCAGGGCAACTGCGCGGGTTCCGGTGGCTTCGGCAACCCTCATACGATCGGCTGTCACTGCCGGGGGAGTGGCGCTACCGGGGAGTGACATTCCCGCGGCCTCGGCGATGGCTGCCATGGTGCTGGCTGTGCCGGCCACCGAGCAGGTGCCGACGCTGCCGACGAGGCGGCCGTTGACTTCCTTGATCTCGGCGTCGTCGATTTCCTGGGCACGGTACCGGCCCCAGAAGGCGCGGCAGTCAGTGCAGGCACCGACACGGCGGCCCTGGTGCGAACCGGTAAGCATCGATCCGGTTACCAGTTGTATCGCCGGTTTCCCGGCTGACGCGGCACCCATGAGTTGGGCCGGAACGGTCTTGTCGCACCCACCGATCAACACGACGGCGTCAACGGGCAGTGCCCGGATCATTTCCTCGGTGTCCATGGCCATGAGGTTGCGCAGAATCATGGAGGTCGGGTTGGAGAAGCTCTCATGAACCGAGATGGTCGGGAAAGCGATCGGCAGTCCGCCTGCGAGCATCACGCCTCGCTTAACCGCTTCGACGAGCTGGGGCATGTTGCCGTGGCAGGGGTTGAAGCCGCTACCGGTATCAACGATGCCGATGACCTTCCGGTCGAGCACCTCGTCGGTGTAGCCGGCGCCCTTAATAAACGCCTTGCGCAGGAAGAAGGCGAACTCCGGGTCACCGTAGTTGACCAGTTCACTGCGCAGACCGGTCGGTGCCGGATTGAGATCTTGTTCAGACATTTTCGTAGACTCCATTTATCGTCATCGATAAGATTATTGATAATAAAGTCAATGAAAGCATGAGTCAGGTCACATGGCAAGATCGCCCCGGCCGGAACGGGGGCTGGATGTGTGAGAATTGGGCAAGAAGTGGAGGGTAAGGGGTGTTGATGCAACGCGGCGGCAAGGCCCGGGAATCCGGGTCCATGGAAGATGTTCTGCAAGGGATCGAGGAAGCAATCGCCCTCGGTTCCCTGTACCCGCGTGAGCGGCTCGTTGAGGACGAGTTGATGGAGCAGTTCGGGGCCAAACGGCACGTTGTCCGTCGGGCCTTGCTGGAGCTGGAAGCCCGGGGGATGGTCGAGCGCAGGCGCAACGTCGGGGCCCTTGTCCGGGCGTACACGGCCCGGGAGGTCAGAGAGGTCTACGTTGTGCGGGAGCTGTTGGAGACCCATGCCATCGGGCTGATCCAGCCACCTGTTGATCCGGGCCTCCTGGAGGAGTTGAAAGCCTTACAGCGCCGGCATGACGCGGCCGCGGAGGCCGGGGACGCGCGCGGGACCATGTACGCGAACATGGCCTTTCACGAAGCGATCTTCGCCCTATCGGGCAACGACGCCCTTGTTGAAGCGATCCGTTTGCACGCGCGCAAGACCTACGCGATGCGTTCCATTACGGTGAACTCACCGGCCATCCTGACCAACGCGCGCCATGAGCACTGGGAGATGATCAATGCCCTCGAAGCTGGGGATATCCAGAAAGTCGCCGACGTGGCCCGTGCCCACCTTCTGCCCTCCCGCGATGCCTACCTGACCCGTGTCGCCGACAAGGAATCCCTCGCCGCCTCCTCCTAACGGTCCGCGCGAAAGGCGGTTGGCAGGCACGGGCGCGCCAAGCGCGCGGAGTCACCGCCGCCTACCAAGCGCCCGGTCCGGGAACGACCTGTGGCCGACCCGATGCCTGCGGGCAACCGAACCGGCCAAAGGGTGCCGAAGTAGCTACGACACGAATGCGCTGAGAGTCAGGACGCTGGCGAAACCGGTGAGACCGACAAGAGTCTTCATGACAGTCCAAGTCTTCAACGTGTCCGCGACGGACATTCCGAAATAGCGGCTGGCCATCCAGAAACCCGAATCGTTCACATGGGAAAACGCGGCGCCGCCGCAAGCAATCGCGATGGAGGTCAAGGCGATGGTCGGGGCGCTGGCGTTAAGCGCCTGTGCGATCGGCGCGGCGATGGTCGCTCCAGTGACCATCGCGATCATGCCCGACCCTTGGCAGATTCTGGTCACCGCTGAGGTCAGGAAACCAAAAACGATCAGCGGCATCCCGGCGTCCTGCATCGCCTTGGCCAGCATCTCTCCAAGCCCGGACTCAATCAAAAGCTCGCCGAAGACACCTCCGGCGCCGGTGATCAGGATGATCAGCCCTGCGGGATGGAGCGCGTCGGAAACCATCTTGTGGAGATCTTCCTTGCTGGCCCCGCGCCTGACTCCGAAAAACCACAGCGTGTGAAGGCATGTGATCAGCAGCGCGATCACGGGATGACCGAAAAACAGGATCACCGATCGTCCTGGAAGCGCTTCGGGAAGCACGTTCCGGGCGATGGAACCCAACACGATGAGCAACAAGGGAATCAGCAGGGTGCCCAGCACTGCAGCGAATCCGGGACCCGTCGCCTCAGCAACTTCTTCTTCATCGCCCCCAGCGCCTGCCGACGTCCCGCCACGGCCAGTGGCGGGCACCCGCGACACAACGTTCGAAGTGCTGCGCATGTACAACTCCTCGGGCACCGGAACGAAGATCCGCTTGGAAATGAACCGCCCGAACAACGGACCACCCACGATTACGGCGGGGATGCCGCAGATCAGCCCGAACATGGCCACCAAACCCAAGTCGGCGTTCATGATGGCAGCTGCCGCCAAAGGCCCTGGCGCGGGTGGCATGAACGTGTAGGCAACACTCAACCCGGCGCACAAGGGAATCCCGTAGTACAACAACGACTTACCCGTGCGCTGGGCAATGCCGTACAGCATCGGCACCAGGACAACGATCGCGACATCGATATAGATCGAAATGGACACAAGGAAACCCGCCGCTCCCAGCCCCCATGCAACCTTTCCTTCGGAAAAACGGCTGATGAGTGTCGTAGCAATCCGCTCAGCGGCCCCTGAACGCTGCAGGACCGTACCAAAGATGGCACCCAAGCCAATGACCAGGGCAAGTTGCCCCAGCTCACCACCCATACTGTCCACCACGAGCTTCATTAGCGCAGCGGGGTCAATGCCGATGGCAAGGCCAAACCCGATGCTCACCACCAACAGCGCCAGGAACTCCTGGAACTTGAACCTAATAACCAGCACCATCAGGGCGGCAACCGCGAGCACGGCCGCGAGAATCACCCACATCGAATTGTCCATAGCAATATCAACCACGTCTCTGGGGTTCAGGGGTCCTTGGACCCGGGATTTAGCGCGGCGAGGTACGTCATCGGACCAACCGAGCATCGATAAGATTATTGATAATAAAGTCAATGAAATCATGAGCTGGATCACATGGCAACACCACGCCGCCAGCACGGTATACCGGCGCAGCGCCCACAGCGCATTTAACGGCCGTCCATGGAACACCCCGCCCTCGCCGGTGGCAGTACGGTGTGTTGTGTTCCATGGCCCGTGTCCGGAAGCTATGTGCACTAAGGAACGTCAGCGGTACATTTATCGCATGGCGGCAGTCGGCTATGCCCGTGTATCCACTCGGGAACAGAATCCGGACGGGCAAACCGACGTGCTTACCCGGGCCGGCTGCGCCAAGGTGTTCACCGATCACGCTTCCGGCACCCTGGCCAGACGCCCTGCCCTGGACGCCGCCCTCGACTACCTCCGCGACGGCGACACCCTGGTCGTCACGAAGCTGGACCGACTGGGCCGCTCTGTACGCAATCTCCAGGAGATTGTCGATGAACTCCAACACCGCGGAGTCGGGCTGGTGGCACTCTCGCAGGGCATCGACACCACAACCTCCGGTGGGCGGCTGTTCTTCCACGTCCTCGCCGCGATTGCCGAGTTTGAACACGATCTCATTGTTGAACGCACCCAGGACGGTCTGGCCGCCGCCCGGGCCCGTGGCCGCAAGGGCGGAGGAAGGGTCAAACTCACGCCGACGAAGGCGGCCCAGGCCAGATCAATGTATGACCAAAAGCTCTACACCGTCCAACAAATCGCCGAGACCTTTGGCGTCTCCCGCGGCACCATCTACCGCCACCTCACCGAGGACACCAGGCGCCCCTGAACCGGCCGGCTTGTCGACCGAGGCGATTTAGACAGCAGCGTGTTCGACCGAGGTTGCGGGTGCTTTGCGGTGTCCCCGGGTGACGCCAAGTAGAGGGGTGCTCGTTGGGCGAGCACTGATGGGCGTCCACTTCGTGGCCGGCTGTGCCGGTGGTGCCGGTCCGTCGCAGGGCTCCTGCCCGTCACCACCTGTTGTGTCTACGACGTTTTGGCTGCTGTCCCAAGGGATTTTACGTTCCCGCTCCAGCCTGTCTAGCCCCTCCAAAGTCGGGGCCTGCGTGCCGGAAATTCTTTAGCCAGGTTCCTCGCTAGCTCGGATCCTGCAAGATTTTCCGGCCCTTGCCACAAGGGTAGACAGGCCTCCGTCGGGAACAGCTCGCAAGCTTCGCCAGCAGCCAAAACAACGAGGCGGGAAAGGGGAAGCTGGCCACTCACCTCGAGCGCCCCACCGACCACATCCTCAGCAAAGGACGCACATCATGAACGACCGTATTGCACGCGCTGCCCTGACCCGCTTGTTCGACCCGCAAGATGCTACGGGCCGCGCCCTCGTCGGCACCCTCGGCGCCTACGCCGCACTGCGCGTCGTCACGGGGGACCAGCCACCGCATACGTTCAAGCACATCACCGACGCGGACCTGGCCGAAGCATTGCAGCGCTGGGCGCCCCGGCTGCCCGACGTCGACCCCGAGCGGGACCTTGCCACCATCGAGCGGCTTGGTGGTGGGTTCCTCATCCCCGGGGACGAGCAATGGCCCACCGGACTCGATGACCTGCCCGACGCCCCCTATGGGCTTTGGTACCGCGGAAACATCACCGGCGGCATCCCGACCCCCGAACGGGCCGTCGCTTTGACCGGTTCCCGGGATTCCACCAGCTACGGCGCGGCCGTCACCGGCGACATCGCCCACGAGCTGGCACGCCGCGGTATCTGCATTGTTTCCGGTCTCGGCTACGGGATCGATGCCCACGCCCACCGGGCGGCCTTGAACGGGTTCACGGGTGAGGGACCGGCTACCATCGCTGTGGTCGCCGGTGGCCTCGACCGGGACTACCCGGCAGGGAACTCTGACATCGCTGCGGCAATCCGCGCGAACGGGTTGGTCGTTTCCGAGCAGCCGCCGAACACCGCCCCCACACGGTACAGGTTCTTGCAGCGCGGCCGCCTGATTGCCGGATTGGCGGGGGTGACCTGCGTGGTTGAGGCCCGGTGGCGCTCCGGTGCCCTGCACACCGCCCATCAGGCCGAGACCATCGCCCGTCACGTCGCAGCAATTCCCGGGTCCGTGAACAGCGCGAACTCTGCGGGCTGCCACCGGTTGATCCGTGACGGGGGTGCGGTGCTGGTGACCGAGGCACAGGAACTGGCTGAACTGCTCGCCAGCTAACCCCCGAACGGTGGCCGGGACCCCAAGGGTTCCGGCCACCACCCACCCCCTACCAAAGGAAGAACATTGTGACGAACTTCTGGGATGAAGACGGCAATTTCGACCACGAAGCCCACTTCGAAGCGGGGGAACGGGAGAAAGCGACTGCTACGGCTGAGCGGATCGGGTACCCCGGCATGATCGACACCTTCCTTCGCTTTGGCCTGTACGGCGACGTCGACGATGCCGTGTTCACCCCCGAACTGCTTGCCGCGATGGACATCTGGCAGGTCCTGCTCGAAAGGGCCGAAATCACCGAGGACGACATAGACCGCAAAAAACTCGAACGCGTGCACGAAACCATCGACCGAACCATCCATCACATGATCGGCGACTGAACCCATGGTCGGGACGTTCGCCTTTGTGGGCGGGCGG
>NZ_JBIVGD010000036.1:0-24347 GCF_044748465.1 Paenarthrobacter sp. NPDC089988
AAACCACCTTCGACCTCGCCACCGCAGCAACCGGGGGCGCCGGTGGCGGCCTCACCCTCGAGGCCCGCCTCACAGCCCTCACCAATCGGCTCCGTGGCCTACCCACCACAATCACCAAAACAACCTCGATCACCGAAGCCCGTGCCGGTGCGGGTGCGGCGGGAACAGCCGTGCCGGAGGAAGCCGCTGCCGCGCTCGGGACCACGGCGACTAAATCCGGCGCCGTGCTCGGGTCCGCCGCGGCCGCCGAGTGGGCGAAGAACCTGGACACGGGCATCGCCCGCGTCCAGGAATTCCTGACCACCGTAGGTAAAACCATCGAGGACTACAACAACCCCGCCCCGGCCACCGCAAGCATCCCCACGGGAACAACACCACCAGGGGTTGCCTCTGCCGGTACTGGTGGGCCTGGTCCGGTCACCCGCTGGCTCAACGAACACAACCCCAACCCCACACCCGACCCAACCCCCGCACCAGGGACACCGTCCAATGGCCGCTGGACCGACGACATCGACAACCGGGCCAGGAACACCCCCGCCCCCGAACCCAACCCCAACTCCATCGACAGGGCCCGCCTGAACCAACGCTTCAACCCTGCCCCGCCCGACACGGCCGACACCCCGCACACCCACCCGGAACCACCCGGCGGGTCACACACCCACCCGGAACCGTCAGCCAAACCCGCGGCACCACACGAAGCGGCAGAACACGCCCCACACACAGCCCCTCCCACAAAGCCGCCCGGACCGTCCGGCACCTACGACCAACGCCTCGGCGACCCCACCCTCCCCGGCCGCCACCCCGACCTCCAACCCACCATCGGCGACACCGACGGCGGCCCCGGCACCTGGCAAGAACCAGCTGGACGAAGCCCTAATGGAGTGCCGGACCAGATGTTCGCAACCGGGGTCACAGCCACCGGGCCCGAAGGCAACGCGTTGGAATATGTCACGGACTACATCACCGCCACCGGTGAAAAGAAATCAATCG
The DNA here is from genome assembly GCF_044748465.1 of Paenarthrobacter sp. NPDC089988. Lineage (NCBI taxonomy): Bacteria > Bacillati > Actinomycetota > Actinomycetes > Micrococcales > Micrococcaceae > Paenarthrobacter > Paenarthrobacter sp. NPDC089988. The sequence continues at coordinate 991 of NZ_JBIVGD010000036.1, forward strand.
CCTTCGACGGACACCTCTGGCGAGGACGCCCACCCATCCAGATCTTCCAAGAAATCAAAGGCAACTATGATCTCGTATACCGAGGCCTCTTCGAGGGGTTTCATGGCAAAGCCGCAGTTCAGAAGGCGATCAATAAATGGGCTGATCAGACATTGATCAAGCAGATCGAAGCTTTGGAAGGTCGAGCCCCAGGGAGTCGACTGGAGTGGATCTTCACGCACAACCGCGAACTTAGCGAAATGATGGAGGACGCAGTCGATGCCTACCTCGAATCGCACCCCGACTGTACTGTCTCCATCGACGTCAAATTCATTCCCCTGGAGCGGTGATGATAAATTCCCCTATTACGATCGGATCTTTCAATGATTGCCTCGGAACTGTTTGACCCCGCGCTGCGGGCAATAAGCCTTCGATTGATATTGGGGGGCCGAGACGCTAGCCCAGAGCAAATAGCTGTCAGGGTCATGTCTACAGTGGAACTCCTGGAGACTATGGACTCTCGCCCCATCGAATGGGCGCACGCCAATGCGTCGCGCCAGCGAACACACGACGACACGCTGCCTCGAAGTCTTCAGGATCTCTCACTCAGCGTAGAGGATGGGGCTCGCGTGGACGACGCAGGCAGGTTCCACCCAAGTTTCGGCTACTTCGTTTCTTTGTTCGGATTTTTAGCAGAATCCAAGCGAGAAGTATTTCCCTTTCACATTTCCGTCACCGACGGATGCCCTGGCCCCCATTCCGGCGACTCGTTCAAACTGGGCTTCGATGAAGCTGATGTGGCCGGGTGTTCGGCGATCGTCGACGGATTCTGCGCGCTCATTGACATCTGGGAACCCGTCCGCGGCGCGGTCTCTGGGCTCGCGCTGGCAAAGCTGCACCGCAATGACCCGATCCTTTACCCACCAATCGGTGTACTCACCTACTTCGCCAACAGCAGCGGCTATAACCTCCCTGAAAGCCCGCTCGTAGACCTGCGGGTGCTGCAGCACGGCACAGTCGCAGTGCTCAAGGAATGGACCCTTGAGGCCAGCCTGGAGTATAAGAAGTCATTCGCCGCAGTAAACGAGGGTATACCAAATCGGCGCCTAAGGAACTGACGAGCCACGGGAAGCGACACCATCTTGCACTTTGAACACGTGGGCTTCTACCTGGACACACCGATGTGCCGCCTGAAGAATATGTCCGTCACCGCAGCATTACTGGTGGAGAATCGTGGTTATGGGTGGATCAATGTTTGCGCCGGGATCTGGCAGGCCGGAACAGCTCGTTCAGCATCGACAACGACGCGCTGCCGCCGACGAGTTTGGAGAATACGCCGCAAGCCTTGGGACGGGCACTGCTCAACCTTCGACCATCTCGGGTCCTAACAACGCCAAGCGGGGCAGGCAAGTCGTTACAAGCTGGGCATCAGTTCCTACTACGTCGTCCACGGGCTCCTCAGTAGAGGGTCTCTTCACTCTCAAACCCAGTACATCCGAACCAATGACTACAACCAATTTGATAGACGCCTTGGCTGCAGAGATGGCCAACTTCGGCTTCCGTCATCTGGCCGCCGTCACTTGGTTCGACCTCCTGCGCCGGCTTCAAAATCAACATGCCAGCCCGATCTCTATTCGAATAAATCGATCCCAAACCAGCGCGTGGCTCCTACGGATCCCTGAGATTTCAGGGATTACAGCAGGTTTCGAGGATCGCATCGTGATGTGGGCAGGTACCTCTGAAGCCCCGCTCCCGACGACAATTCTTACCGCGGACTTCGGGCGCGCGATCCGCTCCCTAACTAGAGACGAATCATAAATCAAGGGCTTGTATCACTTACGTTGCGTCGGTGAGGCTGCGGTTATTGGGGGAGGACGGAACAGCTGAACAGGTTGTTTGCGATCCCTCATTGCCGAGAAAGGCATCACTTTGAAAGCAATGAGACTAATGACCGCCATGACTGCGGTCCTCGTGTTCGGGACACTTGTGATGGCCCCAGCCGCAACAGCATCGCCGGAAGACCCAAGTTCCAAAGCGTCGACTGTTGGCAAATCCCATTCAAAGAAACCCGTTAGAGGCGGTCCTTTGGACCTTAGCGACAGAAAGGTAGCGGAACACGACGCCAACATTCGAAAGTCGGGAGTCAAGATTCTTTCGGCGTCAACTACAACATATGCAGCGGATGGGACGAAGGACAGCAAGTCCGACGTCACCGTGACTCCTATGCTCTACCCGTCGGGTTGCGGTTTATCTGTTTGGTTGTATCAGGATGGTCAGAGAATCGTTTCGAGCAGCCTAACTTCTTGCCCTTTCACGTTCACTACGGCCGATATGGACTCATGGACGGGATTCTATGCATGGTTCAGTTACAACAACGTGGTGAGTGAACTGACGACCTACTCAGGTCCGGCTAGCTCATTCACGAATGACCACGCCTACTGGTGCAACAACGCAAACAACACCTCATACCGCACAGAGACATACGGCGAAGTGTATCTGGGTAGTACCCGCTACACAGCTGCAGCCTACGACGAGCTGACCGATGTACCTTGCGGCACCTAAGTCAAGCTCACCCAGGCGGCATGCCTAACTGATAGAGACCTTGAGGGCAACGCCCCACCCTCAGCGTTTCAACAATTTGGATTAGTCAGCAACTGCGGATGTCCGCTTGCTCGGAGGAACGCAAGGGGCTAGCGATAGTCGATCAGCATCTTGTCATTTCGGAATTTTCCGACATATTATCGTCGAGTGCTTCCCGACGTCTTCGGCGCCCTCGCGAACCCCTCGCGGCGCACTATCCTCGACAGCCTCCTCGGCGGCCCCTTGTCGGCGGGCGAACTGACGGGTCGCTTGGCACTCAGCCGCTCATCGGCGTCGGAACATCTGACGGTCCTGAAGGACGCCGGACTGATCCGCGAGGAACGGCAAGGCCGGCACAGGATCTACCACCTGCAAGCCGCGGGCCTGCAGGAAGTCAGCGGCTGGCTGAAGCACTACGAGCAATATTGGAACCAGCGGCTCGATGCCCTGGGCGAACTATTGGATAAGGAAAACCCGTGACTGAAAACGCCATCCGCCTTGAGCGCACCTTCGCCCACTCCCCCGAAGCCGTATGGGCTGCCCTGACAACGCCGGAACTCCTCGCGAAGTGGTGGGCACCAGGCGATATCGCACCCGTAGTCGGCCACCGATTCACCATGGACATGGACCGCTGGGGCCAGCAGCAGTGCGAGGTCACCGCCGTCGAACCCGGCAAGTCAATCACGTTCGTCTTCGCAGAAGGCGTCCTGGACACCGCCATCACGTGGTCCCTGGAAGCCACGGAAAACGGCACCATCCTGCACTTCGAACACGCCGGCTTCAACCTGGACACCCCTATGGGCCGCACGGCTATCGAAGGCATGGGCAACGGCTGGCCCGGCCTGATCACACGTATCGACCACGTTCTGGTCAGCGTCGACTAGAGGCGACTACCCGGCGAGCGCCGTGCAAGGATGAAGTGATGGACACTTCTTCCGAGCTCCTGGCAATCGCAATCGGCAAGGTCATCGGCGGAGGCCGGGGTGTTCCCTACGAAGCGGTTTCGCTGTGCCAGGTCAATGGCCGCGTTGAGCAGTACTCCATCGCCGTGAGTCCGGCCGCCTTCACGTGGTCGGCCACCAGAATGCCCGACGGCGGCACGGACAGTTTCGATCCCAACACCCTGACGATCCGGGCTGCTGATGGTCACGACAGGGTCCTGACGTTGGACCGTGTGCCACGCTTGTTCCCTGAGTCCGTTCAGTTGGCGTTCCCGCTCTCGCTGCCGATCTGGGGACGGCATATGGATCAGTATCATCCCGTAGCGGCCGAGGATCGTGGCACCTACACCACGCTGCTGCTCCGGCACCGCGAAGATCCGACCATCTTCGGCTCCTTCACGTTCGAAACCAGGAGCGGGGTCGGGACCAGCCTGGTTCTGCCAACGTATGCCCTCAAGCTGGAGCGTGAGCCGGAACCCGAACCGGGTGAGCACGACTTCGGCTTTGTGGCTGGCCACAAGCCATAGACCACGACTGATTTGGGGGAATCATGAAGCTGGATGTTGCATCGTTGTTGGCCGGACCACGGGGGCGGCGCCTGTGTCTTGAACTCGCGATGGAGGCTGACGACGAAGTCCGCATTGCAGTCTTCGACTTGGGCTACGACCGCGATCCCGGTGCGGGTAAGTCCCGTGTCATGATGTCGTCGTTCGCTCCGTCGGGCGAGGTTCCGCCTCCAATGCCCAAGCCGACGGTTGCAGAACTGGCCGACCGGATGTCCCGGCTGGATCTGCACCGCATCAATGACGCCCTCATACAGAAGGCCCTGCGTCGGGCAGTCGACACAGCACGGTATTGGCAGCAGCCGGACGGTGAGGATGTCTTGGCTGCCGACGAACGCCTGGCCGATGCGCTTGAACATGTCGCCAGAGGTGTCCTCGCCACCCGTGCAGCCAACGACTGGGGCGATCAGTTCAGCGCACAACAATGGGCAGTCGACTGGAGATCGGCCGCTGACCCCACACCACTGTCACGGAACCCGAGCCAGACGCTCTCCGAGTGGACGGAGCACACGCTTGACGTGGAATTCCGCAGCGCCTGGCAACTTCCGGCGGACCTCAGGGCCCAAGTAAGCGGCGAATGGTGGTCCATCCCCTACCGCCTCATTCAAACCATGAGTCGGATACCTGAGGGACTCGACCTCATCGAAGACTCACTGGGATGGGAAGAAGCAACCGTCATTCCCGTCTCGGGATCCGGCCGGATTCTCGAAGTCGAGGCCGCCGAGGATTGGGTCACGCTCTGCCGGGACTTCCCGTCCCAGGTCACGGCCTCGCGTCGCCATGACTGGTATCGCACCACCGGCCGCGACGGGCACTGGGTGATCCCGGACTGGGAGCAGGTAGCCACACGCTGGGACGCCGTACATCTGACGGTGAACGGCTACCTCCACTTGGCAGGACGGGCACTGGAGGTGGACCCCGCCCAGGGCACAGCCAGCGTCATCGCGGGCTGGAATCCAGACACAACGCTGTGGCTCACGGACAGGCTCAGGGAAACCGAAGAACCCCGCCAACACTGGCGCCGGGAGAACAACTGGGACGAATGGACGCTGGTCAGAAGCTTCTAACCAACAACTCGTCCATCAACTGGCCGAGCCAGCGGCGGGTGAATGTGTTTGTCCGTCGCGTTGAACAACGCAGCCGGTGCACCACCGGCAGCCGCCCGTATCTTCTGACCGGTGTCGTGTAGTTGCGGGACCATTTTGCGCGTGAAGTTGCCAGCCGGCAGGGAAGTGTTCCACACGGCGTCGTAAACGGTACGGAGCTGGGTCACCGTGAACGACTCCGGCAGGAGCCGTGCCGCAATCAGCGTGTACTCCATTTTGCCGCTGAGCCGGTCCAGCCCGTCGCGCATGATGGCTGCGTGGTCGAAGGCGAGATCACCCTTGAGTGTCTCGTGAACCGGGGACCACTCAGCACCCGCCGCATCAGACCCGGCTGAGAGCGGAGGCAGGGTCAGACCGTCGGTGGCAAGCAGTACCAGATGGGCTATCGACACGATCCGCATGCGGGGATCCCTGTCAGGCGAGCTGTAGGTCGCGAGCTGTTCCACGTGCGCCTCCGGTGAAGGCAACGTCATGCCTGTTTCCTCGGCGAGCTCTCGCCACGCAGCATGCAGGGCGTCCTCATCAGGGTGAAGGAAGCCGCCGGGCAATGCGAGGGCGCCCTTGAATGGGTGTTCACCTCGCCGAACCAACGCAACGTGCAGAACACCCTGCGCGACCGCCAACACAACCAGGTCCACGGTGACAGCGGTAGCGGGATAGTCCTCGGGCCGGTATGACGCCAAAAATTTCTTTTCGCTGTTCAAGCGGTGGCTCCTGTCAGGACGGTTCGTTTGGCCCACGGCGGTGAACTGAATGTGGACCGTTGCTCCAGTATGAGGTCGATGATGGTGGTGGCCGTAACCATCCTGCGTTCGTGACTGCCGGTCACCAGCACCCAGGAGTGTCCCGCTGCGGTCAGTGCCTCCTTGAACCACTCGGTCATGTCTGCCCGGATGTGCTCACCGTCGCGGATACCGTCGTCCTCGAAGTCGACACCTTCGTGATCAGTCAGTAGATAGACCTCACGCCCAAGGAGGTTCGCGGCAGCCTCCGCAGCGCCGAAGCTGTCCGGCCCCACGTATCGGCGCTCCCACAGTACGGTCGCCAGCGAGTCGGTATCGGCGATGACCAACGGGCACTGGGATGCCGCGGCGTTCTCCAACTCGTTCTGTCGCTTCGCAATGAGGTCGAAATCCTCGGTGGTCCACACCAGGTCCTCAACGCCCGCGCCGGGATTTAGGCTTCGGAGCTCGTCGAGCTTTTCGTAGGTCCGCAGGCGCCCGTACTCGGGGACATCCCCAATCGTTGGGTACTGGCCTCGGTAGTGATCCATGAGCGCCCGCGTCAAGGTAGTGGTTCCGGTGGACTCTGCCCCGACCACGATGATTCGCGTAGCCAAACCCTGCCGGGCAGGTTCAATGATGTGCGGCCAGGCCGCGTTGAGGTCATCCCTGCAGAGAGTGCCACTGACTTGAAACTCGCTCCGGTCAGGGTCCACCAGGACGTGCTGCGCATTGAAGGCATCCGCCAGTTGGTACCCGTACATCTCCGAAGTGAAAACGGCATCAACCTTCGCAACCCCAGCGTTCTGCAAAGCTGAGCGCATTACTTCAACGTGGGCCTTCCAGATCTCGTCCGAGCCGTAATCCACGGGGCAATCATCAACCTGGACGAGGATTCGCACATTCGCGTGAGTTTCGAATTCGGCGGAAAGCCAGTGAGCTCGGTCAGCCATGCTTATTGACTCGAAGCGAGTGCCCAGGACGATGACATAAACGTTGTCCGACTCAGCTGCTGCCGCCTCGATCAGGTGCCGATGCCCGGCGTGTGGAGGGTAGAACTTTCCGATGACAAGTCCGTTGCCGTAGCGGCTCATACCAGCGCTCCTTCGCTCGTGGCGACGTCAACGCCCTGCAGCCGGCGTGCACGGTTCCAGTCCACCAGGCCGTAAATGCAGAGCGCCAGGAAGCCGATGTAGAGGATGCCGGTGAGCGCCAGCCCCTTCGCGAAGTACAGCGGTATCGAGACGATGTCCACGATGATCCAGACGTACCACTGCTGCATGATCTTCTTGGCCTGCCCGTAAGTGGCCACCAGCGATGCGGCAAGGATGAACGCGTCGGGCCACGGAACAGTGGAATTGGTTTCGACGGCGAGCATCCATCCCACCAGCGCCGTCGCGACCGCCGTGATGCCTACTCCCCAGGCGATTTCGGCACGGTTTGCATCGCGGATGGGCAGGTCGTCTTTCGCTGCGGCGCTCCGGTTTCCGCGGATCCAGTTGAACCAGCCATAAGCGCCAACGACGCCGAAGATAACCTGCAGCGCCGTATCGCCGTAGAGACCAGCTCCCAGGAACAAGATCATGAACGCGATGTTGTTCACGATGCCAACCGGCCAGCTCCACAGTTTCTGCCGGGCAACCCCATAGACGCAAGCTGCGCCGGTGACGAATCCGATGACTTCGATCCAGCTCACGGGGCTGCCGAGAAGGTTGGAAACAGCCGGGGAGTTCATCCAGTCGAGCAGGGCATCCATGGCCCCTCCAATCGTTATTATCAAGTTGATAATAATGAGAGTACACCATGCTTGCCCGAAGCGGGGAGGTCACGCGATATCCGGTCCATGTGATGTGCGCGACAGAGTAAACCCGGCAATTCCGGAACCGGGATCACAACCAAGATCGTTGGAAACTACGTAGGACACCCTGACGATTCACCCGCTCAACTTCCGGAGGCAGCCACCCCAGCCACTCGCCGTCGTACTCCCCCCACACAGCCATGAACCAACGCCAGGCGACCCAACCCGGTAGGTTTATGGCAATAGTTTTTGACCCTCGCTGAGTTACACGCCCCTCACGAAAGCAGGATCACATGACCGTCTCTCCCCTCATTTGGGGCATCACGATCGTCCTTATTTTGGCGCTTCTCGCCTTCGACTACTTCTTCCACATTCGCAAAGCCCACGTTCCATCGCTGAAGGAAGCAGCAATATGGTCGTCCATTTATGTGGGCCTGGCCGTTGTCTTCGGCATTCTGGTTTTGGTCTTCGGCGGAGCCCAAATGGGGTCCGAATACTTCGCCGGATACATCACGGAGAAGGCCCTGTCCGTCGACAACCTCTTCGTCTTCCTGATCATCATGGCCAGCTTCCGGGTGCCGCGTGAGGACCAGCAGAAGGTGCTGCTGTTCGGCATCGTCTTCTCGCTGATCGCCCGGACCGGCTTCATCTTCCTGGGCGCCGCGCTGATCAACTCGTTCGCGTGGGTGTTCTACCTGTTCGGCCTGATCCTCCTGCTGACCGCCGGCAACCTCCTCAAGCCCGGCGACCACGGTGACGATCAAGCGAACAACTTCATCATCCGGCTCGCCAAAAGGCTCTTCCACACCACCGATAAGTACGACGGCGACAAGCTCTTCACGGTGGTCAACGGCAAGCGTGCGCTAACCCCTATGCTCCTGGTGATGGTGGCGATCGGCGGCACGGACATCCTGTTCGCGCTCGACTCCATTCCGGCAATCTTCGGCCTGACGCAGAACGTGTTCATCGTGTTCACCGCCACGGCGTTCTCGCTCATGGGCCTGCGGCAGCTGTACTTCCTGATTGACGGCCTGCTGGACCGGCTCATCTACCTGTCCTACGGCCTTGCCGCGATCCTCGCGTTCATCGGCGTCAAGCTGATCCTGCACGCGCTTCACGAGAACAACCTGCCGTTCATCAATGGCGGCGAGCACGTCAACGTTCTTGAGATCTCCACGGGTCTCTCGCTCAGCGTGATCTGCGGAACCCTGGTGGTCACCGTGCTCCTGTCGCTGCTCAGCCCGGCCGGCAAGGCCCAGACCGCGATCAACAACGCGCGTCGCCACGCCGTCGACTACCTCGACCTCGACTACACCGCCGACGCCGCCGAACGCGAGCGCATCTACCGGGCACTGACCGCGGAGGAAGCACAGATTGTGCAGATGCCGTTGAAGTACCGGAACAAGGCCAAGGACGTGGAGACGATCCGCGAGCAAGTGAAGGAAGCGCACCGGCAGCATGAGGAGTTCCTGAAGCGGTAAGGCCCTGCTGGGAAAGCAGCGCTGCCCCGGCATTCTCTGGGGCAGCGCTGCTTTGCCATCCATTCCCGTGGGCCTCACAAACCGTGCACGTACTTCGCGTGGAAGGAGCGTATGCGTAACGATGTCGGGAGTGCTTGGGTCCTGATCACCCAAGACACCATTCTGAAGGCAACCGTGGCCACCGAGCCTGCGCTTCCCGTGTGGGAAGGAAGCAGTCTTCGGCGGACGCTCCATGTTGCCTACACGGTGGGTGAGCAGCAGTTGCAAGGCGTCGCAGGAGTTAACGCCGGGTGTGGCACCTTGCCAGGAGTCGGCTTTCCTGTGGCTTTGAACGTCTCAACGTCCGATCCACTCGACATCTGGGTGGACGGAGCTGACGACTCGAATCACCCGGATCCCGTTGTCTTTGGCGCACTCCTCCCGTTCGCCGCTTTGGCCTGCTTGTTGTGTTTTTGGGGCGATCTCACGGACTTTGGCCGGACTCGAAAGCTGCTTGCCTCAGGCGCTCAGTGGAGGACTGTCCAGGCCACGGTCACTGGAAAGGCTGGCAACCGAAGCGCCCTTGCGGTCCACCTGGAGGCTGAAGATGTCAACGGCTGGCCACGATCCTTCAGCATCGTGTACCGCTTCTTCAACCCCATCGGACCTGTGCGCAAAGGCGACACCGTGGAGTTGACACTGCTGGCCGATGGACGCTTGCAGGCACTCCTTTGGCGACCGGATCAACAGCGTATCCGGCTCATCCACGTCGCCCAACCGCCGGTGAGACACTATCTGGCAGAGCAGCAGACGTAGATCGCAAGGCAGGGAACCCATGGAAGCCCGTTTCGATGGCTCGCTGCGCATTAGACGACTCCTATCGTCTAAGAAGCAGCCAAGCATCTAAACGGCGGCCTTGGGTTGTCGACTGGTGCTTCACGCTACCTCTAACGACAGCCCATCCGGGTTTGAGTTCCGCTCGTCTGAAGTGCGATACATGAGCCCTCTACGCTCGCTGTCCCGGACGAAACCGAGGCGCTGCAAGACCTCCACCTGCGATTCAGCCGTGGTGCACACCAAGGCCGCCGAGGCGGCGCCCGTGTCTGGAACCAGGCTGCGCAGGGTGCTTTCAAGTTCGTCGGCGGGGAGCTTCGGATCGTGGATCAAGGCGTAGAGCATCCAAACCTCCCTGGCCCCCTTCCATTTTTTCCATACGCGAAGACTTGGGAGGACGCCTCGTGTTCGGTGGAACCTGCGCGATGGCAGGATGGCTATGATCAAAGCCAGGACCACCGCTTCGAATGCCACAGACGCCCAAAGCCGTTGTGGTACCGGGAGAGCCGTGTTCAAGAGAATCGCGAGTGCGGGGCCCACTGCGACAGCAATCGTGAACCTTACCCTGAACATCCTTCGGAAGTCGCTGGCCGTACCGGCAATGACCGTGACCGGACCGCGGCGGAGAACCAGACCAGCGAGCGAGGCGACCCACACCACGTAAGCCATGGATCCAACGGTGCTTGTCCGCTCCCTGGGCGTGCGGTCACCGAGTGATGCGTAGACCTTCGCGGCTTTCCTCGCCTGACCCGGACCAACCTTGACCCATATATCCTCTCTTGATGCCACGACCGTGCCCGTCCTTGCCAGTACTTCGAAGTTGTTAGTGTGCCGAGGCTGCGACAAGCCCACTGAAGCTTACATCCAGGGGCTAAGTGCGGCTCGCGCGTGCGCGTGCCTTGATCGCTGAGATCACTCCGGTCTTGGCCTCGGCGTACGCATTCATGTCTGCCCACGAACGACTCAGCAGGGCACGCTTGGTCTCTTCATAGAGAGCCCGATCACCCGGGTCGGTGCGAAGGCGGTTGCGGAAAAGGAGGTAGTCATCAACTGCAGGATCACCGTCCTCAAGAACATGTACGTGCACGTCCTTTGACGGTGTTCGCACCATACGATGCCCCGGTTCCCGGACGCGGAGCTCATAGCCGGCGGCCACGAGTGCGTCGAGGTACTCTGCCTCGGCTGTGATTTCACGGACCGTGACGAGAATGTCGATGACGGGCTTAGCGGCCAAGCCGGGGACAGACGTAGAACCAATGTGCTCTACCTCGATGGCCTGCTTCCCGAGGGCGGCCTTGATACGGCGTTCGTGGTCAACGTATTTGGCGGGCCATTGGTCGTCGTACATCTTCAATTCAAGGTGTCGCTTTTCAACCCCGCCTATGAGCTCGACTTCAACCACGTCGGGCCGTCGGGGCTTGGCGTTTTCCATCACGTGAATATCTTGCCACCCTCACTTAGCTGGCAGACCAGGCACCTGGATGGCTCGTACGCGGCGCGGAAAGCTCCGATTCGACGACTTGCTGCGAGTTAGATGTCGCCTGCCACCTAACGCGCAGCCACGCGTCTAACTGGCGGCTTCATCCTGGACTGGAAAAGGGATACTCAACCTTCGTCGTCCTGTGCAGCACGCTCACGAATCGCTTTCCGTTCATCCCAGAAGCGGGAACCACCCAAGGTCCCGGCGATCAACCCCGCCACTACGCCGACACCCAGCACCAGAGGGCTGGGGGTGTTCCCGCTCATGAGCCAAGCAGTGGCCCAGGCGACGGGTGCAGCAATCACAATTGCGGCTGCAGTAACCAGGAAAACAAACATCGGCTTCTTCAAAGAGCAGTCCTTCTCCAGTGACATCCGTGGAATGGGCCCCCGTGTGGGCCTACAGATGCGCTGACGCGTTTAGTTGGCTGATAAGCATCGGCCTGCACAAGAGTACAACCGCCGGAGCCACGGCAAGGAACCGGCGAGGAATAGACCCGCTATCCGTTGACTCCACGCCGGACTAGGCTGACCCTCGTGACTGGCGCAACTGAAACCCGCATAGAGCGTGGACGCGGCCCGCTCTGGCTGCTGCATCTCACAGCGGGCATCATCGTACTGGCCTGTTTCGTCTACGGGGTCCGCATCTTTGAGTCCCTTCCCGACGTGGTTGCAACCCACTGGGGGCCAGGAGGACGCCCTGATGCCTGGTCCCCGAAGACCTTCGGCTCGGTTTTCTTTTCTCTCCTGACGGCCGCCGGAGTTGTCGTGCTTCTGGCGATCATCGCAGCGGCGGTGCCGAAGATGGTACTTCCGGATAAGGAACCGAGCCCTAGGGAGCTCTATCACCGGGAAGGTTTGATCCGCGGCACCATTGCGGCCCTCGGCGGCACCTCGTTCCTGATAGCCATCGTGTTCGCATTCTTTGCCTTGGCAGGATGGTCTGATCCGGATCATGTTTCTTCGTGGCCCGCCCTTTTACTCATTGCACTGGTCCTCGGCGTGATCCCGGTTTCATACACCATGGCCTCACGCTGGGCGCGCCGGACCGCACTGGCTCAGGGGATTCGCCCCACAGCGGCCGAAGAGGAACAAGACAAGCTCTGGGTCGCGGGCATCCTCTACAACAATCCTGACGACCCGCACATCCTTGTCCCCAAACGACCCGGCACAGGCATCGGCCTGACGGTGAATGTGGGCAATCGCAAAGGACGTGCGGTCATGGTCATCTTCCTGATCGTCTTGGTGATCGGCCCACTGGTACTCGGAACCATCGCTTCGCTGTAAGAAAACCCCACAATTCCGAGCGGCCCTCCCACATGTCTGCGTCGAGGCATCCATTTCGGTGGCTCCCTGTGCATTAGACGATTCCTACCGTCGAACACGCAGCCAAGCGTCTAGATGGAGCGAGCGCGGAGACCGCCGATTCGATGGCTTGCTGCCCATTCGATGGTTCGCACGGCACTGTGGGCAGCTACGCATCGAAATGGCGGCGGAATGGGCCCGAGAGAAGCACACAAAAAAGAGGAGAACGCCTCTCCTCACTTTCAATCTATACGGCACAGGGGGCCTTGCCGCAAGGCCCAGGGGTTCCTGCACAATTGAGAGCCGAATCCGGACCAAGGAGCTCCCATGCCACTCGCAACCAGTGCCTTCAACCTGCCCGAGCACCTATCCCCCAAAGACAACCCAGCCCTCGTGGCCAAAGACGAACAGCACTTCGCAGCCATCGCCGCCAGCCTGGAACAAACCATTGCCGACCTCGAAGAGCAACTGGAAACCATCAAGAGAGCCCCCAGCCGCCTTGGCCAGGAAGCCGTGGAAAAGGACGTCGAAACCCGCCGGCTCACGGGCAGGCTCAAGGCCCTGAAATCGTACGGCCTGGACCTGTGCCTGGGCCGCGTCACCACAACAGAGAACGCCGAACTCCTCTACATCGGCCGCCTCGGCCTCACGGACAGCGACGGCCAACGCCTCCTCATCGACTGGCGCTCCCTCGCCGCCGAGCCCTTCTTCGGTGCCACCCACGCCAACCCCATGGGCTTGGCCGGCCGTCGCCGCTACCGGTGGACCCGCGGCCGGATCACGGACTATTGGGACGAATCCTTTGGCCAAGAACAAACAGGGAGCACGGCAGCGCTTGAAGACCTCTCCGCCTTCATCGCCAGCCTCGGTTCCAGCCGCTCGGCCAAAATGCGGGATGTGCTCGGCACCATCCAGGCGGACCAGGACGCCATCATCCGGGCTTCGTCCCGTGGTGCGTTGGTGGTCGACGGCGGTCCGGGTACCGGTAAGACTGTGGTCGCCTTGCACCGTGCCGCCTACCTGCTCTACTCCGATCCCCGGCTGGGGCATCGCCGCGGCGGAGTCCTGTTCATCGGACCGCACCGCCCCTACCTGAACTACGTGGCGGACGTCCTTCCGAGCTTGGGCGAAGAGGGCGTGCAGACGTGCACCATCCGGGATCTGGTTCCCGAAGGAGCCGCCGCGGCGCCCGAGCCGGCTGCCGCCGTCGTACGCCTCAAGTCAAAAACGGACATGGTCAAGGCCGTCGAAAAGGCAATCCGGTTGTACGAGCAACCGCCCACGGAAGGCATGGAAGTGGAGACGCCATGGGCGGACGTGTGGCTCAGCGAGGACGACTGGGCCGAGGCCTTCAACGCCAAGCCCCGGCACCCCGCACAACGAGGCCCGCGGGGAGGTCTGGGACGAGCTGATGATCATCCTGCTGGACAAGTTCGATACCGACGAAATCCCCGAGGACCTCCTAAAAAGAGCCTTCTCGCAGAACGCAGAACTGACGCAAACGTTCACCAAGGCCTGGCCTCTTCTGGACTACGCGGAGTTGGTCGCTGATCTCTGGAGCGTCCCGGCCTTCGCAAAACGTTGCGCTCCATGGCTCACTGAACAACAAGTCAAGGCGCTGCAACGAACCAACCCCACAGCCTGGACCATCCCCGACCTCCCGCTCCTCGACGCAGCCCGGCAGCGCCTCGGAGACCCTGAGACCGCGAAGAACAGGCGACGCCAACAGGCAGAAGCAGCTGCGGAGAAGGAACTGATGGACCGTGTGGTGGAGGACCTCATCGCCGCCGACGACTCCGAGCTCATGGTCATGTCCATGCTCCGCGGCGAGGACATGCTGGAGAAACTCGTCGAGGATGTACCCGTCGCTGACCCCGATGTGTTGGCTGGTCCGTTCGCGCACATCGTGGTGGACGAGGCACAGGAACTTACGGATGCGGAGTGGCACATGCTCCTGCAGCGCTGCCCGTTGCGGAGCTTCACGGTGGTTGGCGACCGCGCCCAAGCCCGCCACGGCTTCCGCGAATCCTGGGAGGAGCGGCTGGAACGCGTGGGGCTGGGGACCACCCACCAGACCAGCCTGACCATCAACTACCGCACTCCCCAGGAAGTCATGGCCGCTGCTGAGCCCGTGATCCGCGCCGCACTCCCCGACGCCAACGTGCCCACATCCATCCGCAGCGGCCCGCCGGTGCGGCACGGCCAAGTGGATGACCTGGAGAAGCTTCTTACCGATTGGCTCGCAGCTAACGCCGATGGCGTCGCTTGCGTCATAGCAACGCACGACGCCGGATGGGGCTCGCTCCCAGCGTCGCCACGCGTCCGTGTCCTGTCACCGGAACTGGTGAAGGGGCTGGAGTTCGATCTTGTGGTCCTCGTGAAACCGGACGGATTCGGTGATGGCATCGAGGGTGCCGTGGACCGCTATGTGGCAATGACGAGGGCAACCCAGCAGCTGGTCATTCTGAGGTGACGCGCCCCACGGAGTCCAGCTGCCGGCGTCGTGTATTCAGCTGGCTTTCTCCGCTGCCGATTTGAGGTCGGCCGCGAACTGCTCAAAGCTCGCGTCGAAGGACGGGATCTTGCTGGCGAACAGCGGGAAGATGGGGCCGCCAATGCGTTCGTTCATCTCGAAGCGCGTGCCGCCGTTCGTTTCCGTGAGCGTGTACACGCGGGTGCCCAGGGCGTCACCCCAAGAGAGGCGCCGGGCGGGTTCAAACTCCTTGACTTTGAGCTTGAAGGTCCGGCTCGAATCCAGCGTTGAGACGAGCCGGATGGTGGAGCCGGGTGTGATCTCGCCCTCCAGCGAAACCACCGTGGAGTTCCACTTAGCGTAGTCACTTGCTGTGGTCAGCAAGCTCCAAACCTTGGCCGGGGTCGCATTGATGGTGGCGGATACCTGGGTGCTGCGGCTGAACGTCTTGCTGACAGTGGCGGCCTTGATGGCGGAGTCGTTGGACATATTCCAGATGCTACATTCAGGCATTCCCCAGCGCTTCCCCTGCGGGCACCCATTTTTTGAACTGTGCCGTCATGAACCACGGGGGCTCGCCACTGAGTTGAAAAGACTCACGCACAAAAGAGGGATGACTCATGACTGGAACACAGGAAACCCGGGCTGCCGTCGAACCGGGCATCGGCTGGGTTGTGGCTACGGACTGGACCGGGCTCAGGGGACGGAACGTGGAAGTCTACGATCACGGCGAGTTCGTTGATCGCGGAAAGGTTGAATCAGTAACACCCAGCGGCAAGATCCTCTGGCTCGCCTTCCAAGGGAACATTCCGCGGCGCATTATCGAGAAACTGCCCGAGGTGAGCATCCGGATCATCTCGGACTAGGTCGCCGGTTTCCGCCACATCACTGACAGCACAATCACAACGGCGCTCAACGCCAGCATCACCAGGACCATCAAGCCCCAGTTGGCTTGGTTCACACCGGGTCCGTAGAACACACCAATCAGCACAGTGGCCGTGATGGCGCCCAAGTACCGGCAGGTCTGGAGGATCCCGGCTGCGACGCCGCGGTCCTCCGGCCGCGCCGATACGTACAGGCCTTGGTTGGAGGCCGTACTCACCGCACCGTAGGGCACACCCATGACGGCGGTGAGGACCAGCACCAGCGGTGGCCACAGGGACAGGGTCAGCAGGCCAAGCGCCGCGGACGCAACCGTGAGCACCAGCACCCCGGTGATCAGCACGCCCCGGACGCCGAACCGCTCAATCAGCCGGACGGTCAGCGGCGTCACCAAAACGGACATCGACGCAAGGGGAAGCATGAGCAGGCCGACCAGTCCGGCGTCGTAATTCCCTGCTTCCTGGAGCAACTGCGGAAGGCCGAAGAACGCAAAATAGTAGACCCCGCTGAAGACCACGAACACCAGGTAGATGAAGAGAAGCGGACGGTTCCGGCCCAGCAGGCGGAGGTCCAGGAACGGAGGATTGAAGCGGAGCTCACGCCAGGCGAAGAGCGCGCCGATTACCACGGCGGCGCCCAGGAGGTACCAGCGGAAGTCGGGCATCACGTTCAGCAGTGCCATCATGGCAAGCATCAGGGAGACCACGAACGCGAGGATGCCGGGGATGTCCGAATCGCGAATGAGCTTGCCCAGGGAACCGGTCTCCCGGTCGGCGTCGGCGGGCGCGGTCCGCTGCACCACCAGCAACGCGATCAGCGCCAGCGGCACGTTGATGACGAACAACGCCTGCCAATCGAACAGGCTCACCAGCAGGCCACCCACCACGGGCCCCACGGCGGCAGCGGAAGTGTTGGCCATCTGGATCCGCCCGAGTGGCCGGGTGGTTGGCACGTTGGCCAGCCGGCTGAGGTCGGTGACCATGACAACGGCGGACGGATACGCCGTGGCTGTGCCCACCGCCATCAGGGCCCGGGCAACGCAGACCAACGCGAAGTTCGGCAGGAAGGGCGCGATGGCGCACGTCACCGCCACGATGGCCATGCCGAAAGTGAACAAACGGCGTGGACCAAAGCGATCAGCGAACCGGCCCATGAGCGGCTGGCCGGCGGCGGACGCGAGGTAGAAGGCCGTAATCACCCAGGTGACCGTGGCGACGTCGAGCGCGAAATCCTCCCGCAACACCACCAGGGCCACCGCGATCATCGACGAATTCAGCGGATTCAGCGCGGTACCGATGCTGAGCGCGGCGATCGCCAGGCCTGGTCGGGAGTTTCTGTTGGTCACCTACCCCAGTCTGGTACATGGTTGCTTCGGGTCACGAAACGGGCCCACAGGACGGGACGCCCCAACTCTTAACCTTCAGGCCATTTCAAGTACGGCAGTCTCGTAATTCCGATTCAGATACCGCTGGTTTCGTAATTCCGTCACCCAACACCATGACGGAAGGCACCACCATGCACGCTCGTGCAGGCATCATCACAACCTCACTACTGGGCCTCGTCGCCCTCACCGGCGCGCTTGCCGGATGCTCCGGCGACGCCACTGCGGCCGGCAACCAGGACAAGACCAAGCTCGTCTTCGCCACGCCCCCGGGCACCGACGACCCCAATGAGCAGGCCATCTTCACCGACCTCGCCAACATGGTGGGCGAAGCATCCGGACGCACCGTCACCAACCAGCAGCCCGCCGATTACCTGGGCGTGGTGGAGGCGGTCCGCAACGGCTCGGTGGACGTCGCAGTCCTCAGCCAGTTCTCCGCAGCCCTCGCGTACAAGACCGGCAGCGTGGACCCGCTCCTCGTATGGGGTGCCAGCACGGAGCCTGCCAGCTTCTGCCTGGCCCGCAAGGACAGTGGCATCACCTCGGCCGCCGACGTCAAGGGCCACCAGGTTGCCTTCGTCGATCCCGGCTCCACCACGGGCTACTTCATGCCCAAGTCGCTGTTCGCCAAGGCCGGACTCGTGGACGGCACCGATTACAAGAGCACATTCGCCGGCTCCCACGACTCCGCGGTCCTGGCCATGGCCAACGGCAACGTGGACGTCGCCTGCACCGCCCGCCAGCTTTACCCCACGTTCGTGCAGAAGGGCGTCATCAAGGAGGACCAGGTGACCATCATTGCCAAGTCCGGTCCCATTCCCGTCGGCGTTTCCATCGTGGTCCGCAAGGACCTGGACAACGAGGCCCGCGAAGCGCTGAAGGCCAAGCTCCCCGCCCTTATGGCAGGCAACGCGCAGATCACCAAGACCCTGGGCCTCAGCGGCGAACCCACGGCGGATCCGGAATTCAGCACCTACGCCCCGCTGGTTGACGTGGCCGAATCCATTGGCGTCGACCTCGAGGACCTCCGTTGAGCCTCCTGTCACCCGTGGAACGCACAACGCCTGGGGAACGCACGACGGCGGCGCCCGCCTCACGTACTGAACCCACCGTCCGCGCGCGTCGCCTCAGGGTGCAATACGGAGAGCAGGTGGCATTGGGCGGTGTTGACCTGGACGTCTACCCCGGCGAAGTCGTGGCCCTGCTGGGCCACTCGGGCTCCGGCAAGTCGACGCTCATGAAGACCCTGACCGGCATCGCTCCTTTCACGGCCGACACCTTGGAGGTCGCGGGCAGGTCCGTGGCCGGACAATCGGCGAGCGGGCTGCGGGAGCTGCGTTCCGACGTCGGGTATGTCTTCCAGCACTTCAACCTGGTGCCGCGCCTGACCGCGCTGACCAATGTCTTGACCGGTGGCCTGCACTCGGCCGGCGCCATTAATCTGCTCGGGACCTTCAACCGGGAACAGCGATCACGGGCCCTGGAACTCCTGGACCGGGTTGGTCTGGCGCACAAAGCCAAGCAGCCGTGCCGTAACCTCAGCGGCGGCGAGCAGCAGCGCGTGGCTATCGCCCGGGCGCTCATGCAGCAGCCCCGGCTGATCCTCGCCGACGAACCAGTCGCATCGCTGGACCCCCGGCTCGCCGGAACCATCCTTGGCCTGCTCCGCGACATCGCCCGCGAAGAACAGATCCCCGTGATCGTGAGCCTGCATGTTGTGGGCCTCGCCCGCCGGTACGCCGACCGCGTGCTGGGACTTCATTCCGGCGAGCTCGTGTTCGCAGGACCCGCCACCACACTCACCGAAAAGGAGGTGCAGCAGATCTATGGAACAGACACTGAGCTCCTCGAAAACTGAAGCGCCGGTTCCCCCTTCCTTGGCAGAAGCCGACCGGATCCGGCTCTCCCGCCCCTTCGGCCTGCCCACCCCGCGTGGCGCCGCACTGTGGGTGCTTGTCGCCGTCGTCCTGGTGTGGGCCGGACTCGGCGCCGGCTTCAACCCGGACAAGCTCATCACCGGAATCCCCAACATGGGCAACTTCCTGGGCCGGCTCTTCCCGCCGACGTTCGACAAATTCGGCATCATCATCAAGCTCCTCGTGGAGACGCTGCAGATGGCGTTGGTGGGTACGGTGCTCGGCGCGCTCTTCTCCCTGTTGCTCAGTTTTGGTGCTGCCAGCAACGTTGCCCCGCGCTGGGTGTACACGTCCTGCCGGGCCGTGTTGAACGTGTTGCGTTCCATCCCCGAACTCATCTTCGCCCTCATGTTCGTCTCGGCCGTGGGCCTGGGACCGTTCGCAGGCATCCTGGCCATTGTGCTCGGTTCGGTGGGCTCCATCGGCAAGGTCTATGCCGAAGCCATGGAATCTGTGCAACCCGGGCCCGTGGAGGCACTCACAGCCGTGGGCGCGAGCAAGCGGCAGATCATCACCTATGCAGTCCTCCCCCAAGCTGCTCCCCTGTTGGTCAGCTACACGCTGTTACTGTTCGAAGGAAACGTCCGGGGCGCCACCATCCTGGGCTTGGTGGGGGCAGGCGGCATCGGTTTGGAACTCACCACGGCCATGCGCATGTACGACTACGGGCACCTCTGCGCCATCATCATCAGCATCATTGTGCTGGTCACCATCATCGACCGGGTCAGCGCCTTCATCCGCGCCAAACTCAGCTAGGAACAGCTCTCTTGGAAACTCTTGATCTTGCTCCCGTGAACCTGCGCGACCTTGGCGGGCTGCCGGTTTCCGGCGGAACCACCCGTCCCGGCGTGCTCCTGCGCAGCGATGACGTGTCCGTGATGCCGGCCGCGTTCGCCCAGCAAATGATCGACGACGGCGTCACCTCCGTCATCGACCTCCGTTCGGCCGAGGAGGCGCTCCTGACCGGCCGCGGTCCGCTGACCGTTCCCGGCGTGAACTACCACCACCTTGCGCTGACCTCGTCGGTTTCCGGCCCCGAGGACATCGACCGCGAACTCATGTCCGCCTCCACCACGCCTGCACAGGTAGGAACTTGGTATGCCGGGCTCCTGGAATCGCAGGCCCGCCAGCTCGCTCTTGGGGTGACGCTCGTGGCCATGTCCGACGGTGCCACTGTCTTCCACTGTGCGGCAGGCAAGGACCGTACGGGAGTGTTCGCCGCCGTCGTGCTTTCTGCCCTGGGTGCTGCACCGGAGACCATCTCCGCCGACTATGCCGTCACTGCAACCCGTTTGCCGCAATTGTTCCCCCGCCTGCGGGCCATCATGGGTGGCCTCATGCCGGACCGCGTCCTGGACGAGGCAGCAGTGCAGGGCATGGGCGCGATGATGGGCGCCCACGCTGAATCGATGGAAGCCATGCAGGAAGTGCTGGTGGCGCGGCACGGAAGTGTTCTGGAACCGATCCGGCGGGCCGGTCTGTCCGATTCCACCATCGCACTGCTTCGCGAGCGACTGGTTGTTGTCGATGCCTGATTCCGTTGCTGTCGAGGACCGCCGTCCGGGCCGTCCGCGGGATACCGCGCTGGAGACCTCGGTGCTGTCTGCCACCGTGGAACTTCTGCTGGAACGGGACACCCGGGACGTCACCATCTCCGCCATCACCGAGAGATCCAGCGTGAGCAGGGCAGCCCTGTACCGGCGGTGGAGCAGCCGCGAGGAACTGCTTGCCGCGGCACTGGACAGCGTCCGCTCACACGTTGAGTTGAAGCGAGGGGCCACCACCTTGGAGACGATTCTCCGCTCCTACGAGGACGCTTCCGCCGACGCGGACGGACGAGTGGGTGCGCTCGTGAAGAAGCGTGTGGCCATGGGATTGGAAAACGACCAGCTCCGGGCACTGTCCTGGAACCAACACGTTTCCCGACGCCGCGAACCTGTGGCTGCGGAAATCCGCCGCGGCATCGAATCGGGAGAGCTTGCGGCGGACCTGGACATCGAAGCCATGATCGACCTCATCAACGGCGTGTACTACTACCAGATGGTGGTTCGAGGGCCGGATTCCTCTCCGGAGGCTACGCAGGAGCGTGTTCGGAACGCCGTGAAGCTCGTATGGGAGGGCGCGCTGCGGCGGGACTGAATTCCTACTCCTCGAAGTGCGTCGTGACCTTGCCTGACGAGACTGCGGCGATGATCGACTGCGCCAAATGACGCAGTTTGATGTTCCGGTTGCTTGAGGCCGTCCGGAGGATGGTGAACGCCTCCTCCTGGCTGCAGTGGTTCTGGGCCATGATCGCTCCGACCGCCAGGTCGATGATGGTGCGGGACTGCATGGCCGCCGCGAGATCGTTGCGGGCATCGCTGAGCTGAGCGATTTTGAGGGCCAGGCGCAGCGATTTGGAGGCGTGCGAGGCGAAGACGTCGGCGCGCTCAACGTCGGCGTCGTTGAAAGCATGTGCTCGCTCGGAGTAAAGATTGAGCGCTGCCCTGGTGTCCCCTTCAACCACAAGAGGAACGCTGAGGACGGACCGCAGGCCTTGTCCGGCCGCGGCCTCCACATACTCCGGCCAGCGATGTTCGCGGATCAGATCCGGAACCAAAACAGAGCCCATGCTGTCCATCGCAGTCAGGCAGGGACCCTCGTAAGTGTTTTGGAGTTCATCGAGGACCCGGGCTCGTTCATCACTGCTGGCGGCGGTGGCGGCGCGCTTCTTGCGCAAGACGGTGATGCCGCAAAAAACGGGAGCATCGGAGAGCGAGAGACTTTCGGACGAGAAGGCGGCCAAGTCCGTCAGAAACGCCTCGACATCTTCGCTACCCAGGACAAGATCCAGAAAGTAACCATTCTGGAGAGCTTCCTGCTCGGGGCGGGGGTTGACCATGTGACGTGTTCCTACTGACTGAAAAGCGTCCCTGGCCTACAGCAAAGGAGCGGAGATTGCCGCCCTCTGCAAAACGGTCTGAAGATACCTTATCGTCCAACGATCACCGGTACAAAGTGCGCCACGGCAAGCGCTGACCTGCGGTTTTGTGAAGGGATCAAACGGCGTTCTGTCAACTCCTTACGGCTGTCGCATCCACCGATAACTAAGTATGCTTACCATTGTAGTTCCGGTCCGCCGCACAGACCATCGATCGAAAAGGAGTCATCGCATGGGCATCGAAGACAGCATCCACAAGGCAGCAGAGAACGCAATGGAGGACCTGGCGGGCACGTCCGATCCAGTGGACAAGGGCCAGGTCCCCGACCCCAACGAGAAGGCCGACGACATCCAGGTGCACTCGTCCATCAGCGAGGGATCCAACGCCATGGACTCAGAGGTACCCGGCGAACAGGACGATGACCGCTCGTTCGCCGTGGACGGACACGGTGAAGCGCACGAAGAACACACCCACCACGACGCGGGCGTGACCGACAGCGACATCAACCAGGACCGCGAAGGCGACCAGGACATCCCCACGGCTTCGGGGGAAGTCCCCGGACCGGCAGGCCTGCCGGAGGGTGATCCGGACGAACTCCGGGCAGACCCCTCAGAGGGTGGCGAGGATCCTTCGAGTTCGATGGGCCGGGGCTAAGGCTAGTGGGCGTGCCTTCCTGACCCACTTCCCCAAACGAACGGCCACTTTGCAACCTGCTGCAGTTGCGAAGTGGCCGTTCCTCCGTCAAAGAAGGTCGGGAGGTCACACCCGCCGGGCGGTCTGGTCGGGCAGGCAGCAGGACGGCGAAATGTCGCAGATCATGAACATTTCGGCAAAAAGCTCAAAAGTTCATGATCTGCTACATCTGCGCTTGCTGTTGACCTTCCCTCCCCCCGGACCCTCTCTCACCAAACACCCCCTTCCCCCGGACGCTCGTTACCTTTTTCGTAGCCTGTTTCCTGGTGCAGGATATGGGTGTGCTGGCCTGCCGGCTCCGGCATGATTTTGACGCTCTGTCGC
>NZ_JBIVGD010000037.1:0-20823 GCF_044748465.1 Paenarthrobacter sp. NPDC089988
CTGCGACACCCTCTACGCCATGCTCCGCGACGGCACCCTCTACCAAGCCCAAACACCCAAAACCGCTTGACGAAAAACATAGGGACACTCTCACCGAACGCCCCCTTAAACGCCAACGCTCCTGCACTCGGGTGCAGGAGCGTTGCCGTGGAAGGACTGGAATCAGACGGTGCGGACCACGTCGTCGTAAGCGAACTTCGGCTTGGCTTCGCCCCAGGCGTCCGGGCCGGGCTGGCCGATGTTGACGATGAGGAAGCTCTTCTGGTCACCGTTCGGGAAGAATTCGGCGTCGATGGCCGCGAAGTCGGCGCCCGTCATGGGGCCGGCCGCAAAGCCGAGCGAGCGAACGGCGAGGATGAAGTAGCCGGCCTGCAGGTGGGCGTTGTTGTTGCCGGTGCTTGCGGCCAGTTCGGCGTTGTCGTCGTACATGGCCTTGGGGGCGCCGTAAGCGGGAAGGAACTTGTCCCACTGTCCCTGCCAGTCGGTGTCGTAGGACAGGATGGCGACCAGCGGAGCCGACGCGGTCTTCGCCTGGTTGCCGCGGGACAGGTGGTCAACCAGCTTGGCGCGGGCCTCGTCGGAGCGGACATAGGTCACGCGGAGCGGCTGGGAGTTGAAAGCTGTGGGGCCGAACTTGGTGAGCTCGTAGATGGCGCGGGCCTGCTCTTCGGTCACTTCGCCGGCGAAGCTGTTCGCGGTGCGGGCTTCGGCAAAGATGGCGTCGACTGCGGCGGCGTCAATGACTGCTTCTTCATGTGCAATCGTCATGGGTAAACCTTTCGCTGTGCCCTCGCCTCTTGGGGTGGCCGGGCTCTTCTGCTTTCCATGGTTGCAACTTCAACTTCGTCTGTCCTCTTCCCATGACGGCCCGTGACGTTAGGCACACTCCGGCGTTGCGGGGCCCGATTTGCGCCCCATTCTGCGTGCGAGGCGCGTAGAGCGCGCCCCGCAACGGCGGTAATGTTGCACCGAACCCCAACATTTCTTCTGAGGAAGGCACGCCATGAGCATGCTCGGCATCAAATGGAAGCTCCACGGCAATGGCAAGACCATCCGGCCCGGCCACGTGGTGGCACCCGATGAGCGTCTGGCTTGGCCGCTGACCATCGGCATCGGCATGCAGCATGTGGTTGCCATGTTCGGAGCCACCTTCCTGGTCCCGATCATCACGGGCATGCCACCGGCCACCACGCTCTTCTTCTCCGGCATCGGCACGCTCCTGTTCCTCGTGATCACGCGGGGCCGCGTGCCCAGCTACCTTGGTTCGAGCTTCGCGTTCATCGCCCCGATCCTCGCCTCCCAAGACCAGTACGGCGTTGGGGGAGCTTTGGGCGGCGTGGTGCTTGCCGGCGTCGTACTGGCGCTCATTGGCGCCGTTGTCCAGAAGTTCGGCGCCGAATGGATCAACCGGCTGATGCCGCCGATCGTCACCGGCGCAATCGTTGCGCTGATCGGCCTGAACCTCGCTCCGGCAGCCAAGAACAACTTCGACGCCGCACCCGTCACCGCACTCGTTACGCTGGTGACGATCATCCTGGTTTCCGTACTGTTCCGCGGGATTTTGGGCCGGTTGAGCATCCTCGTGGGCGTTGTGGTGGGCTACGTCGTGGCGATGATGCGAGGCGAGGTTTCCTACGAAAAGATGGACGCCGCCGCCTGGGTGGGCCTCCCGACGTTCCACACGCCCGAATTTCACCTTGGCGTGGTTGGCCTGTTTGTACCAGTGGTGCTGGTGTTGGTGGCAGAGAATGTGGGCCACGTGAAGTCGGTGGCCGCGATGACCGGGCAAAACCTCGACGGCGTCTCCGGCCGCGCGCTGATGGCCGACGGCGCCGCCACGGTACTTGCCGGATTCGGCGGCGGCTCCGGAACGACGACCTACGCGGAAAACATCGGCGTCATGGCGGCCACGAAGGTCTACTCGACGGCGGCCTACTGGGTGGCCGGTGTCTTCGCCATCTTGCTGAGCTTCTCCCCGAAATTCGGCGAACTGATTGCGACCGTCCCCGCCGGTGTGCTGGGCGGCGCAGCAACCATGCTGTACGGCATGATCGGTATCCTCGGTGTGAAAATCTGGGTGCAGAACAAGGTCAATTTCTCCAACCCGATCAACCTGACCACCGCCGCTGTTGCCCTGATCATCGGCATCGCGGACTACACCTGGACCATCGGCGAACTGAAGTTCACGGGCATCGCCTTGGGCTCGGCCGCTGCGCTGGTGATCTACCACGGCATGAAGGGCCTGGCCCGTTGGCGCGGGACCGTTGCTGAACCGGAGACGGAGACAGCAGGATTGCCGCCCGCCGTGAAGTCGGCCATGAATGCCGCGGCGAAGCGGAGCGGGAAGAAGAAGTAAGGGCCTCAGCGGGACTTGGCGTCCGCGTCCTCCAGGCCCTTCCGAATCTTCTCCCGGTCTTTGGGGTCCCAAGGGCCTGAATCTGCCAAGGGAATTTCAGTCATGAACTGTCTCTCGGTCAGGGGAATTCTTGCGGCCACAATCTCCGGACTACTGGCCGCTGTGGCGTAGAGATTGGGACCGTCCGCATAGAAGGGGTCGGCCAGGACCAAGGGCCCGTCGGTTGAGCGCATGATGTTGCTTGGGTTGTCGTCCAAAGGACCGCACCACGGCAGCTCCCGTTGCGCCCGCTGGTGAACGTCGTGCAAAACTCGGGAAAGGGGCGCCAACTCGCTGCTACCCGTAGTGAGCTCCCGCCAAAATCCAGCAGCTTCCTCAAAAGTCACGGGACTCAGCCTCTCCATCAGCTGCAGATCCCCACCACCCGCCAAGCGGCGGTGTAAATACAGCTTCGGCACCCGCCCGGTGACTGCAGCTTCACGGTAGAACGCCGCTGTGAATGGACCCACAGGATCGAACGGACTGATCCGCGCCACCGCATTGCCATCCGGTGAGCGAAGGGCAATCGCCCAGTCGCCGGCTCCGCAGGGGTTCCAGCCGCGCCCACGCAACAGTTCTTCGACGTCGACGTGATTCGCCCGGGCGCTAAGGGAATCGATCCGGGCCGTAACATCATTGCCGCCGTGGCCAACTTCCATGGGCTCCCTCCCTATCGCGTACAAAAGTACGCGATAGGGCCTCCTCCGGCACATGTACAGCCGTCATTCGGACTCAGCCCGGCAGGACCCCCTCCGGCACCTGCGCCTCCCACCGCAGCAGATCTCCCGGCTGACATTCGAGCACCTCGCAGAGCGCTTCCAGCGTGGTGAAGCGAACAGCCTTGGCCCGACCATTTTTCAATACCGCCAAGTTCGCCGGGGTAATTCCCACGCGCTCAGCCAGGACTCCCACAGGCATCTTCCGCTTGGCCAGCATGACGTCGATGTCCACGATGATCGGCATCAGATGACCTCGTCGAGCTCGGCACGCATGCCGGCCGCTTCCAGATCGCGCGCAACCGCCTGCGCCAGCAACGTCCGCAGCACCAAGACCAGAAGCGCTACGCCACCCACCATCAGTGCCGCTCCACAGACCAACAGGACTATGCCTGGAGCAACGTCACCCGGAGCCAACAAAACCGCAATCGAGAACACCAGCACGGCGGCCAGCGCAACAGCCCAGAAGATGATGTCCACAAACCGGAATGCCCCGTGGGAGAACACAGTCCCACGACGGACCATCGTCAACAGGCGCCACACGCAAACGGCGACAACCTGAACGCACAGTATCCCCAGCACCACGATCACCAGCAGTCCAACCCGAGGCCCGTCGGGCGCTCCCGCTTCCACCAAGTCAGCGGATAGCAACGGCACCATCACCGCCTGGACGAAGACGGCGCCACCCAGGACCAGGGCCAACACCACGCGCAGCGCAAGAACCGCCAATTTTCCCACGATACTTCTCCTTTTATCGAACAACAGACAAATACTATCGTTAATCGATATAAAATAGCCGTGTTCAATCAAAGAAAATTAGTCAGCTTGCTTACTAACTCCATGATCCCTAGGCTGGATCGCGTCAGACAAACAACTCTCGCAGCAGCGGCACGCGCCCAAAAAAGCCAGCCGCACAAGGAGGAGGAACAGTGTCAGAGCACAGCATCGCAGGCAAGAAAGTTGCCTTCCTGTTGACCGACGGCGTGGAGCAGGTGGAGCTGACCAGCCCATGGCAGGCCGTGGAGGAAGCCGGCGGCGAGCCCACCCTCATTGCGCCCGAAAAGGGCAAGATCCAGGGCTTCAACGGCGTGGACAAGGGTGACACCTTCGACGCAACCCTGGCCGTCGCCGACGCCAACGCCTCGGACTTCGACGCGCTGGTTCTGCCGGGCGGCGTCGTGAACGCAGACCACCTGCGCGTCGACAAGGACGCCCAGAACTTCACCCGGGCCTTCTTCGAGCAGCACAAGCCCGTGGCATCGATCTGCCACGGGCCATGGATCCTGATCGAAGCCGGCGTGATCAAGGGCCGCAACGTCACGTCCTACCACACGCTCCAAACGGACCTCCGGAATGCCGGGGCCAACTGGAGCGACCAGGAAGTTGTGGTGGATCAAGGCCTCGTCACCAGTCGCAACCCGGACGACCTCCCGGCTTTCAACAGCAAGGTCGTCGAGGAAATCTCCGAGGGCCAGCATGCTGGCCAGACCGCCTAGCGGTCACCGCACCACAGCTTCGCAAGGCGGGTGCCGCCGTCGTACTTTCCCGTAAAGCACGACGGCGGCACCCGCCTTGCGCACCCGGCCCGCCAAACAAGCAACCCAGCAAAATTACACCGTCGCAATGTTGCGCAGATCACATTCGATGCCTAGGCTGGGGGACGCTGCAGCGTGGCAGCACACCAAGGAAAGGCAACACATTGGCCAGCGAGAAGCTCTCCGTAGTTGTTCGAGTGGATGTAGACGGCGAACAAATCCAGATCGCAGCAACCGGTCACGTGACGATGTCGAGCATCCAGGGACTCTACCCGGTGGTTCAGCGCACCAAGAGCCTGGGTGGCGGACTCGATGTGGAGATGGACCTGTCCGAGGCAACCGTGGATGCGGACGCACTGGATGAACTGCAGGTCTACTCGGAGCTCTACGAAGTGCCTGTCCGCCTGCCGGAGTTCGCCAACGTCACAGCGCTGCCGAGCCGCCACCTTGCCGCAGCGGGCCGCGCGGCGTAGCCACAGCCCCCTTCGCCTGTGCTCGCTGGCTCGCTCCCTAACACTCATATTCAGGTGTTACACGTAACGCACGGGCGCGCCATCAGCGGGGGTTCCGCACGGGAAAACGCCAGGTCAAACTTCCGAAGCCTTCCTTCATCCTTCCCCGCCGCCTAACGTGACTCCAGACAAACGATTTGGAGGCTACACATGCGCAAAGTCACTGCCGGACTCTTTCACTCCGTGGATGGCGTGGTTCAGGATCCGTTCAAGTTCCAGTTCGACAGCTTTGACGACGACCTGGGCAAGGGCCTGACCAAGATGATCAACACCGTGGACACCGTGGTGCTTGGCCGGGTGAGCTACCAGGAGTGGGCGCAGTATTGGCCGAACGCCTCACGGGACGAGGACTTCGCGGCGTTCATCAACCCCGTCGAAAAGTTCGTGGCATCACGGACACTCGAGGGACCGCTCGAATGGGAGAACTCCCAGCTGATCCAGGGCGATGTGGAGGAGTTCGTGTCCGGGCTCAAGTCGCGTGACGGCGGCGAGATCGCAGTCTGCGGCAGCATCTCCCTGGTCCGCCAACTGTTCTTCGCCGGCACCCTGGACGAGTTGACGCTCATGACCCATCCAGTGATCGCCGGCAATGGGCGCCGCATCTTCGAGGAAGGAGATCCCGTGCACCGGCTGGTGCTTGAGGACCAATACGCCACCAGCAAGGGCAACGTGGTAACCACGTACAGCCTGCGGAAAGACTGAACGCCTCGGCGCTGACTACTTCTTCCCGGCCTTCAGGTCCGCCACGACCTTCGCAATGCGGCGTGCCCGTGTCTCGGGGGTCTTGGCGTCCCCGATCGGCTCCACGTATCGGCGCTGCGCACTGTAATTGAGGCTCCCGTAGAAGGCCTTGGCGTCGGGCTCGGCATCCAGGGCGGCAGCGAGGTCGTCCGGAACCTCGACGACGCGGGGCTGGGTGTCGACTTCGAGGTCCACCTCAAGCGTGTCCCCGGACGAGACGCCAGTCAGCTCACGGTTGGCCGAACTCACGCCCACCATGTACTTTCCGCCCATCACCGCGATGCTGCTGCGGTAGCTTTGGCCATTCATCGTCACCACCACCGGCGGCCTTTTGCCTGCGCCCAGCGCCTCGACGATCTCCTCGGGTACTACGATGCCGGCCTTGTTTCCATCCCCAACGATGGTGGTGGTGAACTCCATGTGCCCAGTATGCCGGTAGACGTGCAACTTAAGCAGGACTACGTTCGAACATAACCGTCCCACCAAGCGTAGGAGTCAGAACCATGGACAATCAGGACATCCTGGAACGCATCCAGTCACTGGTGGAAGAGGAACACCAGCTCCGCGATGCCTCCACTCCGGCGGATGGCAAAGCCCGGCTGGCGCAGGTGGAAGCCCAGCTTGATCAATGCTGGGACCTGCTCCGCCAACGCCGCGCCAAGCGCGACGCCGGCGAAAACCCCGATGACGCCGAAGCCCGTCCCGTCAGCGAAGTGGAGGGCTACCGGCAATAGGCCTTACGCGCCCTCAAGGACCTGGCTGGTTGCCCACGCCACGTACTTGCCGGCGTTGGCAACGGCGTCGGCAATGTCCGGGACGCCGTCCTTGCGCTGCGCCACGTCCAGCAGCTGGGCGGCCGCCACGATTCCGTGCTTCGCCAGGTCCTCGGGCGTCACGGTGATCCGGCCGGCAACAGCCACCACGGGAATTCCGTGGACACTCGCGGCATCAGCGAGAGCGATCGGCGCCTTGCCGGTAAGCGACTGCTCGTCCATGGAACCCTCGCCCGTGATCACCAGGTCGGCTTCGCCCAAGTGCTTGGCAAGCCCGGTCAGGCCGGCGACCAGTGCGAAGCCGCCTTCCAGCGCGGAATCAGTGAAGGCAAGGAACGACGCCGGGAACCCGCCTGCCGCTCCGGCTCCCGGCACGTTGACGTCACGGTCGGTGGCTTCCCGAAGGAGCGACGCCCAGTTGCGGAGACCGGCGTCGAGCTTTGCCACCGCATCCTCATCGGCGCCCTTCTGCGGGCCGAAGACATGCGCGGCACCTTCCATGCCGTACAACGGGTTCTGAACGTCGACGGCGATGCGGAACTTAACGCCTGACAGGCGCGGATCCAGCTCGGAAACATCCAGGGAGACAACGTCCACCAAGGAACCTCCGCCCAACGGCGCAACGTTTCCTGCGGCATCGAGGGGCTTGAGACCCAAAGCACGCAGGGCACCACTGCCGCCGTCGGACATGGCAGAACCGCCAAGGCCCAGGACGATTTCGGAAGCACCGGCGTCGAGCGCTGCGGCGATCAGCTGGCCGCAACCGTAGCTGTGGGCGCGCAGGGAGTTCTCCGGCGTCGGTTCCATGTGGGCGAGGCCAGATGCCTGGGCGGTTTCGATGACGGCTGTGGTTCCGCCGGATTCCTTCTTGAGCGCCCAGGAAGCTCCAACGGGCTTGAGGATGGGACCAACAACGGCGTTGTTCCTTTCCTCGTACCCTGCGGCGATGGCGGCGTCGAGGGTGCCCTCGCCGCCGTCGGCCACGGGGAACTGGGTTGTTACTGCGTCGGGGTAGACGCGGAGGGCGCCTTCGGCCATGGCTGACGCGGCTTCGGCGGCGGTCAGGGATCCCTTGAACTTGTCAGGGGCAATGAGGATACGCATGAGATATATCATGCCAGCTTGACCGGGAAAGCGCTTGCCGAGCGCGTAATGTTCCGTGCGACTGCGAGGGCTACGGTAGGAGCACCGGTGTCGCACCCACTTCCGCCACACGCACCCGAAACACCGGGAGCACACGGCGCGAACAGGTGCGCCCCTTGGCCACAAGGGGTGCGCGCGGCGCGAACAGGAGCGCCGAGTGATACCCCGGACTCAGCCGTTCAGCACCCGCACCGGGGAGCCCGCCAGCCAGGACACCACGTCCTCGTAGGCTCCACCGTAAAACTGCCGATAACTTTCATGCGTCACATAGCCGATGTGCGGGGAGAGCACTGTCCGCGGCGAACGCAGCAAAGCGTGGCCGGCCGGCAGCGGTTCCTCATCGTAGACATCCAGCGCAGCACCGCGGATCCAGCCCTCGTCCAAAGCACGGATGAGGGCAGCCTCGTCAACCAAAGGGCCCCGGGCCGTGTTCACGAGGAGTCCTTCCGGACCAAGGAGCCGCAGCTCGTTCGCCCCCACAATGCCCTCGGTCCGCTCCGACAAACGCAAGTGGAGAGTGACGACGTCGGACTCCCGGAAGAGCTCCTCTTTGGTGACCTTGCGCGCGCCGGCTGCCGTTGCGGCCTCTGCCGTGAGGTTCTGGCTCCAGGCGAGCACCTCCATTCCGAACGCTTGGGCATACCGCGCCATGCGGGAACCGATCTTCCCCAAACCGACGATCCCGAGGGTCTTGCCTTCCAGTTCAAATCCGACGGCGGATTGCCAGTCGCCTGCCCGCAACGAGTTCTCCTCAACCACCAGGTTCCGAGCGAAGGCCAGCAGCAACGCCCAGGTCATCTCGGGGGCAGCCGCGGGTGATCCGCCGGTCCCGCACACAACAACGCCCCGCTCCGAAGCGGCTTCCATGTCGATGGCAGCATTCGCCATGCCTGTGGTGACCAGGAGCTTCAGATTCACCAGTGCATCAAGTACCCGGCGCGGAAAGCGCGTCCGTTCACGCATGGCCACGATGATGTCGAAAGGCGCCAAGGCGGCCACGGCCTGCTCCTCCGAAACGAAAGGTGCACTGAAAACCGTGACTTTCACGCCGTCGTCGAGCAGTGACTCCCACGGCGCGTAGTCGCCGGAGACCTGCTGGTAGTCGTCAAGGATGGCCAAACGGTACTGGGTCACGTGAATCTCCTTGGCTCGCAGGCTGGACGCGTAGGTCCAGCCTCTCACGCCGCGTTCGTCGCCGCCCGTTACTGCCGCGGTCATCGATCGGCCGGCTTGGCACCGAGGGTCAGGGACACGCTGCTTGGCTGGTCCTTGGAGCAGTCGTCACAGCATGCGTCCGGCACGCCCTGGGCCACAACGTCTCCCTGGCGCCCGGCGGGCACCGCGCAGCACACGTCGCCCTTCCACGCATTGAAGCCCTCACGAACGGCAATGCCTGCGATAACCAACGCTGCCATGGCGTCCGCCCACCACCAGCCAAGCGTGCTGTTCAGCAGCAAGCCCACCAGCAGGACGGCGGACAGGTACGTGCAAAGGAGCGTCTGTTTGGAGTCGGCGACGGCGGTCCGGGAACCCAATTCCCTGCCGGCGCGGCACTGGGCCCAGGAGAGCACGGGCATGATCGCGAGGCTCAAAGCTGCGATCACGATGCCTGCCGTTGAGTGCTGGGCCTCCCCCGCACCCAGCAGCGATCTGGCCGCATCCACTGTTACGAAGGCAGCCAGCGCGAAGAAGGAAATGGCAATGATCCGCAGGGTCAGGTGCTCGCGCCGCTCAGGATCCTTGGCAGAAAACTGCCAGGACAATGCGAGCGCCGAGGTCACCTCAATGACGGAGTCCAATCCGAAGCCAAGGAGCGCTGAGGAGTCAGCCACGCCACCGGCCCACAGTGCTGCCACGGCCTCAATGACGTTGTAAGTGATGGTGGCGGCGGCAAAGAGCCTGATCCGTCGGGTCAGGACAATGCGGCGGTCCATGCTGGGGGCAGCAAGGGTCATGCCAGGCACTCTCCGTTCGGCGCGCAGCAGGACGGGTCCACGGCCAGGACCACTCCCAGCAGGTCCCGAATGGCGTGGCCGAGCCGCGCGTCCGCGAGTTCGTAGCGGGTCCTGCGCCCGTCGGGTACGGCAACCACCAGCCCACAACCACGCAGGCAGGTCAAGTGGTTGGACATGCTCTGCCGCGAAACGCCCAAACTGACTGCCAGATCGGAAGGGTAGGACGGCGTCTCGGACAAGGCGAGGAGGATCCTTGCCCGGGTGGGGTCTGAGACGGCGTACCCAAAACGGGCCAGCACGGGGGCATGCGTGAGCGTTTCCATAACCTCAGAGTACAGCTCTGGCTGTATTCAGTCCAAGCTGTACCTACAGAACCCTTGGAATAGGGCAGTCAAAGATTCTAACGTTGTAAATGATGATTCTTTCCACTTCAGAAGGAGATATCTTGACCGGCTCCACCATCCCCAAGCCAGAGCACCCCCGGCCCCAACTGGTCCGCGATACCTGGCTCAACCTCAACGGCACTTGGGGTTTCGAGATCGACGCCGGGGATTCCGGTTTGGAGCGCGGCCTCCTCACGCGCGAACTCACCGACGAGATCCTTGTCCCCTTCGCGCCGGAGTCCGCGCTTTCCGGGGTGGAGAACGTCGATTTCATGGAGGCCGTCTGGTACCGGCGCACGGTGACCATCCCGCAGGAGTGGACTGGGCTCAAGGTCCTCCTGCACTTTGGTGCCGTGGACCATGACGCAACAGTGTGGGTGAACGGAGTGGAGGTGGCCCGGCATCGGGGCGGATTTACGCCCTTCACCGCCGACCTCAACGAAGTCACCGAACCGGGCATGGACGCCGTCATCGTGGTGCGGGCACGCGATTCCCGCCACGACATGCAGGCCCGGGGCAAGCAAGCCACCTGGTACAACAACACGCACTGCCAATACACGCGAACCACGGGCATCTGGCAGACGGTGTGGCTGGAAGCAGTTCCGGATGTCCACATCAAGCGCCTTCGCATGACCCCGGGCCTCGCCGATTCCAGCCTGACATTAGAGGTGCCCGTTTCCCGGAACCGCCAAGGCCACACCCTCCAAGCCGTCCTCACCAACCCCCAATCCAAGGTGCGGATGGAAGCATCGGCGAGGGCCGACGTCGACCTTTCCCCTGCGCTTCGGTTCGAGATCCCTGAAACGCAGCTCCGTCCGTGGTCCCACGAGGACCCGTTCCTGTATGACCTCCGGGTCACCCTCAAGGACGACGTGGGACAAACAGTGGACGAAGTCAGCAGCTACGCGGCAGTCCGTTCCATGGCCCTGGATGGAAAGGTTGTTCGGATCAACGGGGAGGCCGTGTTCCAACGCCTGGTCCTCGATCAAGGTTATTGGCCGGAGTCCCTCATGACAGCGCCGGATGATGCCGCGCTCGTCAAGGACATCGAGCTGGCCAAATCTGCCGGTTTCAACGGCGCCCGACTTCACCAGAAGGTGTTCGAAGAGCGGTTCCTGTACCACGCGGACCGCATGGGCTACTTGGTCTGGGGCGAGTTCGGCGACTGGGGTGTCTCCGGCGGTGGCACCCTCGGCCACAACCAACAGCCCACAGCAAGCTTCGTGGCGCAATGGCTGGAAGTCCTGCAGCGCGACTACAACCACCCGAGCATCATCGGCTGGTGCCCGCTCAATGAAACCCACCAGCATCTCCATGACAGGATCACGGTGCTGGACGACGTCACCCAGGCCATGTTCCTGGCCACCAAGCTCGCCGATCCGACGCGGCCCGTCATCGACGCCTCCGGATACTCCCACCGGGTCCGGGAGACGGACATCTACGACTCGCACTCGTATGAGCAGGACCCGGACGCGTTCCGTGTGGAGCAGGAGGGCCTGGCCGGTGGCAAGCCCTACGTCAACCGCGCGCACGACGGAGTGGAATACTCCGTCCCGTACAGCGGGCAGCCCTTCTTTGTCTCCGAGTTCGGCGGCATTTGGTGGAACGAGGCTGAGGCCCGGCAAGCGGCAGCCGCGGGCAACGACGTCGAAACGTCTTGGGGCTATGGTCAGCGCGTCGCCAGCGAGGAGGAGTTTTACGAGCGGTTCCAAGGCCTATGCGATGTCCTGCTGGATAACCCGGAGATGTTCGGCTACTGCTACACACAGCTCACGGATGTATTCCAGGAAAGGAATGGGATCTTCAACTTCGATCGCTCCACCAAACTGGACCTTGCCCGGATCAGGGCGGTACAGGAGCGCCAGGCCGCCATCGAGAGGGATTAGCTGCGAGAGCGTCCGGCGGAAGGGGGTGATTTGGTGCGAGAGCGTCCGGCGGAAGGGGGATTAGCTGCGAGAGCGTCCGATCCTCTCTCACGGAATCGCCTCTTCAGGCAAACGCTCTCTCACCCGCGCGGTTTAGCGCTCCCGCGCTAGACCCACTGGCGCCGATTGATGAGGACTTCCTTGAGCAGGTCCAGCCGGTCGGAAACCAGGCCGTCCACGCCAAGGTCCAGCAAACGCTGCATCTCGTCGGGTTCGTTAATGGTCCACACATGGACCTGCCGGCCCACCCGATGCGCCCGGCGAACGAAGCCCCGGGTGACCACAGGGAACCGGCCGTAGCGGGCCGGCACCTGGAAAGCGTCGACGCCGGCAAGCAGCTTGCGTGCCAACGGCGCGGGGAGGACGGGGCCAAGGAAGACGAACAGCGCCGTGAGGGTGCTCCCTGCCGAAGAGGCAGTCCGCTCGCTGAGCTTCTTCAACACCGCCCTGCGCCGACGGTCGGAGAAGCTCGTCACCAGGACGCGCCCGTGGATGCCGTGGCGCTCGATGGCCTCCGCCAGGGGAACCACGGAATTCCAGTCCTTCACGTCAAGGTTCAACCTGGCCTGCGGGAAGGCCGCAACGAGCTGATCGAATGTGGGTACCGGCTCATGCCCGCCGATACGGGCTGCGGACACCTCCCCCGCTGTCAGCTCAGCGATACGGCCTACGGAACCGGTCACCCGGTCCAGGGACTCATCGTGGAAGACCAGCAGGACGCCGTCCTTTGTGGTGTGGACGTCCGTCTCAAGGTGCACGGTCCCCAGATCAACGGCTGCCCGGAACGCTGCCATCGAATTCTCCAGGCCGTCCAGGGAGAAGCCGCGATGGGCAAAGGCCAGGGTCCCGGTCGAGCCGTCTTTACGCAGGAAGTAGGGCAGCGTCACATCCGTAGCGTAACTGACTGATCCAGCGGGGAGAGCGTGCTCAGGACTCCTGCGGGACGATCGCCACGCCATCGCTGACGTGCACCAGCGTCCGGCCGCGACCGCCGTCGAGCTCCACCCAAACGGCAGTGGCATCCCCCGTGACGTCGTCCACCACGCCGTGTTCCGCGAACCCCGGAGTCAGCGTGACGCTGACTCGATCGCCGCGGCGGAGCGAACGCCAATGGTGGTCCGGCTCGATGCGACGCACCGGCGTGGAAGTGAAGTCGTTGATTCGGCGCTTGGCCATGGTTGCCCCCTGGATTCCAACTGCTGGGACGCGATGCGAACGGGTCCTTGGCTGGAAGCCTACGGGCGCAAGTTGAACGGCGGTTGTATGGAGTCTGGGAACTCGGTGACGGCTGCGCGGCTGGCAAACTAAGGGAATGACTGTGGTGATCGCCGGTTGCGGCGACTTGGGAACCGAAGCCGGCCTGCGATTCGCTGCGGCGGGTCACGAGGTGTACGGAATCCGGCGGTCTCCGGAGAAGCTGCCGCCGGAAATCCGCGGAGTGAAGGCTGATTTGGCCAACGACGTTCCGGAGGTGCCCGACGCCGACATCGTGGTCGTCGCCCTGGCCGCTGACGCTTCCACCGAGGAGGCCTACCGGGCCGCGTACGTGGACGGCCTGCGGAACGTGCTCGACGCCGTCGATCGAAGCCAGATGGCGCCGCGACGGATCATTTTCGTGTCCTCCACTGCCGTGTACAAGGATGCCGGCGGCGCTGTGGTGGACGAATCCACCCCGGCGGAGCCGGACAGATTCAGCGGAAGGATCCTGCTGCAGGCTGAGGATTTGTTGTTCTCGCGTCACCCGCACGCCACTGTGGTGCGGCTCGGCGGAATCTACGGACCCGGGCGCACGCGCCTGATCGAGCAGGTACGCTCTGGCGAGGCGGTGATTCCCGGCCAGCCGAAGCACACCAACCGCATCCACCGCGACGACGC
The DNA here is from genome assembly GCF_044748465.1 of Paenarthrobacter sp. NPDC089988. Classification (NCBI taxonomy): domain Bacteria; kingdom Bacillati; phylum Actinomycetota; class Actinomycetes; order Micrococcales; family Micrococcaceae; genus Paenarthrobacter; species Paenarthrobacter sp. NPDC089988. Next base: position 13,954 of record NZ_JBIVGD010000037.1, read on the forward strand.
CGCGGCCATGATCGTCCACCTCGCCACCATGTCCCCGGACCCCGCGCCCGTGTATCTCGGCGTGGATGACGAGTCGGCTGAATTGGGCGACGTTTTGCGTTTCCTCGCCCATGAGCTCCGGCTTCCGGAACCGCCCGTGGGGCCGGCGTCCGACGGCGGTGCGGGCGACAAGCGCTGTTCCAACCGGCGCCTTCGGTCCACCGGTTTCCAGTTCACGTACCCCAGCTACAAAGAGGGGTACCGCGCCATCCTGGCCGGAGAGGGCGTCCGGCACCCATAAGTTCCTAGACGGTCTGCCCGGTCAGCTTCGCCTCGAGGATCTGGGCCACTCCGTCATCGTCGAAATGCGGAGCCTGCTGCCCGGCCGCGAGGATGGCCTCGGGGTGTCCACTGGCCATGGCATACCCGTGGCCGGCCCAGCGGAGCATCTCGATGTCATTGGGCATGTCGCCGAAAGCAACCACGTCCGCGGCTTCGATCCCCAGCGACTCCGCGTACTTCGCCAACGTGACGGCCTTGTTGATGCCGGGCACGGACATCTCCAGCAGGGCAGTCCGCGGCGCCGAGTGGGTGGTGGACACAAGATGGGACACGGCAGGCGCCACTTCGGCCAGGAACTCATCAGGCGTGCCATTGCGGGTAATTGCCAGGAACTTCACGACGGCGTCATCCGCAGTGAGCGTCTGGTCCAGCGGTGCGGGGGTAAATTCGGCGAGCAGCTCGCTGGTTTCGTTTTCGATGAAGCCCGGCTCGAGGTGGAATCCGAACAGCGTCTCGGCGCCGAACAAGGCATCGGGCCGGATCGACTTGATGATTCGGCGTGCTTCGAGGACGGACGCGAGATCCAGGCCGGTGGACGAGATCGGCTTCTCTGTTGCAAGGTCCCACACCACGGCACCGTTGGAACAGATGACGATCCCACTGTGTCCCAACTGTTCCTGGAGCGGGTACAACCACCGCGGCGGCCTGCCCGTGACGAACACCAACTCCACCCCGGCATCGCGGCAGTCCTGGAACGCCCTGATGGTCCTGGCACTGATTTTTCCGTCGTGGCCGAGGATGGTTCCGTCTATGTCACTTGCTACGAGCCGCATGATGCCAGTCTACGTGGGCGGTACCGGAGCGGATTCGGGCAGCATGCCCTCGCGGGCCGAGGGAGCGCGCCATAGTGTGGGTCCATGAGTGAAAAGACGAAGGAAGAGCACAGCACAAAAGGCGCATACGTTACAGGCGGAGAATTCAACCGGGATACCAACTACATCGAAGACCGCATCACTCGCAACGGAACTCCTGGACCGAACGGGGAACCCGGATGGCCGGTGGAGGCCGGGCGCTACAGGCTCGTCGCAGCGCGGGCTTGTCCGTGGGCCAATCGTTCAGTCATCGTCCAGCGGTTGTTGGGCCTGGAGGACGCCATCAGCCTTGGCCAGCCCGGACCTACCCACGACGCCCGGTCATGGACTTTTGACCTGGACCAGGACGGCAAGGATCCCGTCCTGGGCATCGAACGACTGCAGGAGGCCTACTTCCAGCGTTTCCCGGAATATCCCCGCGGCATCACCGTCCCGGCCATGGTGGATATCCCCAGCGGTGCAGTGGTCACCAACAACTACCCGCAGATCACCTTGGACTTCTCCACGGAATGGACGGAGTTCCATCGGCCAGGAGCCCCGGAACTGTACCCGGAGCACCTTCGCGCCGAGATCGACGAGATCAACAAGCGCGTCTTTACCGAGGTCAACAACGGCGTATACCGCTGCGGTTTCGCAGGTTCGCAGGAGGCCTATGACGCTGCCTACTCCCGCCTCTGGACCGCCATGGACTGGCTGGAGGAACGGCTCTCATCCCAACGTTTCCTGGTTGGCGACACCATCACCGAGGCGGACGTCCGGCTGTTCACCACGCTGGTCCGCTTTGACGCGGTCTACCACGGCCACTTCAAGTGCAACCGGAACAAGCTCACCGAAATGCCAGCGCTCTGGGCCTATGCAAGGGACTTGTTCCAGACGCCCGGTTTCGGGGACACCATCGACTTCGTGCAGATCAAGAAGCACTACTACGTGGTCCACCAGGACATCAATCCCACGCAGATCATCCCTGCAGGCCCGGACCTTTCAGGATGGCTGACTCCGCATGGCCGAGAGTCGCTGGGCGGCCGGCCTTTCGGCGACGGAACGCCTCCCGGACCGGTCAAGCCCGGAGAGGAAGTGGCACGCGGGCACGGAGCCGACTGACGTTCTAGCCGTGGTTGAGTTCAGCCCTCGACGGCGGATTGGCTCCGGCGCGTGACACTGTGACGGCCGCCGCCCTCGCTGCGTGTTCCATGATCGCGGCAAGGGTCTCGGCCGGCATGGCCCGCAGTTCCTCCCGGTTCTGCGCACCGTCCAGTCCCCGGTCCACGATCGCGGAGAGGAGACCCGCCATGAACGAATCCCCGGCACCCACTGTGTCCACTACGTCCACCTTGGGTGCGGGAACCTCGGCCTCGCCTGCTTTCGTAATGCCCCAGGGGCCTTTGACGCCACGAGTCACCACCACCAGCGCAGGACCTTCATTTCCACCCATGGACAGCCAACGACGCGCCGATTCCAAGGGATCCACGCCGGGATAGAGCCACTCCAGGTCCTCGTCCGAGGCTTTGACGACGTCGGCCAAGGCCACAAAGCGTTCGGCCTGCGTCCGCGCATATTCCCGATTGGTAATGATGGAGGGGCGGCAGTTCGGATCGAAGCTGATGGTGCTGCTCGGATGGGCATGCTCGACGGCGGCCAGCACCTCAGCAGCGCCAGGCTCCAAGGCGGTGGCAATCGAACCCGTGTGCAGCAAAGTGGCTCCCTGCAGCATGAGGGGCAACCGGGCGCTGAGTCCGGGCAGTTCCCAGGCGAGGTCGAACGTGTAGGTGGCGGCGCCGTCGTCGTCGATCAGTGCGGTGGCCACGCTGGTTGGTTTGTTGTCCGGTGGAATCGGGACCATCACGGAGCTGGACCGCAGGTGGGCGCCTACGGAATCGCCGTAGGCGTCCTGGCCGAACCTTCCGAGGAACTGCACGGGGTGGTCCAGCCGCGCCAGGCCCACGGCGACATTGAGCGGGCTCCCCCCAACGTGCGCTTCGATCCCGGTGGGGCGCTGGACGACGTCAACAAGGGCCTCGCCAATCACAGTCAGCATGGGATTACTCTGCCAGAGCAGGCCCTCCGCGACCAGCGGTCAGGAGAGCAGCCTCTGAACCAGTTCGCGGCACTTCTTGTAGGCCACGGCCTTGGGATCGATGAGGTCGAAGTGGTCTCCCGGGACCCTCAACAGCTGGGCCGCCCCGCCGGAAGCGTTGCTCGCCGCGACGTAGGCCTCCGACTGGCTGGCCGGGACGTCCTCGTCTTCCATGGCGTGAACGGCATACACGGGAACGTCGATGGGCAGCGACGTCATGGGGTCTGCATACTTATGCCGCTTGGGGTATCTGGCTGAGTCCCCGCCCATGAGGTTGCAGACAGCTCCGTTGCTGAGGTTCAAGCGCTCAGCCGCTGCCAGGTTCAGCAGACCCGACTGGCTGACCACGCCCGTCAGGTGCACGGCGTTCTCCTCCGGTCCCCGCACGAGTTGGCGGTCGGCGTCGGGATTCCCGATCGACGAAAGCCGTTCGCGCCCGGCCGCCCAAACCGCCAGGTGGCCGCCCGCGGAGTGGCCCAAGGCCACCACTTTGCCAAGTTGCAGGCCGTGGTCGCCGGCGATCTCGGCCAGGTGGTCAATGCCGGCCAGGATGTCTTCGAAGGTATGGGGCCAACCACCCCCGTTGCCGGCCCTGCGGTATTCAAGGTTCCAAGCGGTAATTCCATGGGCCGCCAGGTCACGTGCCAGGGGCTCGCCCAGCTCGGCGCCGTACTGGGAGCGCCAGTATCCGCCATGGATAACCACCGCCACGCCGCCAGAGATCGACGCCGGACCACGATGGTTTCCGTTGCTTGGTTCAGGTATGAAGAGTTCGCCCCACTGACTGGGGTGTTCGCCGTAGCTGTACTTGTGCCGCAACATTGCGCCCTCCTTTGTACCGAGCCTATCGCGAGGTTCCGCTGGTTTGGCTAGATGCATTTCGACGGCGGAGTGTCCGGCTTCGGTGTCGGACCCGCACCGTAAGCTGGGGGCATGGCAAGCAACTGGGACAGCCTGGATCCGGATCAGCGCAAAGCGGTAGAGGCGAACGTAGCACTCTACGAGCGGGTCCGCCCTGCCCTCAAGCGGGTTACCCGGGATGTTTTGCTGACGCTGCGGGACATGCTGAACGACGCTGAGGTGACTCCCTTGTTCGTCACTGGACGAACAAAAACGGTGGATTCTTTCCGTGAAAAGATCTCCCGAACGGACGATCCCATCGAGCCCGGCGGCCCGCGTGTCCTCAAGTTCCCGGACCCTTTCCGGACGCTGAACGACATGGTGGGAATCCGCGTCATCACCAAGCTCCCTGCCGAGAATGCCGCGGTGGCCAACATCATCAAGCGGCAACGCCAGTTGTTCGACTGCCGTGGTGACCGCGAGAAGGACATCGGCTCCATCGAGTCCGGAACCTACGGCTACTCCAGCCGGCACCTCATCCTGCGCACCATCCAGAACGAGGCCGTGAAGGAGTACCAACAGGTCTTCAACCCGGATCTCCCGGCCAACGGCAGTTACTTCTTCGAGTGCCAAATCCGCACCGTCTTCGCCCACGCCTGGAGCGAGATCGAGCACGATATCCGCTTCAAGGCCGAGGATCCCCGTGCGTGGACTCCGCACTTCGACCGGCAGTTCACAGCCACAGCCGCGATGCTGGAGACCGTGGAGAGCGCATTTGCCGATCTCCACGAGCGCTACGAAGAAGTCCGGGGCTACTGGGACCTGGAAGGCGAAGGGGGCTCGCCGCTCACTCCCAACCGCGTCCGTGACGTTTGGCGTACCCTGCTCCCCCACGTTGACCGTAAAGTAGATGACGACTGGGGATGGGCAGCCGAACTCCTCGCGGCCCACGGACTCACCAAAACCGTGGAACTTGCCGGACTGCTCAGTGCCAACCGGATCACCGAGGTCCGCAAGGCCCTGGACCACCGCTACTCCCCCGGCCCCGACCGCCTCCTGGATGACCTCCTGCTGTGGCAGTACGGAACCGAACACATTGATCTCACTGCTGAGGCGCCCGACGTCGTTCCGCACCCGCGGCGCGACAGCCTCCAGCGGCGCCTGAAGCAGATTGAGCGCTACCGCCAGACTGCCCTGTAGCAGATTGCACTGTAAGGACCCATGACTCCTGAGCAACTCATGTCACTGCGGGTGACCTTCCGTTCACCCCGCCGCCTTCTGACGGAATCCCTTGCCGGACTCGTAGTGGCTTTGGCGCTCATCCCGGAGGCCATCGCGTTCTCGGTGATCGCCGGAGTGGATCCCCGCATCGGCTTGTTTGCTTCCTTCACCATGGGCGTGGTGACGGCCATTGTGGGCGGGCGTCCTGCGATGATCTCCGCGGCAACCGGTGCCGTCGCCTTGGTGATCGCTCCCGTCATGAAGGAACACGGCCTCGACTACCTGATCGCCACGATCATCCTGGCCGGGGTCTTCCAGATCATCCTTGCAGCCTTGGGAGTCACACGGCTCATGCGGTTCATCCCCCGCTCCGTGATGATCGGCTTCGTCAACGCCCTGGCCATCCTGGTGTTCATGTCGCAGATGCCCGAGCTCTTCAATGTTCCGTGGATGGTCTATCCGATCGTTGCCGTGGGCCTGGCCATTGTGTTTCTCTTGCCGCGGTTCACCAAGGCTGTTCCGGCTCCGTTGGTGGCGATTGTGCTGATCACGCTGGTGACGGTGCTCGGCGGGATTGATGTGCCGACCGTCAGCGACAAGGGCGAACTCCCCCACAGCCTGCCCGGTTTCTTCCTGCCCCATGTTCCGCTGAACCTCGAGACCTTCCAGATCATCGCGCCGTTCTCCCTCTCCATGGCACTTGTTGGGCTGTTGGAATCCCTCATGACCGCCAAACTGGTTGACGACATCACAGATACCCGCTCCAACAAGACCCGGGTCTCGTGGGGGCAAGGTGCGGCGAATATCGTCACCGGTTTCCTGGGCGGCCTGGGCGGTTGCGCGGTGATTGGGCAGACCATGATCAACGTCAAGGGTTCGGGCGCACGGAGTCGTCTCTCGACCTTCCTGGCCGGTGTTTTCCTGCTCATCCTGGTGGTGGTGCTGGGCGACGTGGTGGGCATGATTCCCATGGCTGCCCTGGTTGCCGTCATGATCTTCGTTTCGCTGATCACTTTTGACTGGCCCTCCATCCGGCCGTCCACCTTGAAGCGGCTGCCGAAGTCCGAGACGGCAGTCATGCTCCTCACAGTTGCGGCAGTGGTGGCGACGCACAACCTCGCAGTGGGTGTCGGCGTCGGGGTTTTGACCGCGAGCGTGCTGTTCGCGCGCCGGGTGGCCCACTTCGCCACGGTCGAACGGACGGAACTCTCGGTCAATGGAGAAACCGTGGCGACGTACACCGTGAACGGAGAGCTCTTCTTCGCCTCCTCCAACGACCTCTACACGCAATTCGACTACGCGAAAGATTCCTCAGACGGCATAGATCGCGTGGTCATTGATCTGCACGCCTCCCATCTCTGGGACGCGTCCACCATTGCCGTGCTGGACTCGGTGACCGAGAAGTACCGGAATCACGGTCGCGAGGTGGAGTTCATCGGACTTAACGAGGCCAGCATACGCATGCGTGAACGGCTGGCCGGCAAGCTGAACGGCTAACGCGCTCTCCCACCCAACTGTGAGTCTTGACAGTGGCTGGTCTGGGACTGGCTGGCAGGATGGGTGCCAGGCCGTTCCGCCTAGATGGATGTGACTCGCCACCCA
>NZ_JBIVGD010000038.1:0-14082 GCF_044748465.1 Paenarthrobacter sp. NPDC089988
CGCGATCTCCACCCGCGACAACGGATCCAACGGATGCGAAACACCCACCAAAACCTCAGTATCAGCATTCAAAGTCACAACTAACTCCTTTGTTTTATGTTTTTGATGTGTAGATGGTTTGGACGTTCTTAGCCCGCGAGCAGCCATTCGGAGGCAGCGTTGCGGTACCGGGTGATGCCTTTGTACTCGGCCATGTCTTCCGGCAGTTCGGCGAGGATGTTGCCGAACTTCTCGCGCCAGGTGGGGACCTGGGCGATGTCCCGCAGCGGCAAGAGGTAGCTGCGGATCAGGAACAGCAGGGTTCCCGTGTGGGGGAGCCGGACCAGGTGCTGGACCTCGACGCGGAGGTGCAGCTTGTCCGGCATGTCCGGATCGGTGGCGATGGTGCCGCGGTCCGGACCCCATTCCTGGTACGTCTCCGTAGAGGTATCCAGGCGACGGCCCACGGTCATGGTCCAGTTGGTGCGCCGGAATTGCTCACCGGGCTGGAGACGCATGAGGAATTGCTCGGCACGCTGGATGATGTTCTCTTCCTTGACCCTCGGCACAGGGCCGTGGATCTCCAGGAAGCTCATTCCGACGTCGAACCCGAAGGACCAGTCAGCGGCGAAGCTGACCACGCCGGCGTCCAGCCACATGGTGCCGTCACGGATATCCAGGAGCACAATGTCGTCCTGGATCTGCGTTCCGAGGAAGCGCAGAGGCCCACCGGGCAGCGAATCATCGTCGCCGATGGTGAATTCGATGTCCAGGTTCTGCAGGCTGTTGTGCCAGCGGCAGTGGTTTCCTTCGCGGTGGAAGGACATGATCTCCGGGTTTTCCTCGGCCATGGACGGAAGCAGGGTTGCCACCGTGTCCCACGCGGCCGGTTTCATGTGCGGGAGGACCTGGGACCGGGAAGGGTCGCGGGTCAGGATCCGCTCACGGTCGGCGAGCTCTTCGAGGTAGAACTCGTCGATGTCGATGAGTCCCTTGCCCCACGAGCCTGCGTCCGTGTCGATGTTCTTGTTGGCCGGTTCCACGTTGGCGCTGTAGCGGTACATCTCGTCCCGGAAGGGGAACGGGAAACGCCGGATGCGGTCCGGGAGTGAAGGGGTGTCAGTTGGTGTGTCGATGGTGATGCTCAAAGGTCCAACTCCAATTCGGGGTCTTCGCTGCGTGAAACACAGCACATCATTGTGGTGTTCTGGGCCTTTTCCTGATCAGTGAGGTACATATCCCGGTGTTGCGGGGTTCCTTTGAGGACAGGCAGGACACACTCGCCGCAGATACCCTTGCGGCACATGTTGGGGATGGTCTTTCCGGCTTTTTCCAAGGTCTCCAGGAGGGAGACGCCGGCCGGAACGTCAAGCTTGAGGCCGCTCCGGGCCAGGTTCACCGTGAACGGCTCGCCGTCGTCCAGTTCAGCTGCACCGAAGGCCTCCGAGTGGAGCCGTGCTTCAGCCCATCCGGCTTGGCGGGCCTGGTCCAGCACGGAGTCCATGAATGCGTTGGGGCCGCACACGTAAAGGTGGGTTCCCACGCCCTGCTTGGTGAGCTGATCGGTGAGGACTTCCTGGAAACTGTCGCGGTTGCTGCATTCAGTGAGGGCTGAACCGAGGAGTTCCCGGGCTTCGTCCACGTGCGCTCCGGATCCGGGGCGGTAAACGTAGATGAGGGACGAGGTGGTGCCGCGGTCGGCGGCGGCCCGTGCGTGCGAGAGGACCGGGGTGATTCCGATTCCCGCTGCGACGAGAAGGTGGTGGGTGGCGGTTGACGCCGGGGCGAAAGCGCTGCGGGGCCGCGAGACGAAGACGCGGTCGCCAACGGAGAGACGGTGCATTGCCTGGGATCCGCCGGCGCCGTCTTCGACGCGGAGCACTGAAATGGCGTACTCGGAAGGCGCGTTGCCGGAGCCGGTCAGGGAGTAGGCGTTGACGCCTTCCCCGTACTGGACCACGAGGTGGCTGCCCGGAACATAGGACGGCAGGTTCCGGAACGACGGATCCGCGAGTGTGATGCTCACGATCGAATCGGTCTGGGGACTGATGTTGGTCACTTCCAGCTGAAGGCCGCCGTCAACCGCCGGGTGGGGGCTGATGGGGAGTGCCGTGACAGTCATGATGCCTCCTCGACACGGGCTGCGTATCCGAGGTACGCGCCCATTCGGCGGGAAAAGTGGTCGGTGGTTACCAGGTCGACGCTGCAGCCCTGGCAGGGAACCTCCGAACCGGCGGGCTCGGTGGTTGCGGTAGTGGTGTGGCAATGCGGGCAGTAGATTGCCCGAGGTGCGGATTCAGAGCTGAGGAGGGTCATTTCCTCCTGCTGAAGTCCGCACTCGGCGGCGACGGCCGCTGCTGCGCGGATGTCCGCCGTCGAGCCTGAAAGCAGGAGGCGGACGCCGACGCTGGAGCTTCCCAGTGCGGACCGCAGCTCGGAGAGGGCCTCCGGGGTTGCGGCTTCGAAGTGCAGGTTTAGCTTGGGCTGGCTGTCGTTTTGCTTATCCGCGGTGTCATCTGCTGCGCCGAACGACGCGCAGATGACACCGCGAAAACCAGGTTCCAAGCCGTTGCCCGCTGTGTGTGGCATGGACACGGAACTCATGGTTGGTCCTTACGGTGCGAAGGAGCGGTCGCCGGCGAAGAAGCCGAGGCCGTAGGTGGGGGTGTCGAACTTGACGGTGGTGCCCTTCGGGAAGAACAGGACGTCGCGTTCCTTTGCGTGGGTCACTTCGCCGGTCGAGACGTCGGTGAGGATGAATTCACCCTGGATGACTACCTTCATCTCGTCGTAGGTGTAGGTGTACTCGAACGGTTCGGACGCCTTGAGCTCGAAGAAGCCGGCGCTCATGACCGTGCCTTCGGGGTTGTGGAGGGCGTCACCGATGAAGGCTTCGCTTCCGGGAAGGTCCATGGACGGGATGTTGAGGTATCCGTCCTCCACCTTGTGGATTGCTCCGGCCTTGCTGAGTGTTCCAAGCAGTGTTTCCATGGGTCTCTCCTTTGAGTGGACAGTGGTGGGAAGTGGTCAGAAAACATTCACTTCGGTGCCTTTACGGCTAAGAGGTGAAATTGGGCTGAATGCCCTGAATGGGGGAAGAGTTGACCCGAATCCCCTGATAGATCAAAGCCCAGGAAGACATTTGGTCTACGTAGAATGTGTGATGCGGGTCACTCTCCGGCCCCACAAACAAACCTACTCGGCCTAATACTTCTAGTCCAGACTTTTTTAGAAAATTTCATGATGAGTTTGTAGATTGACGTTCTGGCCGGTGTTTGACTTGCCTCCTGGAGCTGCAAAAGCAACAGAAAAGCGGGTTGGTGGGCAGCAACAGCTGTCCACCAACCCGCCTTCCGACGGTGATTCAGGAGCGGCTACGGGCGCGTGGCGTCCTCAAGGTTCGCCCCGGGGCGTGCATCAGGTACGACGGCGGCACCTGGCTCTGGTTTGTGGCGCGCCGCCTGGCGCTGCGAGTAGAACCAGATGGGAACGTAGAGAGCCAGCACAATGAAGCCCACCCAGGTGGGGGCCCAGCCGATTTCGAGGCTGTTCAAGTAGACGACGCCAATCAGGCATAAGGGAAGGTTGAACAGGCCGAACACCATGGCTACGTTCTTCCAGCCCCTGGGGGCCTTGAAGGGCCGGTCCAAGCCGGCGAAGGCAGGGTGCTTCTTTGCCCGGACGTACGCGAACAGGCTGATGCCATTGGCGCAGGTGTAGCCGATGGCCGACGCGGCAACAATCGCGGCGGGATTGCCCATGAAGATGAGTACGAGGTTGAAGGCGCCGATCACGAGCATGGCAACAAAAGGCGTGCCGTTGCGGTTGGTCTTGCCCAGGGAGCGTGGGAGGTTGCCCTCAATGGCCATGGAGTGCATGGCTCGCGAGGATCCCAGGTAGGCGGTCTGGATAATCAAAACCATGGCTGCGATCAGCATGAAGATAGTGACCATGGAACCCACTTCGCCGAAGACGGCGTGGGCCACGGGAATCAACGGGGACACGGGTTGGTCCAGTACTCCGTCCACCCCGAGCACGCCGATCACGGCGGCCTGCACAAGGATAAACGAGAAGAAGCAGATCACGCCGCAGGCAAAGAGTGCCTTGGAGACATCCTTGACGGGGTTCTTGTACTCCGGCCCGTAGATGGCGGCTGTTTCCCAGGCGCAAGCACTCCACTGGGCAATGGCGAAGATGCCGAGGAGGATCAGGATATGGTGCATGTCCCAGGCCCAGTCGGCCGGCACCAGGTTCCCGGTGATGTTGCCCATGTCGACGTGGCCCGTGGCGAAGGGCGCCACGGTCAGGACCACCAGGGGGATCAGCGAGAAGGCGGCCAGGACGTACCCCAGTTTGGCGCCGTCCTTGAGTCCGAACCAGTTGACCACAAAGAGGCCTCCGAAGATCACCAGTCCGGTCATGAGGGTCATTTGGTTCTCGGTAAACAGCTCGCCCAGCGCCGGGAACAGTCCGTGCAGGTAGCTGCCCACCAGAATGGAGAAGATGGCCAGCACGGGGGTCCAGGCGAACCAGTAGGCCCACGCGCTGAAGCCGCCAATCAGCTTGCTCTTGTCGTACTTCCCTTGGTAGTTCTCGGTGCGGAAGACGTGCTGGGCAAAGCCGGGAAGGCCCGAGGCTTTGGGGAACGTGGTGGCCATTTCCGCGTAGGCCGCGTTCTGGAAGAAGCCCTGGATCACGGACAACCCCCAGATCAGGATCGCACCGGCGGCCAGGTACATCGGCAGGTAGCCCAGCGAGGGCAGGATCAGAAGGGGAACTCCCAGCGCGATGGCCAGCCCCTGTTTCCAATCGATGGACCGCTCCAGGCCGTCACTGCCCTCTAATCGCTTTTCACTCATAACAATCTCCCTTGACTGAACTAAGTCGTGCTTCATGGATCTGCCGTTCACGTCCCTTGGTGGGGTCCATCGCCTTGTGAGGTGCGGCCATGGCCACGATCCTTCCGGCAAGTCATAGCTAAAACATTCAGATGCGCATCAAAAAAATGCCTGCGCCGAGCATCGGAAGCCGGCTGCTGCGTGCGGGTGTTGGGTCACCCGCTTCGTGTCCCGGGGCGGGGTTTGGCCTGGACGCCAAGCTTCCTGTGAAGTAAATCACTCCAGAGACTACAGCTTAAAAACCTCAGTTCAACAGCTTTTATTTTTGGGACTTTTGTGCATCTGGGATTGTCGCCACCGTGCTGCGGCGTCTGCATCCGGGCATGCCAATCAGCCCCCGGCTCCCGGTAGTCCAAGGAGGCAGGGGCTGTTCCCGGCAGTTGTCAGGTGCTGTAGATCAGGGCAAGGCCCAAGTGCGGAACATCCAGGTCTACCCGGTGCTTTTCCACCGGCCCGTCCTTGATCCGGTCGCCCACGAGGTACGCTCCGGAATTGCCCAGGATGACGCGGTTGCTGGCATTGATGAGGGCCGCATCGCCGTGGATGCTGCGGAGGTCCGGCATGATGATGGGCTCAAGGTCCTTGATGCGGATGTCGCACCCCACCACGCCGGCAAACTGGCCGTGGATGGACCAAGGTGCCGTGAACGTCATGATGTATTCCTCGAAACCGAGGTAGTCGATATACGGACCCCAGAGGGTTTGTTCCCCCGTGGCCGCCGCCGTGGAGAAGAAGGGCAACTTCTCGTAGTCGTAATAGCGGTTGCTGCCCGGCGTCAGATCCGCATCGAGCTTCTCGACTGAGCCCGAGGCGCCCCGGGTCCACCACTCAAGGAGATGGTCACCGTGCTCCACGGAGTCGGCAGCGAAGAACGTTCCCGCGCCAACGGCGAAGGAGTTCTTTGTCAGGAAATCCTTCGAAAGTGTCTCAAGGCCCTTCAGTGCCGGGCGGTCCACCTTTGGCCGGTCGCCCAGGTTTCCTTCCACCAGTGCGCCGACGTGGCTGGCGAGTTCCCCGATGCTGGACGAAACACTGCTGGTCCACGAGGTGAGGGCATTGGCGGCGTGTACTACTTCGTCGACTAGCTTCATTTATGCATCCTGGGTTGATTGGGCATATCCGAGGGTGAGCTTTGTATCGATCAAGTGGAAGATGTTCCGCCTGATGTGTTCCAGCACCAACGCCTGGGCCTTCTCGGGCTGGTCCTGGGCAACCGCCCTGACGAGCTCCAAGTGTTCAGCGGTGGCTGTTTCCGGGTCAAATGCTACGGCCAGGGGCGTCCACAGCTGCTGGACCGTCTCCTGCTGCAGCCGGATCTCGGCGTTGGCAAGTCGTGGTGACTGGGCTGCCACCGCAAGTTCCACGTGGAACCGGCTGTCGGCAGACGCGCGGACTTCGGGGGAGTGGGCCAGGACCAGCGCCCGCGCCAGCTCCTGCAAGCGTTCGAAGTCATGGGTTTCGGCGCGTTCGCAGGCCAATCGGATGGTTGCTGCGGCAATGGCTGCATGCTCGTCACCGATATCGCGGATTTCCGAGATCGAAGTGGAGAGGAACCAGGCGCGCATGGCCTCGGATTGGGTCTCGGGCTGCCTGACTACGAAAGACCCGCCGCTGCGTCCCCTGCGGGTTTCAACGATTCCGCGTTCGCGCAGTTCGTTCAGCGCTTCGCGGAGTGTGGCTCCACCCACCCCGAACATCTCGGACAGTGCGGCTTCAGCGGGCAAGCGTTCGCCCACTTTGAGCAAGCCAAGGGAGATGGCGGTGGAGATTCTGTCGACAATCGCATCGGCACGCTCGATCTCCGGCAAAGACCGGTAGATCTGCGATTGGAAGGAAGAAGGCGATGCCAAGGGTCTGCGCTCCGGGGATCGGGTACGAGTTGGCTCCAATACTACAGAGGAGGGTTACTTGAAAGTTTTGATTCAGCCAAGACTTTTTTGAGGAACGGATCCACGCCTCCCGGTACAAGGCAGTTGGCTACCCCACCAATCCTTAAGTGTAGGAAGAACCGTCAGAAAACAGTGTTACCCCACCCCTTTTGAGGCGGAAACATAGTTGTCAACCGAAAAGCACTCCGATGGCCGAGACAGGCCGAGGACCGAATCGAAGGGACAGAATCGTGAATCCGACAGCAAGCGCAACGACGACTGCTACGTATACAACCGCCTCCGACATTGTCCGCAATGTGTCCCTCGTCAGGGACGAAATGCAGGGCGTAGTCGCCAAGATCGACGAACAGCAGATGGCTCGCCTGGCAAGCCACCTCGCCCACCCGGGCCGGATCTTCGTTGCAGGAGCAGGCCGCAGTGGCCTGGTCCTCCGCATGGCCGGCATGCGCCTGATGCACCTGGGCCTCACGGTCCACATTGCGGGCGACACCACCACCCCGGCCATCGCTTCCGGCGACCTGCTGCTGGTGGCGTCCGGATCAGGCACCACCTCCGGTGTGGTCAAGTCCGCCGAAACCGCCGCCAAGGCAGGAGCGCGCATCGCCGCGTTCACCACCAACCCGGACTCCCCGCTCGCCGGCCTGGCCGACGCGCTGGTGATCATCCCGGCCGCCCAGAAGACCGACCACGGCTCCTCGGTGACCCGCCAGTACTCAGGTTCGCTGTTCGAGCAGGCCCTGTTCGTGGCCACGGAAGCCATCTTCCAGTCGCTCTGGGACAACGACGCACAGCCGGCTGAAGAGCTGTGGCTGCGTCACGCAAACCTCGAGTAAGAACACCCAAGATTTTCCCATCCATCGCAATACATCAATCACAAAGGAAACAACATCATGAAGCTCCAAGTTGCCATCGACCTCCTGACCACCGAAGCTGCCCTGGAACTGGCCGGCCAGGTTGCCGAATACGTTGACATCATCGAACTCGGTACCCCGCTGATCAAGGCCGAGGGCCTGCCGGTCATCACCGCCGTCAAGAACGCCCACCCGGACAAGATCGTCTTCGCCGACCTCAAGACCATGGATGCCGGCGAGCTTGAAGCCGACATCGCCTTCAAGGCCGGCGCGGACCTGGTGACCGTCCTGGGTGCTGCTGACGACTCCACCATCGCCGGTGCCGTCAAGGCTGCAAAGGCCCACAACAAGGGCGTGGTTGTTGACCTCATCGGCATCGAGGACAAGGTTACCCGTGCCAAGGAAGTCCGCGCCCTGGGTGCAAAGTTCGTTGAAATGCACGCTGGCCTGGACGAGCAGGCCAAGCCTGGCTTCGACCTGAACGGCCTGCTGCGCGCCGGTGCTGAAGCCCGCGTCCCGTTCTCCGTTGCCGGTGGCGTCAAGGTTGCCACCATCCCGGACGTCCAGAAGGCCGGCGCTGACGTAGCCGTTGCCGGTGGCGCAATCTACGGTGCAGAGGACCCGGCCCTGGCTGCCAAGGCTCTCCGCGCTGCTATCTCCTAACCATCAGATCGAGAGGTGGCGTCCCGCATTCTGCAGTCCGCGGGACGCCACCTTTTTCGATCCACACAGCAACCCCAAGGATGAGGGGTTGGCTTTGGGGGACCCTCATCCCTGAAAGGAATTGGTCACCATGATTTGTCTGGCCGATGAACAAGTAGAAGTCCTGGTTACGGACCCCTGGCGTCACGACGAGATGCTCGACGACGCCGAGGCTGTGCTCCGCCAGAAGCCCCAGAGATTCGCTGGAATCCTGGTAACGCGCCACCAGCCTGGCCGCTACACCCTCGCCCTGAGCGACTCCGTCCCCTTCGGGGAGACCCGCGAGCTCATCCTCGCGTGACCGTCGGTCCGACGGCGGGGACCGCCGTCGACAGTTAGAAGGCAACAATGTCTATTACGTTCGTTGATTCGCCGGTAAGCACAGATTCACCGGCCACGCCCAGCTCGCGGTCAAGGACTGCCGGTTTGCGGAATCCGTTGCGGGATCCGCGGGATCGTCGTTTGAGTCGTATTGCCGGGCCGTCGTCGTTGGTGTTCTTTGGGGTCACTGGTGATCTTGCCCGGAAGAAGTTGATGCCGGCGGTGTATGACCTTGCTAATCGTGGGTTGTTGCCGCCGAGTTTCGCGTTGGTGGGTTTTGGTCGCCGTGAGTGGGATAACGCTGATTTCGCTGCTGAGGTGAAAGAGAACGTGAAGGCCCACGCCCGGACGAAGTTCGATGAGGCGGTGTGGGAGCAGCTTGCCTCCGGTATCCGCTTTGTCCAGGGCGAGTTCGACGACGACGACGCTTTCGAGCGCCTCGGCGATGTGTTGGAGGAGCTGGATGAAACCCGCGGCACCCGCGGCAATCACGGCTTCTACCTGTCGATCCCGCCCAAGGCGTTTGAGCAGGTCTGCCGGCAGCTCTCCAAGCACGGCCTGGCGCAGGCCAAGCCGGGGCAGTGGCGGCGGGTGGTGATCGAGAAGCCGTTCGGTCATGACCTGGACTCCGCCCGGGCTTTGAATGACATTGTGGAGTCGGTGTTCCCGCCGGATGCGGTGTTCCGGATTGACCATTATCTGGGCAAGGAAACGGTGCAGAACATTCTGGCGTTGCGGTTCGCGAACCAGTTGTTCGAACCGTTGTGGAACGCGAACTACGTGGACCATGTGCAGATCACCATGGCCGAGGACATCGGCACCGGCGGCCGGGCCGGGTATTACGACGGTGTGGGTGCGGCCCGGGACGTGATCCAAAACCATTTGCTGCAGTTGCTGGCATTGACGGCGATGGAAGAGCCGATCTCGTTCAACGCCGATGATTTGCGGGCGGAGAAGGAAAAGGTCCTCGCCGCGGTCAAACTCCCCGAAGACCTGTCCACGCACTCGGCCCGGGGGCAGTTCACCGGCGGCTGGCAGGGCGGCGAGCAAGTCCAGGGGTATTTGGATGAGGACGGCATCCCCGCGGATTCGAAGACCGAGACGTACGCTGCGATCCGGGTGGACATCAACACGAGGCGTTGGGCCGGGGTGCCGTTCTACCTGCGCGCGGGTAAGCGCCTGGGCCGTCGGGTGACGGAGATCGCGGTGGTGTTCAAACGCGCCCCGAACCTGCTCTTCCGTGACCATGGGGAGGATGACTTCGGGCAGAACGCGGTGGTGATCCGGGTCCAGCCCGATGAGGGCGCCACGATCCGGTTCGGGTCCAAGGTCCCGGGCACGCAGATGGAAGTGAGGGACGTGACCATGGACTTCGGCTACGGTCACTCCTTCACCGAATCCTCCCCCGAAGCGTACGAGCGGTTGATCCTGGACGTGCTCCTGGGTGAGCCGCCCCTGTTCCCCCGGCACCAGGAAGTGGAACTGTCCTGGAAGATCCTGGACCCGTTCGAGGACTACTGGGCGTCCCTGGATGAACAACCGCAACCCTACGCACCGGGCAGCTGGGGACCGGCCGCCGCCGATGAACTCCTTGCCCGTGACGGACGAACCTGGAGAAGGCCATGATTGTCGATCTGCCGGACACCACCACCTCGAAAATTTCCAAGAAAATCACCTCCCTGCGCGAGCAAGGCGGCGTGATCGCCCTGGGCCGGGTCCTGACCCTGGTAGTCGTGACCAAATCAGGGCAGGAAGAAGAAGCGATCGAGGCCGCCAACGAAGCCAGCAGGGAACACCCCTGCCGGATCATCGTCCTGGCCGACGCCGGCGCCGAAGCCCCGGACCGGCTCGACGCGCAAATCCGCGTCGGCGGTGACGCCGGCGCGTCCGAAGTCATCGTGCTGCGCGGCTACGGCCAAATGGCCCACGAAAGCGAATCCCTCGTCGCCGGACTCCTCCTCCCCGACGCACCCATCGTGGCCTGGTGGCCCCACGGCGCCCCCGAAAGTGCCTGCGAAACCTCCATCGGAGCCATCGCCCACCGCCGCATCACCGACTCCGCCAACGAACCCGACCCCGCCCAAGCCCTCGACACCATCCGCAACACCTACAAAGCCGGCGACACCGACCTCGCCTGGACCCGCCTCACCAACTGGCGCATCCAACTCGCCGCCGCGCTGGAACAGGCCGACGGCGCTGCTGTCACCGGCATCACGGTGGAGGGCGCCTCCGATTCGCCAAGCACCATGCTGTTGGCGACGTGGCTGGGACGATCGCTCCTGGCCCCGGTCACCATCGTGGCGGATCCACCCGGTACCGGTATCCGGGGAGTCCGGCTGAACACCACCGCAGGTGTCATCCGGCTCTCCCGGCCCGGTCACACCGTGGCCGAGCTGACCCAGCCAGGCCAACCAGCACAGCGGATCACCCTCGCCCGACGCGGCCTCAAGGACTGCCTCGCCGAAGAACTCCGCCGGCTGGTCCCGGACGACGTTTTCGGAGACACCGTCCGCGCCTTCGACCTGACTGGAATGAACCGGGAGTGCGTCCACCAACGGAACGTGGATGTTGATGCGCTGGTTTCCGCGCTCAGCAGCGTGGACGACGCCCTCGCGGCGCTCTAACCCAGCGGGCTGACCCAGCGCGGCCGGCCGACCAAGGGCGCAACCTCGGACACAAAGTTCCACCAACGCAAAGGCGCCATCACCTCCCAAAGGTGATGGCGCCGTCGTACTTAAGAAAGTCCTGGGTTAGAACAGGAGGGGAGCCAACCGCGCGGTCAGGTCGCGTGCCTCGTCTTCGTGTTCGCAGGTTGCGGTGAATCGCTCAGCCGGGCTGGTCAGGCACAGGGCAGCGCCGGCCGGCTCGTCAGCCAGCCGCACGGGGAAGGCCAGGCTGGCTGATCCTTCCTCAAGCTCGCTGATTTCCGTGGCCTCGTCCTTGGCCCTTATTTCTTCAAGTTGTTTTTCAAGGAGCGCGGCATCCGTGATGGTCTGGGGAGTGAGCCGCATCAGCGGTCCCTTGGGAAATGGTGCCGCGGAATCTCCCAGTTCGGCGAGCATGAGTTTTCCGGCTGCAGAGGTATGCGGATAACGAAGCATTTCAAAAACCGAATGCAAAGGATAATCCGGATCTTCGTCCGCAATTCTCAGGGATGAATTCCTGAACATTATGAGATGCACGGCAAAGCGATTCTTGCTGCGGAATTCCTGGATGGCGTTGCGGGCTGCCGTGGGGACCGTGGGCGGGGTGGCCGCCGTGATCAGGCCCGAGATCGCGTGCCCCAGCGCAAAGCCCCGCAGGTCCGAGGTCCGCGCCAGGTACTCGTCCGCAACCAGCGAGTTCAAGACCCGGTACGCCGTTGCCTGGGGCATCTGCAGCGAGTCAGTGATCTCCTTGGCCGTGGTGCCCGTGCCGAAACGGGCAACGGTTTCCAGCACTTTGAGCGAGTTCAGCGTTGAGCTCGGCTTGGTATGTGACGGTCTGTAATTCATGCTCATCGAGTTGGCCTGCCATTAAAGAGGTCCAGGTCCCGGGTCTCGTCGTAGATTCCGACGGAGGCCAGGCGATCAGGTAATCGGAAGTGCAGGAAGGTGGCGTAAAGGACGCTGGCCAGGAGGACGCCCGCATAGACGAATGCCTGGAGGTTTCCGGAGCCGATGGAAATTGCCGTCGCCGTCCAGATCACCGCCCCCAAGGCCAGTGACGTCACTGCGCCCAGCACCCAACTTGAGACGGTGCTTTCGCCGATCCTGCGGAGGAAAAAGGGAAGCGAGGCGCTGGCCAGCGTGTACGAACCCAGATATCCGTACGCGCCCAGGGTGAAAAGGATTGCCAGGCCCCTTTCGGGGCTGGCGCCCGAAGCGATCATCGCTACGGGCACGACGGCGACAATCGGCATGGTGACCATGATCGCCGTCGAGGGGGTTCGGAAAGCGGCGTGGGTCCGGCCGAAGATCCGAGGGGCGACGCCTTCCCTGCCCATGCAAAAAAGGATGCGGACGAAGGCGTTCATTGAAGCGATCGCGCAGGCAAAGAACGAGGCTGCGATGCCAAGGTCCAGCACGGCCGCGAAGATGGGTGATGTCTGGGAGAAAAGATCGGACAGGGGAGTTGTGCTTCCGGCAATGCTCAGCGGAGCGTCCTTGAGTGCAACATCCTGCGCTGACACGGAGATCAGGCACAGGACGCCCATCAGTATGGGGGTCCAGGTGATGGCGCGGGGGACGCTGACGAACGGTTTATGCGCTTCGCCGCCCAGTGTGGTGGGGCTTTCGAAGCCCACGAAGGCGCTGACTGCTACCACGATGCCGAGCGGGAGCGCGTCAAAATTTCCGCTCCACGCAAACGCGCTGCTGAAATCGGTGCCGGACTCGTTCAAGGCAAAGTACACGATCATCAGCACGGCCAGGACCCCGATGGAGATAGCTTCCATCAGCACCGTGAACCATGCCGAGATCCGGATTCCCCGGATCATCAGGTAGCACGCAGCTGCAGCGGCCACCAGGATGGCGAGCACCGGAAACAACGTGGAATCCGCTGCCGCCACGCCCAGGTTGCTGAAGAGCTTGGCTGTGTAGATGCCAACCACCAGCAATCCGGCCATGGCCACGAGCCCGTAACCGAACAGGGCGGACCAGCCGGCGGTGATGGCCGTGCGTTGTCCCAATCCCTTGGCGGTGTAGCTGTACAGGCCGCTGACTGCAGCCATGCGTTTTGCCATGGGGCGGAGGCAGAACGAGACCAGGACCATGACCGCCATGGCCGCGCCGAACGTCACCACCAGGTTGGGTCCGCCAGTTCCGAACACAAGCCCTGGGAAGACCAGGGCAGGGATCACCGACATGGCACCCGCGGGCGCTACGCCTGCTACCGCCTGCGCGAAGACAGGCAGGAAGGAAAGTTTTCGACGGCGCAAGCCCTCCACTGGTGATTGTCGCGTTATGAAGCGATCACTGCGGGCAGACATTGAGTACCAACTTTCCCTCGGACAGGCATGCCTACGGTGCTGATAAGGGGCGGGCGCCATCGAGCCGAGAAGCAAAACATTAGCATTCCGAACCCCTTCTCTTACAGATGTGAAGGCGATTCCGTATGTTTCCAACATGTTAACTGGGGTGGGAAAAAGTGCCTGCGAATTTCTCACCTAAATATTCAAAAAAGGCCTCGCATAAACCTTTTGAGTGGCGTAGCTTTTTCACACAGACGGAATGCGAGTGACTGGCATCACACCCCGTGAGGCTCCTTGAGGAGCTCTGCCGGCCCGCTGTACTTCGAACTTCAGTCAGACCTGCCCCAGGGCACAGGTCTGCCATCTACGGTCCGTTCCGTTTACAAGAGGGACCCACGTCCCTTCCCAGGAAACAAAGGAGTTAGTTGTGACTTTGAATGCTGATACTGAGGTTTTGGTGGGTGTTTCGCATCCGTTGGATCCGTTGTCGC
>NZ_JBIVGD010000039.1:0-12542 GCF_044748465.1 Paenarthrobacter sp. NPDC089988
GACACCCTCTACGCCATGCTCCGCGACGGCACCCTCTACCAAGCCCAAACACCCAAAACCGCTTGACGAAAAACATAGGGACACTCTCACCAAACACCCCATAAAGCCCGACGCTCTCTCACCAAACACCCCATAAAGCCCGACGCTCTCTCATTTCACACGGGTCCGGCCGTGGGAAGTGAGAGAGGATCGGCAAAAAGGGGGCGTTCCGTGAGAGAGCGTCCGTGGGGGTGGGGCTTCGAATGCCGTCCCGGCGACCGCCGAATGCCAGCTTGGTCCACGTGCGCCGGATTCTCTTGTAGGATTCGTCACAAGCCTGGTTGCGCGGATGCTCGACTGGGCTGCTCCGTTCCGGGACGTCCTTGGGGGCCAGCGGAGCGAAGCGTAGCTGGTTGTGTACTGGGCGCAGCCGGCACAAGTTCACATTGAAGGAATTGTCGATGTCTAGAAGTGGGCTCTCCTTTCCCTTTGGTGGTGCCATGGAACCGTCAGCGAACGACGCCGTCCAGGCTCCACCGCTCCCGCCTGTCAACGATGCCCGTGTGCGTCAACAGGCGCTGGAAATCATCAAGGACATCCTCAGCGAGTCCGATCCGCGCAGCGCATGGGCCCGCAACAACCTCCAGGAGCTGCTGGTCGAGCATCCCGGCGATCCCAAGGGCGTCCTGCTGGAGCACCTGATCCAGACCCGCACCGGCGTCGTGGTGCCGGACGAGTCCGTGGGGCATCAGGAATCCATGAGCCTGAACCGCGCGTCGGCCGACGCTCCGCACACGGTGACCGTTCCGGTCAACAGTGAAGTACGCAAACGTATCCAGTCCGTGTTGCGGGACAAGCTGCTGCTCACGGCCTTCCAGCCCATCCATGAAATCCCCGCCGGAGACGTCATCGGCGTTGAAGCCCTGATCCGTTTCGTGGAGCAGGACGGCGCTGCGGCGGACGTCTGGTTCCGCGAGGCGTCCCAAGCCGGACTTGGTACCGAGCTGGAGATCGCTGCCCTGCACTGTTCCCTGGCCGCTGCCGAGGAAATGCCCCAGGACATGTTCGTGGCCTTCAACCTCACACCGGAGTCCTCCAGGGATCCCCGTGTCAGGGCCTTGCTGGAAGAGGCGCGCCTTGATCCGTCGAGGATCGTCATTGAACTCACTGGAAGCCTGGAGTCAGCCGATGGCCTGGCGGGCGAGAACGGTTTTGGGCCGCTGCGTCGACGCGGCATGCGGCTCGCCGTCAGCGCATCGGGTGCGGGTTTCGTTTCCATGGACAAGATCGAGGAATTGCGTCCGGACATCATCAAGCTGGACCGCCACCTGATCTCTGGCATCGACAGCTCCGAGGGGCAACGCATCCGTGCCCGCGCAGTTGTTGAGCTGGCCAGGGAGCTCGGTGCATCCGTGGTGGCGCAGGGCATCGAGACCGAAGCCGAACTGAGCGAAGCCACGGAACTACACGTCGCCGCAGCCCAGGGTTACCTGCTGGGACGTCCGTCAGTGCACCCGCTCGACTGGTCCTCGTGGACCCTGCACTCCCAGCCCGAGGCTCAGTCGGTCGGCTAGCGGCCTGCCCGGGTTCCTGCACCGGCGAGTCGGAAGAACCTACAGTTCACGCGTGGTTCACGTGAGGGGCCCTGCCGCAAGGTACTGTCATGCCGTGGAGCAACTCTGCGCTGTCTTGGCGTGCATCGTGTTGGCGGGCTTGGCCATCTTCCAGGCCGCCCTGGCGGCAGGAGTGCCGTGGGGCAGGCTGGCCTGGGGCGGCCAGCATGTCGTCCTGCCAGGCAGGCTGCGGATCGGCAGCGTCGTCTCGATTGGGCTTTACGTCCTCTTCGGGTACACGGCACTCGCAAAAGCACACCTGCTGCCAGCGCTGGTAAGCGAACCCTTTACGGCCGTTTTTTGCTGGGTGTTGACGGCCTACTTTGGCGTGGGAGTGGTGATGAATGCCATTTCACGGAGCAGACCCGAGCGGTTTGTCATGACCCCTGTGGCCCTGGTCCTGGCCATGCTCTACCTGGTGTTGTCGCTGGGCGGCTAGCGACGCCGGCCGCCGTCGTGGTCTTCAGGGAACGGGACCGTCTCCGCCCTATGATGAACATGACTGGCGCCCGGACCGGGCGCGGAAATGAGGACCCTTTTCGATGTTCGCCGTCCCGGCACCTCCGGTGCGCCACCAGCAACTGCTCGTCACGATTTTCGGTCTCTACGGCCGGAACGCCGGTGACGCGTTGCCGGTTTCGGCGCTGATTTCCATGCTGGGAACCCTTGGCTACGACGCGCCAGGTGTCCGTTCGTCCGTCTCCAGGCTCAAGGCCAAAGGGGTGTTGAAAAGCGTGCGCGAGGACGGGATCGCCAAGTACAAGATTGCCGAGTCCGTCAGCGACGTGTTCCGGGAGGGTGACCGGCGGATCTTCGCTCCCGAGCAGCCCGCGCCGGTGGATACGTGGGTCCTGGCCGTGTTTTCCGTGCCCGAATCGATGCGGAACCGCCGGCACCAGTTGCGCTCGGCCTTGACCGGGTTGGGCTTCGGCTCCGTGGCGTCCGGAGTGTGGATCGCGCCCGCCCACAAGCTGGACCAGGCCAAGGAGCGGCTCACCGCCAGCGGGCTGATCGAGTTCGTGGACCTGTTCCGCAGCGACTACGTTTTCGATGGCCCCATGCGGCCCAAGATTGCCGAGTGGTGGGACCTCAAGGAGCTCGACGAAGAGTTCACGGAGTTCCTTGAGTTGTACGGGAATGCCGAGCAGGACTGGTCCGGGCGTCTTGGGGGCCAGTCGGCCGAGGCTACGGAGGAAGTACGCAGGGACGCGTTCCGCTACTACATCCCGATGCTCACCATGTGGCGCAGGTTCCCCTACAAAGATCCCAACCTTCCCGCGGACTACCTGCCTGCGGATTGGCATGGCCCCGCCGTCCGGAGGATCTTCCAGTCCGTACACCGGATGGCCGCGCCGCTTGCCGCTGAGTTCGCCCACGACGTCATCACCGGGGCCATGGATCCGGCGGCCAGCCAGGATTCCGCTGCACTGAAGTTGGGTTAGGGCCCGACGGCGGTACGCGCCACGGTCTGCGGGGGCAGGAAGGTGTACCCCGACGACCTACTTTGAGCCTCGCGGAGGCCGCGGAGGGCATTCTTGCGGCGTGTCGCGGGGGCTGCAGTCCAAAGTAGGTCGCTGCGGCACGCAGACGGTT
This sequence comes from Paenarthrobacter sp. NPDC089988, assembly GCF_044748465.1. NCBI lineage: Bacteria > Bacillati > Actinomycetota > Actinomycetes > Micrococcales > Micrococcaceae > Paenarthrobacter > Paenarthrobacter sp. NPDC089988. The sequence goes on from NZ_JBIVGD010000039.1 coordinate 3,186, forward strand.
CAGCTGTTGGCTGGTGCTACCGCGATGACCCCGAAGACGTCCCCTTGCAAGCCTTCCACGATGGCCATCCGACCGAATGGCGTCGAGGAAACCGGCATCAGCAGGGACGCGCCGAGTTGCTCAGCCTGGCAGGCCGTAGCGGCAACATCGTCGCTGGCAAACCACGTCAGCCAGTAATCCGGCATGGTCTCCGGGAGTTCGGTGTCGTAGTGCATGCCGGCCACTTCGCGTCCGTCAGTGGCGCGCAGGCACGTGGAGTAGACCATGTCCTCGCCGTCCACGTCGTGGTAGGCAAAGCCGAACACCTCAGCATAGAAAGCCCTGGCCGAGGCGTAGTCGTGGGTGTGGAGTTCATTCCAGCAGAGGGAGCCGTGCTCATTGAAGCGTTCTGCGCCTATGTGGTTTCCGGCCTGCCATACGCCAAAGGCCGCCCCCACGCTGTCCGCAGCTACGGCCATGCGTCCGGAATCCATGACGTCGAATGGCGGAACCAGCAGTTGCCCTCCGGCCGCCTTGATCAACTCGGCGCTGGCATCGACGTTGTCGGAGGCCAAATATGTGGTCCATGCCGTGGGATGGGCGGGATCCAGCTTGGGGCCGAGGCCGGCCACGGCGTGGCCGCCAATGTGGGCCAGAAGGTAATCACCCTCGCCAGTGAGGTAGTCCCACCCAAACAGCTTGGTGTAAAACGACTTGGCCGCCCCCACGTCGTCAACGGACAGGTCAACCCACATGGGCGTTCCGGCCGGCCATTTGGAAATCTTGGTGGACATGGTGACTCCTCGGAGTTGGCGTTCTCATGTGGATGGCTGCCTCCCCGGGAAAGCCCACGCGCATGGTCTGGAGAGGCAGCCACCCATCATGTAGGCGCCGGACCCGATTCGTGTCACGGTTTCAGTGCTGGTTTTCCAACTCCTGGTTTTTCAATTCCTCGCTGTCCAACTCCTCGTTGTCCAGCTCCTCCAGGACTGCCATGGCCGCGTTGTGTCCGCCCAGCCCACTGACTCCGCCGCCACGCCTTGCGCCTGCCCCGCACAGGAAGACCCTCTCATGGCCCGTAGCGACGCCCCAGCGCTGAGCCGCGGAGTTTCGCGGCTCGTCGTCGTCAAGGAACGGCCATTGCAGTTTGGCGTGGAAGATGTTGCCACCGGTCATGTTCAGGGCACGCTCCAGGTCCAGCGTGGTCTTTGCCTCGATACAGGGCTTGCCGTCGGCATCGGTCAGCAGCAAATCCTCGATCGGTTCGGCCAGGACGGAATTGAGCGAGGCCAATACCGCGGCTTGGAGTTCCGCGCGAACGCGATCGTTGTTCTCCTCGGTGACCAGCCGGTCCGGGGTGTGCAGGCCAAACACGGTGAGCGTTTGCGCGCCGGCGGCCACCAGATCGTCGGAAAGGATGCTGGGATCGGTGAGGGAGTGGCAGTAGATTTCACAAGGCAAAGGGGAGGGGATGCCGCCACCTTCGGCCGTCCTGTAGGCGGCTTCGAGTTGCCCATAGCGTTCGTTGATGTGGAAGGTTCCACCGAAAGCGGCCTCGGGTGCCACGGAGGTGTCGCGAAGCTTGGGAAGCCGGCTCAGGAGCAGGTTGACCTTGATTTGGGCGCCCTCAGGGCGTTCCACTGGGCCGCCAACCCCGCCAACCCCGCCAACGCCCGTCGGCAGGAGTCCCTGAAGCACCCACGGCGAGACATTGGCCAGGATCCGTTGGCCCGTGAAGACTTCCTCGGCGCCGCCACGCTGGAAGGTGACCTTGCCGTCGTCGGACAGGGCTGTGACCTCAGCGCCGGAAACCAGTACGGCACCGGCCTCGCGGGCGGCCCGTTCCAGTTCGCGCGTCACGGAACCCATTCCGCCCAAGGGGATGTCCCAGTCGCCGGTTCCGTTGCCAATCACGTGGTAGAGGAAACAACGGTTGGCGTCCAGCGAGGGGTCGTCCAGGGAGGTGAAGGTGCCGATAAGTCCATCCGTGGCGACGAGGCCACGCACCAGGTCGTCGGAGAGGCGGCTGGTGATGACGTCGCCCAGGGGTTTCTCGATGAAGTCGTTCCACAACTGCTCGTCGCCCACCAGTTCGCGGGCTTCGGACCGAGTGGGGAGCGGATCGCAGACCGTGGGGAACAGGGCCCTGGCCAGCTTTTCGGTGTCCGCGTAGAAGCCTTCCAAAGCATCGAAGTCGGCTTCGGCGCCAACGCGTGCAAAGGATTCGCGGCTGGCGCTGGGATCGCCACCGTCGATCAGCAAGCCTGTTTCGGTGTTGCCAGGGCTGGGCGTGTAGGAGGAGTAGCGGCGCCGGGCCAGGGCGATGTCCAGGCCGAGTTCGCCGATGATGCGCTGCGGGAACAGGCTGACGAGGTACGAGTACCGTGAGAGCCGGGCGTCCAGTCCCTTGAAGGCGGTGGCCGAGATGGCGGCGCCACCAAAGTGGTGGTCGCGTTCCAGGACGGCGACGCTCTTGCCGGCCCGGGCCAGGTACGCGGCTGCGGTCAATCCGTTGTGGCCGCCGCCAACAATGACGGCGTCGAAGTGTGTGTTTTCCATGTGGCGAGAGTAGCCATGCAATGGTGTTACTTACTGAAATAACTCTCTAAAGTAAGCGATGCTTGGTCTTGCGAAGCAAGGGTGGCGGGCAAGCGTAAGCCGCTTGCCCGCCGTCGTGCAGTTTCTCAGATGGTGCGCGTCGCCTTGGCGAGGTTTTCGCGAAGTTCGACGGCGTTCTGCCGGACGACGTACGCGGGGCGGTCGCGCTCGACGCGCCAGCTTTCATCGAGGGTTCCGACGTTGACGGTGTCGAAACCGAACTCGTCATACAGCTTGGTGACCAGCTCGGCGGCTTCCGTGAAGTCGCTGGCCGTGGCCAGTGCCCGGCGGTTCTCCGTGCCGGCTGGGGTGCCGTCCTTGGTGATGTCCGAGGCGGCGATGTGGTTGAAGCCCTTGGCCACCTTGGAGGTGGGGAGGTGCTTCTGGAGCAGCCCGGAGGTGGTGGCCTCGCCCTTGTCGAGCTCGGGAATACGACCGTCGCGCTCCCAGTAGTAGTTGTTGGTGTCGATCACGATTTTGCCTTCGAGCGGCTCGACCGGGATGTCCCGGTAGGCCTTGAGGGGAACGGTGACGACGGCGAAATCGCCCGCCGCTGCTGCCTCGGCTGCCGTTGCAGCCCGGGCGCGCGGCCCCAGCTCGGCGACGAGATCCGTCAGGGTTTCCGGACCACGTGAATTGCTGATCACGACGTCATAGCCCAGCTCCACGGCCTTGCGTGCAACCTGGCTGCCAATATGTCCTGCACCGATGATTCCGATTGTTGTCATGCTGGGTCCAACAAGAAGTTGCAGACGCGTATTTCCAGCGTTACGCAATATGTCTGTTCCCCACGCAAAATCCGATGCCCCACGCGCCGGCTATATACTAAGTAGTCTTACTAAGCTGTTGGGGCTGTCAGGAACGAGGAGGTTGGGATGGCTGGACATTTGGAATTGGTTGATGCGCCCGATGGGGGCTACCGCGTGCTGATGGTGGATGGCGATGACTCGCTGATGGGCCTGTCCAGGCGTTACGCATCGGTTGACGAAGCGGTACAGGCCGTGGAGAGCCTCCGCGAAGTTGCGGGGACAGGGCTGCTGCGCCAGGGTTCAGCGGATCGGTATGCGCTGTTGGAATCCGAGGAATTCATGATGGACCGGGCGCTGGCGGGGCCGGCTCCTGCGCAGGTGGAGGTGCAGTGATGGCCAAGCCCAAGGGCGTGCTCTTCGACGTCGACGGCACTCTCATCGATTCGAGCTATTTCCATGCGCTCGCATGGTGGCAGGCGTTCCGGCGTGAGGGCCTGGACGTTCAGGTCTCCGATATCCACCGTTGCGTGGGCATGGGCGGGGACAAGCTGGTCAGGCACCTGGTTCCGGATTGTTCCGATGAGTTGCTGGAATCCCTGAAATCGAGCCACGGTGCCGTGTTCTCGACCTTTTGGCCGGCACTCCGTGCCTTCGACGCAGCCCGGGATCTCCTCGCCGCCTGCTCTGGCGCTGGCCTTGCTGTTGGACTGGCTTCCTCCGCCCAGCAACGCGACCTGGACGTGAGCCTGGGTGTCCTGGATGCCGGGGACTCGATCGATGCGTGGACCAGCTCCAACGATGCCCAGGAGAGCAAGCCCGCGCCGGACATCCTGTTGGCCTGCTTGGAGAAACTGGAACTGCGCCCGGAGGACGTGGTGTTCGTGGGTGATGCCGTGTGGGACGTCAAAGCGGCTTCCAGTATCGGCGTTCCCGCCATCGCCATGACCTGCGGAGGAATCAGTGAGGCGGAACTCCGGGAGGCCGGTGCCGCGGAGGTCTACGACAATCCGCGGCACCTCCTGGAGAACCTCGAACGCAGTGCCATTGGACGGCTCGCTGCGGAAGCGGCCGCTGGCTAGCGCCGTTCGTAGGCGCTGCGCCGGCGTCCTCGGACTGCCCAAATAATCAGGGCGATGATGATCAGCACGGCAATTCCGCCCAGGACCCACGGAATCACGTTGGTGCGGTTCGCTTCCTGTGGATCGGACTCGCCGGTGCCTGGGTTTGCCGGGCCGCTGCCCGCCGGGTTGGGGGTCTCTGACGCCCCTTGTGATGGTGCGGGGTTGGTTGGCGTCTGCGTTGACGGACCCGATGGGGTGCTCGAGGCAGGTGACGGGGTGGGCGTCGTTGCTGATATTGTGCCGGAGACCGAGCCGGGGGCGGCCGCTTGGGCGGCGCCCACCGAGAGCAGGGATCCGGAAAGCAGTGTCAGTGCAAGGACGGTCGGGGCTAATCTACGAAGCATCGTTTCTCCTTTTCAGGGGCTCGTTCAGTCGAGGATGTTCATAGTAATAAGTATACTGATTATTAGGAAAAAAGTCCGGGGATGCCGGATGTCCACGGCATCCCCGGCTGGGAACTAGCGGTTCAATTTGTTCGAGTCAGGCTCCCTGTCGCCAATGTGGCCGGGTGCGTTGGCCGCCAGCACGCGCTGGACGAAAGCGCTGTACTCCTCCATATAGTGACGCAGCAGCGCGGCGGTGCCTTCGTCCTTAACTGTCCCATCGGCGTCGTAAGCGTCTGCGACGAAGCGGATGTAAGCTTCCGGAGCGTTCAGCTGCGGCGCATCGAGGAAGCTCAACACGCTGCGCATGGACGACTGCATCACCGCGGTGCCGATGCCGCCTGGCGAAGCTCCGATGATCCCCGTGGGCTTCCGCGCGAAGGAGTTGGTGCCCCAGGGCCTTGAACCCCAGTCGATGGCGTTTTTCAGCGCCCCGGGGATGGAGCGGTTGTACTCGGGGGAGACGAAGAGGATGCCGTCCGACGCTGCAATCGCGTCCTTCAGTGCCTTGCCTGCGGGCGGGAAATCGGCGTCGTAATCGGAGCTGTACAGCGGCAGGTCCTTGATTTCGATCTCATGGAATTCCAGTTCGGGCGGCGCCACGCTGATCAGCGCCTTGGAGAGGGTCCGGTTGATGGAGGTGCTTGAGAGGCTTCCTACGAAATAGCCGATCTTGAATGTGTCCATGGCGGCGTTCCTTCCCGACGGCACGGCCGGAGCCGGCTCGACGACGGTGCGGAGGCTGGTTGCCCCGGCTCACGTTCGACCCTAATTCAGTTGCGCACATAGCGCAGCCCCCTACTACCGCCGCCCCTCCCACGTGCATAAACTCGTGGCAACTGAGTTCTGGGCCGGTTCCTGGAAGGGGTGGCGGGTGAAAGCAGGCATTGCACGCGAGACGCTCGACGGCGAGCGGCGGGTGGCGGCCACACCGGAAACGGTCAAGCAATTGGTGGCGTTGGGCCTGGCTGTGGAGGTCGAGTCAGGAGCCGGTGCCGCTTCCGGCCACAGCGACGATGACTACCGTGCCGCCGGCGCCACTTTGGTTCCCTCCTTGGACCTCGGGACACTCGATATTTACTGCCACGTGCGCCCCTTGGACCCGACGACGGCGGGAGCCCTCCGCCGGGGAACCGTCACGGTGGGGTTGGGGTCGCCGTCGTCGGAGTTGCCTACTGTCCGCGCGCTCGCCACAGGTGGCATCACTTCGTTTGCCCTGGAACTGGTTCCGCGTATTTCCCGGGCCCAGTCGATGGATGCGCTCACGTCACAGGCGCTCGTGGCGGGGTACCGCTGCGTGCTGGAAGCCGCCATGCGCTTGCCCCGGTTCTTCCCGCTCTACATGACCGCCGCCGGGACCATCCCGCCTGCCAGGGTGCTCGTCCTGGGCGCGGGTGTCGCCGGGTTGCAGGCCATCGGAACAGCCAAGCGTCTCGGGGCCCGCGTCTCAGCCAACGACATCCGTCCTGCGTCGGCCGACGAGGTGGCGTCCATGGGCGGAACCTTCATCAAACTCGACCTCGAAACGGCCGAGGCTTCCGGCGGATACGCGCGTGAACTCAGCGCTGACAGGGGCGCGTTGCAGCGCGCATTGCTCACCCCGCACGTTGCCCAGGCCGACGTGCTGATCACCACCGCAGCTGTCCCCGGGCGGAGGGCGCCGATGCTCGTCAGCCGGGACATGGTCCAGGGCATGCGTGCCGGTTCGGTGGTTGTGGACCTCGCGGCGGAGTCCGGAGGCAACGTCGAGGGCGTCATTCCCGGGCAGGACCTCCACATCCCAACCGCCGACGGTCAAGGCACCATCACCCTGGTGGGCCTCAAGGACCCCGCGTCCGCCATGCCTGCCGACGCGTCCCGGCTCTACGCGAAGAACGTCGCCAACCTGATCGCCCTGATGACCAAGGACGGCGTGGTTGCGCCCGACTTTTCCGATGAGGTGGTGGCGGGCACCTGTTTAACGCACGACGGCGTCATCAGGCATGCGCCCACGGCGGATGCACTCGCTGCGCTCGCCGGAGAGACGGCTGCTGAAGCGTCAACCCACGGGACAGAAGGAGCGCATTGATGGATGGCATGAGCCTGCTGACAATCACCGTGCTGGCGGTCTTCGTGGGGTTCGAGGTGGTCTCCAAAGTGTCCAGCACCCTGCACACGCCGCTGATGTCCGGGGCTAACGCGATCCACGGGATCATCCTGGTGGGAGCGATCATCGTTGCCGGGCAGGCGTCAGAGCCGTGGGTCCTGGTGGTGGCGCTCCTCGCGGTGGTCCTCGCAACGGCCAACCTGGTGGGCGGCTTCGTGGTGACCGACCGCATGCTGGAGATGTTCCGCGGAAGGCAGCGGCCGCCGTCGGACGTTAACTCCGGCGGCAAGGCGGGCCGGGCCGTCGAGGAGCGTAGCCGGTGACGCTCTTGGACCCCACCTGGACTGCGCTCCTCTACTTGGCTGCCGCGGCGTGCTTCATCCTCGCCCTCAAAGGACTCAGTTCGCCGCGGACCGCCCGACGCGGGAATCTCATCGGCGCGTTCGGAGCGTTGCTGGCAGTGGTGACCGTCTTTGTGTCCGTAAAACTGGACAACATCCCGTGGATCCTCGGCGCGATCGTGGTGGGTTCCGGGGTGGCTGCGCCCGTTGCCCGGCGGGTGCAGATGACGCAGATGCCGCAGCTCGTGGCGTTGTTCAACGGCGTTGGCGGCGGCGCCGCGGCGTTGGTTGCCCTGTTGGAGCTGCCTCACACCGAGGACCCATGGGTGCGCCTTGCCATCGTGTTCACCCTGCTGGTGGGTGCTGTTTCCTTCGCCGGTTCGGCAGTCACGTTCGCCAAGCTGCAGGGCCTCATGACCACGCGGCCCGTGACGTTCCCTGGGCTGCCGGTGCTGATGGCTATGGTGTTGCTGGCGGCTATCGCTGCGGGTGTGGTGGTGATCGTCAGTGGCGCGCCGGGGTGGGCGATTGTGCTGCTCGTGCTCGGGCTTGCGGCCGGCGTGCTGCTGGTTTTGCCTGTGGGTGGTGCCGATGTGCCGATCGTCATCTCGCTCCTGAACGCCTTCACCGGCCTGGCGGTGGCCGCCTCCGGAGTGGTGCTGGGGAACGTGTTGCTGGTTGTCGCCGGAACCTTGGTGGGAGCCTCGGGCACCATCCTCACCAGGGCCATGGCAGCTGCGATGGGTCGCAGCGTGGCCGGCATCCTGTTTGGCGCCTTTAAGGGAGGTTCGACGGCGGGATCCACCGCGGTGAGCGAGCGTCCGGTGCGCTCGTCCAGCGCGGAGGACGTTGCGGTGCTCCTTGGCTACGCGCAGCGGGTGATCATCGTTCCCGGCTATGGCTTGGCGGTGGCCCAAGGGCAGCACACAGCAGCGGAGCTTGCCCTGGCATTGGAATCCCGTGGGACAGAAGTCGATTTCGCGATCCATCCCGTGGCCGGACGCATGCCCGGGCACATGAACGTGCTGCTGGCCGAGGCGAATGTGCCTTACGAATCGTTGAAGGAAATGGGCGACATCAACTCGGAGTTCAAGACTGCCGACGTCGCCCTGGTAGTGGGCGCCAACGACGTGGTGAATCCGGCCGCCAAGACCACGTCCGGTTCGCCCATCTACGGGATGCCCATCCTGGAGGTCGCTGATGCCAGGCAAGTGGTGTTCCTCAAACGCTCCATGCGCCCCGGATTCGCTGGCATCGAGAACGACCTGCTCTATGAGCCACAGACCACGCTGCTGTTCGGGGATGCGAAGGATTCGCTGACCAAGGTCCTCGGGGCGGTGAAGGCGCTGTAGCTCAGGCTTCGTCCCGCACGGCGGCGGTAGCCTCTATTTCCACGAGTTGGTCCGTGTATCCCAGCACGGTGACACCCAAGAGTGTGCTGGGAACGTCGTGATCGCCGAAAGCTTCGCGGACAACGTGCCAGACGGAGACTAGGTCGGATTGCTGGGACGATGCCACCAACACCCTGGTGGCGACGACATCCTTGATCCCTGCCCCGGCGGCTTCCAACGCAACCACCATGTTTTCGATCGCCTTTTCTGCTTGCAAGCGGTAGTCCCCAACGCCGGCGGTGGTTCCGTCTTCGTTCAGCGGGCAGGAGCCAGCCAGGAAAATGAACCGCATGCCGCTGGGAACGGTCGACGCGTAGGCATACTCGGCGATCGAACTGAGATGTGCTGATCGAATGAGGTCGATGGCATTCGCCATGGTTGTCTCCTTGCTGGATGGTCGCGTGGGTTCTGGCGTCATAGTAGTCTGCCGGTTCCCGGCCGCCACCTAGGTGATTTTTCGCAGCACCTAATTTTTGGTTTTTGCCACCTAATTTCCCTCGTTTCGGTCTAGGGAGAGCCTTTTTCGCCACCTAGAGGCGTTTTTGTGTGTTCACAATGTCCCCGGCTGCGCGGCCATTTCCGGTCGCGGGCACCCACAGTTTTGGTGGGTTTGTTTTCGAGGGCTATTGGGGGCCTTTTGTATGGCTGTTTTTGATCTGGGCGCGCAGACGCTCACAACACTTGCTCGGCAATCCGATGCCTCCCATCA
>NZ_JBIVGD010000040.1:0-5378 GCF_044748465.1 Paenarthrobacter sp. NPDC089988
CAATGGAAAATCACCACCAACAACGGCATCCCCTGGTTCACCCCACCACCACACATCGACCCCACCCAAACACCCCGACGAAACCACCACCACACCACGCTGCGGACGTGAGGTGTTCAGTCATCGGTATAAGCCGGCCAGTAAACCAACCACTGCTTCCCGGTCCTGAGGCGGATCCTTCTTCAGCCACGCCACGTACACCGGAACCGTCGGTGCATCGCGGACGGGACGGTACGTGACTCCCCGGCGGCGGTATTGGTGCGCGGTTGACGCAGCCGTGATGCCCCGTGCCGCTCCGCTGCCAATCTCGGTCAGCCAATCGTCAATGTCGTTGATGGGGATAACGTCCTGGGGCTGCCCGCGCTCCGGCCACAGGTCCAGCGTGGTGCTGCCGGTCCGGAGGTCCATCGCCACTGGCATCGCGGCAATCTGCGCCAACGTCACGGAACGCCGCGAGGCCAAGGGATCGTCCGCGGACATGGCGCAGTACCGCTTCTCCTCACCGATCAGGACGTGCTCGACGGCGGCGCCTTGGGGGAGGCGGCGAAGGATCGCGAAGTCTGTGGTTCCGTCCAGCAGGCCGCCGCTGGGTGTGTTGGAGCGGACCAGGTGCAGTTCCGTGTGCGGGAAGCGGCCCTTCCATTGCCGTTGGAACTCCGTGGTGTGCTCGCCGAGTGCCGACCACGCGTAGCCGATACGGGCCTGGCCGGTGCCGGCGCGGGCGTCGCGTTCAAGGTCGGCCAGCAGGGCGACGATCCGCCGTGCCTTGGCGACGGCCCGCTCGCCCGCGGGTGTGAGCGCAGCGCTGCGCGTGGTCCGTTGCACGAGCTTCACACCCAAAGCGCCCTCCAGTGCTGCGATGTTCCGCGAGACCGCAGCTTGGGATATCCGCAACTCGATGGCGGCGTCCGTGAATGTGCCCTCGTCCACCACTGCGAGCAGGCAGCGCAGTTGCCGCAATTCCACGTCCATGCGGCCCATTCTATTCATGCGTTCAGCGTATAAATAGCGTCATTCATGCATTTAGTGGATGGACACAGCAAGCGCAGAATCTCCTCATGAACCAGACCCATGCCGCAGCAGGAAAGGCCGGTGGTGCCGCTACCCTCGTGGCCAGCGCACTCTCCAACCAGCTCGGAGCAGCGAGTGGATCGCTGGCTTTCCCTGCCCTGGGGCCGGTGGGCGTGGTGGCTGTGCGGCAGCTCGTTGCCGCGGCCGTCCTTCTTCCCCTGGTGCGGCCGCGGCTGCGGGATCTGCAGTGGCATCAGTGGTGGCCTATTCTGTTGCTGGCCGTGTCCTTCGGGACCATGAACCTCGGGCTGTACGCGGCAATCCAGCGCATCGGATTGGGCCTCGCTGTGACGTTGGAGTTCCTAGGGCCGTTGGCTGTGGCGTTGATCAGCTCTGGACGCCAGGCCGGCTCCCATCGGAAGGGCAACGTCCTCTGCGCCGTGGCTGCGGCCGGTGGGGTCGTGGCTATCACCCGGCCCGAAGCCTCCACCGATTTCGCGGGAATCGCCTTGGGCCTCATGGCGGCGTGCAGTTGGGCCGCGTACATTCTCCTGAACCGCGTGGTCGGCCAAAGAATCCAGGGAATCCAAGGGACTGCGGCGGCCACGGGGGTGTCCGCCACGCTCTTCCTGCCGGTCGCCGCCGTGGTTTTCCTGAGCCAGCCCGTGGACGGGTTCGCCGTCATTTGTGCCGTGGGCGCTGGGATCCTGGCCTCGGTGCTACCGTACGTGGCGGACCTGATTGCCCTGCGGCGGGTACCTGCCAGTCTGTTCGGCATCCTGATGAGCATCAACCCGGTCTTCGCCGCCATCATCGGCGCGCTCGTGCTGCACCAGGACCTGGCCGCGGTGCAGTGGGCGGGGATAGGCCTGATTGTTGCTGCCAACGCGGGAGTCTTGCTGCTGGGCCGACGCTGAGTCAGCCCCGGGCCGGCACGTCCCCCGACGATCCCCGGACCTGCAACTGCGACGGTACCTGGTGCAACCTTCCCGGGAGTTCCGGGGCGGTGAGCCGTTCCAGGATGAACTTCCCGGCCTCCACGCCCACGGCAAGGTTTCCGTTGTCCACGGAGGTCAGCGAGAGGTGGCGGATCTTGGCCAGGTACGTGTTGTCGTAACCCACCAAGGACAGGTCCTGGGGCACGGACAAGCCAAGATCGTCGGCGGCGGACAGGGCGCCGATGCAGGCGATGTCGTTGTACGCAAAGATCGCGGTGGGCCTCTCTGCGGAAGAGAGCAACCTGCCCGCCGCCGCATAGGCGCTTTCCTCGCTCACGCCGCCGGCAACCACCACGGGCTCCATTCCGGAATCGTTCATGGTCCGCTCGAACGACACCCGCCGCAACTTGCCCACTTCGCCGGGGCCCTGCAGGTGTGCGATGCGCCGGTGGCCCAGGGAGAGGAGGTGTTCGGTGGCCTGCCGCGCGCCGGCGTCGTCGTCGTTGACCACAATGTCGACGCCGGGGAGGTGCGGTTCGCGGGTACCGGCCAGAACCACCGGGATGCTCTGTGCGGCCCGTTCGATGGCAGCCGACTCCACCGTGGTTCCCACCACCACCAGCCCGTCGATCCGCTGCTCCAGGAGGGTCTCCACGGAGCTGCGGCCCACGCGGTTGTCCGTGTAGGAATCGGCGAGGACCGGCGAAACACCCGCCGAGTGAAGGGAGGCGGTGAGCCCCTCCAGGAGCTCGACGAACCATGGGTTGCGGATGTCGTTGAGCATCACGCCGATGGTTCCGCTGCGTGGTCCGGACAAGCGCTGCGCCAGTCTGTTGGGCCGGTAGCCCAGTTGCTCCATGGCATCCAGGACGGCGCGACGGCGGGGTTCGCTGACGTTGGCAGAGCCCTGGAGGACCAGGGAGACCAGGGATTTGGAGACGCCGGCGGCACTCGCGACGTCGCGGATGGTGGGCTTCGTGGCCATGCGGTGTCTCCTCTCGTCAGTGACCCGTTCAAGCTTAGGGGGCTTGACGGCTGCGACCTTCCTTAGCCATTATGGACCGGTCCAAGTAAATTCCAAAGAGTCAATGAGGATCTTTCATGAGTGCACCGAATTCGCGGCAACTGGTAGCTGGGATGGTTGGCGGAGGGCCGGGCGCCGACATCGGCAAGACCCACCGCTACGCCATGCGGCTGGACGGTCACTACGATCTCCAGGCCGGAATCTTCGGTCGGGATCCGCACACGTCCAGCGACATCGCGGCCCACCTCGGCGTGCCCGGAGACCGCAACTACGGCAGCGTCGAACAAATGGCCTCCGCCGAGGCGGAACGCGAAGACGGGGTGGACATCGTTGTTGTGGCGACCCCCAATGACAGCCACTTCGGGATCGCCCGGTCCTTCCTTGAGAAGGGCATTTCCGTGGTGTGCGAGAAGCCCCTGACCCAGGACTCCGCCACCGCCGCAGAACTGGTCCGCATCGCCGAGGAGAACAACGCAATCCTCGCCGTCCCGCACTGCTACTCCGCCTACGCGATGGTTCGCCAGGCTGCACGCATGGTCCGCAACGGCGAGCTGGGCGCCATCCGGTTTGTCGACGTCGAACATGCCTCCGGCTGGGCCTCGACGCCTTTGGAGGACGAAGGCCATAAGCAGGCGAAGTGGCGCACGAACCCGGACATCGCCGGTTTTCCGAGCGTCGTGGGGGACCTCGGTACCCACGCTTTCCACCTGCTCCGCTACATCACCGGGCTCGAGGCGCAGCGCTTGTCCGGCCGGCTCCAGACGTTCGTCCCGGGGAGGCGTGTTTTCGACAACGCCACCGTGGAGCTGGAGCTGACGGGCAACGTCCCGGCGCGGGTTTGGGCGAGCATGGCCGCCACCGGCCACAACCATGGACTCCGCATCCGTATCTTCGGCGAAAAGGGCAGCCTCGAATGGCAGCACGAGGACCCGCACCATCTCACGGTTCAGGACCTCGCCGGCACCACCACCATCCTCACGCACGGGCTCCGCACCCTGCACGACGACGCGTCCCGGCTTACGCGCGTCGGCTTGGGCCATCCGGAGGGCTTCCTTGAAGCCTTCGCCAATTTCTACTCCGACCTCGCCGAGGTCCTCCGCGCACGCCGCGATTCTTCACCGCTCCCGGAGCGGGAGCTGTCCTTCCCTACGGGGATCGACGGCCTGATCGGCGTCCAGTTCGTCGAGGCAGTCGCGGCCTCGCACCACGACGATTCCGCGTGGAAAGTCCCCGCATCCGCCTACCAGAAAGCAGCAGTCTGACATGCCCCGTTTCGCCCTCCTGGGAGCCGGCTTCATCGGTTCCGTTCACGCAGCCAACCTCGCCGCGCATCCCGGCATCGACTTCCGCCTGGTCTACGACGTGGACCAGCAGCGCGCGCAGTCCCTCGCCGCCGCCCACGGTGCTACCGCCGCGACCTCGATCGAGGAAGTGTTCAACCCCGAGGAAATCGACGCAGTCTTCATCGCGTCCTCCACCGATACGCACGCCGAACACCTTCGCCGGGCTGCCGCCGCCGGAATTGCCGCCCTCTGCGAGAAACCGATCGACCTGGACCTGGACCGCGCCCGCGAGACCGCTGCGTTCGCGCAAGAGGCCGGCGTCCCGGTGATGGTGGACTTCAACCGACGTTTCGACCGCGACTACGCCGAACTCAAGCGCGTGGTGGACTCGGGTGAGATCGGCACGGTGGAACTCATCCAGCTCACCTCGCGCGGTCCGTCCATGCCGCCGCTGTCCTACGTGGCGGTTTCCGGTGGCCAGATGCGGGACCAGACCGTGCATTTCTTTGACCTGGCGCGCTGGCTGTCCGGGCTGGATCCCGTGGAAGTTTTCGCTGCCGGCTCGGCTTTGGCGGAGCCCGGCATTGTGGAGTACGACGACGTCGACACCTCCGCGGTCACGTTGCGGCTCCCCGGTGGGGCGTTGGTCCAGATCGATTCCATACGCCGCACAGGATACGGCTACGACGAGAGGATCGAGATCATGGGTTCGGAAGGAATGGTGGAAGCCCGCCGCCACCGGAATGGAGCCGTGTCTCGCTACTCCGGCACCTCCGTGGTGGACGACGGGCTGCACCCCGGTTGGTTCGAACGCGTGCAGCCAACGTACGCAGCAGCGCTTGCGGCCTTCGTTGCTTCCCTCGACGGCGGCGCGGCTCCATCCCCTTCCTTGGAAGATGGCCTGAAAGCCCAGGCGATCGCCGAAGCCGCCGTCCTCTCCCTCCGCTCCGGCCGCATGGAACCCATCAAGTACTGAACCCAAGTAGGGGACAGCACATGTCGCACTGGGTGCTCGTAGCGACGTTTGCTGTCCCCTAGACTCTTCTATGTCTGTCAAGGCGCGCTTGTTGTTGAGGCGTTGAGTGTGCGGTAGATGTGGCGGGCGAGGTAGCGCTTGATGCA
>NZ_JBIVGD010000041.1:0-4500 GCF_044748465.1 Paenarthrobacter sp. NPDC089988
GTGAATTTACGTCGTGTCGTGCTCACAAGAACACCTTCCCGCAGAATCCCAGGATCCCGCTACTTCAGGTGTCCACCAACAGAGGCTAACCCCACGAGGGGGTTTCCGTGAAAGGGCGGTTCGGTGAGAGAGGGTTGGCGGAAAGGGGCGGTTCGGTGAGAGAGGGTTGGTGGGAAGGGGCGGTTCGGTGAGAGAGGGTTGGTGGGAAGGGGCGGTTCGGTGAGAGAGCGTCGGTAGGGGACGGACGGTCTCTCACCGAATCGCCCTTATTTCTCGACGGTCTCTCACCGAATCGCCTTTATTTGGGGACGGTGCCTCACGCCAGGCTGGAGGGCTTCAGGTGTTGCGGGTCAGGATCCAGGTGTTGGTGCCGTCCTGGCGTTCGAACGTCACCGTGGTCACCAGGGCCTCGATGAGCGCGAGCCCACGTCCTGATTCCGCCTCCGAATCCGGCATGGAGGCCTGCACGTCGTCGGCGAACGGTTCGCGGGCATGATGGGCGCTGACCCGGGCAACCAGCCGGGCCGGCCATACCCCGATCTCCACGTCGATCTCGACGGGCTCCTCGGCCACGGGCTCGGCGTGTTGCACAATGTTCGCGGCCGATTCGATCACGGCGGTAGCGAACGTCATCCGGTCCATATCCGGCACGAAGGACGCGTCGTCCCACAGGGCATCGAGTTCGATATGGATAGCCTCGATCGCATCGTCGTTGGACGGACCGTGGAAGCCCCGGCGGGCAATGACGTCAGTCATTGCCGAACGCTTCCTCGGCGGTGGGGTACGCCGTGAGGACCCGGTCCATGTTGGTCAGCTCCAGCACCATCTTCACCTGGGGCTGGACGCCGGCGATTCGCAGGTCGCCACCAGCCTGGCGTGCGGCCTTGAGGCAACCGATGAGGGCACCAAGTCCTGACGAGTCCATGAAGTCCGTTTCGGCCAGGTTGACCACCACACGGCTGGAACCTCCGGCCACCACCTCGTTCACCACTTCGCGGAGCTTTGGTGCAGCCACCATGTTCAATCGGCCAACACCTTTCACTTCGGCGTAGCTGTCCTTGACTTCGTAGCTAAACTGCATGGGCGTTCCTCTCTTCGGACCGTTCAGAACCATCAACATCTTCTTCAGGGATGAATCCCTTGTACAAAACCGCCTTCGCCAGCACGCTGAGGACCACCAGGTCGAAGACGACCCACGCGACGTTGACCAGCGTCCCGAGGGGCTCCGCGTCACCGGCCAGGAGGTGGGCAATGCCGATTCCAGCTGCACACGTCAGCAGGACAGCGACAGTGATCTGGGGCCTGATGAGGCTCCACTTCGGCCCGCCGCTCTGGCGGGACTTTGGGGTGACCGCGAACCCAAGGGGACGGCCGAACCATACGTTGCGTGCCGCCGTCGTGCATGATTCGATCCAGGTGGGGAACAGTGCGAGGCTGTACTGCTGGCCGCGCCACGTGGGGATGCCGTGGCCGGCTACGAGGAACAGCAACTGGTTCACCACCATGAACGGGATGAAGCGGACGAAGAAGTCGAAGCTGAGGCTGGTCACGGGGAGGATGCCCAGGGTGAGATAAATGATGGGCGCGGCGAAGTACACGACGGCGGCGAACCCGCTCAGGTAGGTCCACATGGTGGAGAAGTACATGAGCCGCTGGCCCCAAGCGAGCCCGGGTTGTACCAGCGGGTTTTCGCGCAGGAGAACCTGCATGGTGCCCTGGGCCCAGCGGAGGCGCTGCGTCATCATGGTTTGGATGTCCTCGGGTGCCAAACCGTTCGCCAGGACTTCGTGGTGGTACACGCTCTTCCAGCCCAGTCCGTGCAAGCGCATTGCCGTGGCCATGTCCTCGGTGACGGAGATGGTGGCGAGCGGCATGATGGGCTGAGCTTCGTCGGTGCGTTCCACGGAGATGGCGTCGAGGACCGCGTGGACGGATTCCAGCGCGCCGAGCGGTGACCACTCGCGTCCAGACATGCGGTCGACGGCGTCACTCGCCACCGTGGTTACGCCGCCTTCGCCGACGTGCGCGAGTTCCATCGCGGCGATTTCCTCAAGGTCGGCCTGCAACGCAGAGAAGTCCGCGGCAACGAGGGTTCGTACGGCCTCGTCAACTTTGCGGCGCACGCGGTACGTGATCTCGCTGAGGGAGACGTGGGCTTCGAGTTCCTGATGGGCGGTGTTGGTGGCGGCCTCAACCTCGTTCAGCATCTGCTCCACCAACGGGTTTTCGGCCTCGGGAGAGCGGCGGGCCTTCTTGATGGCCTGCTTGGATGCAGCCAGGGCACGCCTGATGCTCTTCTCGGTGGCTTTCACGTAGCCCACCAGGCCAAGTTGCATGAGGGCTTCGCGGCGCAGGATCGCGTTGGAGCCGCAGAAGAAGGCCGCGTTCCAGCCGTCCTTGCCTTGCTGGATGGGTCCGTAGAACAGGGGAGCCTGGCTGCCCAGCGGATCGTCGGCTGGGACGTTGATGAAGTACTGGGGTGTCTGGACCAACGCCACGCGGTCGTCGTTGAAGTAGCCCAGCGTTTTGTCCAGGATGTCCGGCTCGGGGATCTGGTCGGCGTCGAGGATCAGCAGGTACTCGCCCGAGGTGAGCATGAGCGCGTTGTTAAGGTTCCCGGCTTTGGCGTGCCGCGGCATGTCGGGCGTCCAATCGGCGGTGCGGGTGACGTAACCGATCCCGTTGGCTTCGGCGAGTTTGCGCATCTCTGGCCGGTTGCCGTCGTCGAGGATCCAGGTGCTGTGCGGCCAGCGGATCTCCTTGGCAGCCAACGCCGTGGTCATCACCAGGTCGAACGGCTCGTTGTACGTGGTGATGAAAACGTCCACGGTGGCATCGGCCGGGGCGGGGGGAGGCGGCTTGCGGATCTTGAGGTTCCACACCGTCAGCCCGAACAGCATCACGTCAATGAGGCTGTACGTCTCCGCGATGACCAGCGGAACGGCGATCCACCAGGCCTCCCAATTCAGCGAGGCCAGCCACCGCCAGGCAACGTAGTTCACGCCGAGAATGACGGTGAGGAGAACGATCAAACGAGTCCAGAAACGAGTCACGATCCCCCTTTGGTGGTTTACTGTCCGGTTGGTTTCCGTCGAACCACGACGGCGGTGACGTCGTCTTCCGCCGTGGCGGCCGGTGCCAGTTCCAGAAGTGCGGCACAGATTTGCTCTGAAGTCCCCTCGTTGCGGGTTGCCTTCTCCACGTTCCGGATGAAGTCCTCCAGCGACACATGGGCGTCCAGGATTCCGTCACTGACAATTACCAGCGAGTCGCCTGGCTCCAGGTTCAGTTCGGCTGCGGGCCAGACCTCGTCTTCGAGGATTCCCACAGGCGGACCCGCTGAAACCAAGCGGCGGGCGGCACCCTGGGCGGGGATGTGCAGCCCAAGTCCATGACCGGCGTCGATATAGCTGAGCCGGCCGGAAGCGCTGTCCAGCCGCGCGTGGAACATGGTCACGAACGATCCCGACTGGTCCAGGTCGGAGGCGATCGTGGCACCCGCGGAGGCGAAGGCCGAATCGATCGCGGGGTTGTCCGCCACGGAGCGCATCACAGCGCGCACCGTAGCGGCGATGAGTGCTGCGCCCATGCCTTTGCCCATGGCGTCGGCGAAGGTGAGGTGCATGCCGTCGGCGGTCTGGTACCAGTCGTAGAAGTCCCCGCCCACGCTGCGCGACGGGCGGAAGGCGCCAGCGACGTCGTAATCATCCAGCCGCACCTTCTCCTGCGGCAGGAGGCTCTTCTGCACGACGGCGGCGCGCGCCAGTTCGTCGCTTTGGCGCGGGTCCTCCGTGGGCTGCGCTGGCGTGCGTGCCCGGCGGAAGAGGGCCCTTATGCGGGCTTGGAGTTCCTTGGGGCTGAAGGGTTTGGTGAGGTAGTCGTCGGCGCCGGTATCCAGGCCCGTGAGCCGGTCCAACTCGTCCGCGCGTGCGGTGAGCATCAGGACGTAGGCGTCGGAGAATTCACGGACCCGGCGGCACACTTCCATGCCGTCGATGTCCGGGAGGTTGATGTCCAAGGTGATCAGCTCGGCGTTGGTGTTTTTCACGGCCTCGACGCCGGTCAATCCGTCCTGGGCTTCAGTGACGATGAAGTCGAGTTGTTCGAGGACCACCACGAGGAGGCCACGGATGTCTTCGTCATCTTCGACGACTACGGCATGGCGCTTGGGCGAGGTTGAGACCATGGCTCCATTAACTAATGTCCTGGGGGTTTTGTCACGTTTAGTCAACTAACATGAACGCCCGCTCACATTGCGCGAGCGGGCGTTACAAATGTTGTTCAGTCAGGTGAGAGAGGGCTCTCCGGAAAGGGTGATTTCGTGAGAGAGGGATCTCCCAAAACGGGGGTTCGGTGAGAGAGCGTCGGGTTGGGAGGGCGGTTCGGTGAGAGAGGATCGGGTTGGGAGTGGGGTTGCCCGCAAGTTGTGGACAGTTGGTCAGGCGGCTTGTGCCGGCTGAGGTTGGTCCGTGGTGAGCAGCAGTTCGTGCTCCACGGGGG
>NZ_JBIVGD010000042.1:0-4000 GCF_044748465.1 Paenarthrobacter sp. NPDC089988
GCTGCGACACCCTCTACGCCATGCTCCGCGACGGCACCCTCTACCAAGCCCAAACACCCAAAACCGCTTGACGAAAAACATAGGGACACTCTCACTGTTTGGCCGGTGTGGGCGGACGCTCTCTCGCTTCGGGCACTCGCCATGGCTTTCCTGGAAAGCCAGGAATATGGTTCATGCCATGACCATCGTTCGAAGGGCAGCACTCGTCCTGAAACGGGAGGCAGCCAGTGTCCCGTTGCCACCTGGACAGGTGGTCGGGTTGGTGCTGGATGTCGTGCTCGGTCGGCTCTATCCGGCCCGCGTCGCACCCATGCGGGGCATGCGCAGGATTGCCGGGGTGATCGTGGTTGCCGCAGGTGTGGGAGTTACTGCGTGGGCCGTCGCAGAACGTCGTCGCCACACAAAGGGCAACTTCGTTTTAGGACGTCCCGAGGAGTTGGTGACCAGTGGTCCTTACGCAGCGAGCCGGCATCCAATGTACTTGGGATGGTGGCTGATCCATGCGGGCGTGGCCATTTTCCGAGGTTCTTCCTGGGCTCTAGCGACGTTACCTGCGGGGATCCTCGTGGAACACCTCGGGGCTTTGTGGGAGGAAAAGGTGCTCCTTGAGGAGTTCGGTCCCGCTTACGCCGAGTACATGCGGGCAGTGCCGCGTTATGTTGGCAAATTCCGCGAGCAGACGGATAGGCGTCGATGAAGCACGGTGAGAGACGGCTTGGGGGAAAGGGCCATTCGGTGAGAGAGGGCTTGGGGGAAAGGGCCATTCGGTGAGAGAGGGCTTGGGGGAAAGGGCCAGTCGGTGAGAGAGGGCTTGGGGGAAGTGGCCATTCGGTGAGAGAGGATTGGGGGGATGGGGTTATTCGGTGAGAGAGCGTTCGGGGTTGAGTTTGACGAGATTCCACACCGATAACCGGCCCACCCCCGCGGCCAAAGCAATGGATAGGCTGAAAAGAGTTGCGCCCCAGCTTGAGAAGCCGCCGAAGGGTACGCAGATCAAGGCGCCGGCTGCGAAGAACACGGCAACGTGAAACCACTGATTGCCAACGCGACGAAGTGCCAATCCCAGGACGGCCCCTACCGAGGTGCCGATGAATGCTGCGGGGATGGCCGCGTAGATAAAGAAGATCAATGCCCAACCCGGAGCCTGCATGGTCAGCAGTGAACTGAAGACCACATAGGCAACCAGGACACCCACAGCGAGACTCTTGCCGGTCAAAATCACGCGGTCCCGAGGGTCGTACTGTGAGGACTGCGGCTCGGCCAAGGCCATCTCGTCGTCTTCCCAGTCGTTCATGGCTTTCCCGCCGCAATCTCGTTGAGGGCGCCCGCCAGGGACGGGTGTTCAAAGGCGAACCCTGCGTCAAGTAACCTGCGGGGCTCCACCCAGCGGCTCTTCAGGACGAGCTCAGTCTCAGTGCGGATCATCACCGCGCCCAGCTCCAACAACCACTTCGGCATCGGAAGACCGAACCGTACTCCGAGGCTTCGTCGAACCAACGACATCAGCTCGCGGTTGTCCACCGAATACGGCGACGCGGCGTTGACAGGTCCAGAAAGCCCGGGCCGGTGGTGGATGAACAAGACGGCCCGGAACAAGTCCTCCACATGGATCCAACTGAACCTTTGGGTGCCCGGACCCATGTGTCCGCCCAAACCAACGCGGGCGAGGTTCCGGAAAGGACCCATCACTCCACCGTCCCCGCCCAGCACAATTGCGATCCGGAGCGGCACCTTCCGCGTCGCCGGCAAAACAGCCGCGGCCAGTTCGTCCTCCCAGGCCCGGGCCACCGAGACTGAGAATCCACTACCGAGTTCGCCTGAGTCCTCCGTTTGTGGACCGTCCTCCGCGTGCCGGTAGATGGTTCCTGTGCCCGCGTTGATCCACGTTCGCGGTGGTTCGTCGCAACGGGACAACGCAACCCCCAATGACCGCGTCGTCAAGACCCGCGAATCGAGGATCTCCCGGCGGTTCCGCTCGTTGTAGCGGCAGCTCACGCTCCGTCCGGCGAGGTTCACCAGAAGTTCGGCGCCGTTCAGCGCCCGGGCGATGCCGCCGTCGTCGTTCCATTGCGCGTCACCCGAAGCGTCGCGACCAATGGTTCGAACCTGCCATCCCTCGGCGGTGAACCGATCCCGAAAGTACCGCCCGATGAACCCCGAAGCCCCAGCGAGCACCACCGTACGTGTCATGAGTCCTCCCTGAGATTGCGGACCAGGCCGAGGGCGTCGTCGAACACTTTGCTGACTCCCGGAATCTTCGCGAGCGACAGCCCGCGGGCCAACAGGGGCGCCGCGCCGTCGATCAGCTTTCGCGTGCGGCGCTGGCCGTCGGATGTGTCGTAAACCCAGAACAGGGCGATCCCCATGTAGGCGAGCCACAACAGTTCGGGCAGGTCGGCGCGCAGCTTTTTCGCGACGGCGGGTGAGGAACCGTCGACGGCGGAGCGGAAGATCGCGAGCGAAGCGTCCCGGGCGGCGGTGGACGCCTCGCCGAACGGATTGACGGGCGACGTCGGCCGGATCGCCGTCGCGATGAAATCGGAACCGAACTGGTGGTACGGCGCCATGACGTCGATGCCGCTGTGCAGCACTGCCTTGAGTCGTCCGGCCAGATCCTGGACGCCTTCGAGGGTTTTCGCGGCCGCGATGGTGTGCTCGTCCTGGACTTGGATGTAGAGCTCCTGGACCAGCTCATCCTTGGAGGAGAAGTAGTAGTAGGCGTTGCCGACGGACACGCCCGCCTCCTGGGCGATGGCGCGCATTGTGGTCTTCTCGAAGCCGACCTCGCGGAACATTTTCAGGGCGACGCTGGCGACGAGTTGTCTGGTCTGCTCACTCTTGGCTGCCATGGGATGTCCCTCACTGGGTTTTGAACGTGTTCAAGAATGAGTATGGCACTGTTTATGAACGTGTTCAAAACTGTCGGTGAGAGAGGATCGGTGGGGAGGGGTGGTTTGGTGAGAGAGGATCGGTGGGGAGGGGTGGTTTGGTGAGAGAGGATCGGGGGGGAAGGGGTGGTGTGGTGAGAGAGGGTCGGGCCAAGTGGGAGAATGTAGCTGGTGCCGGGCCGGATGCCCCACCACACAGTGCTAATACAGCGGGGCGGCCCGGAAACCGGCGCCTGCGCGAACCACTACGAACGGATGATCCATGCCCTCGCCCTCAGGCTCCAGCACGTTGAGCAAACCAGCTCCCCGCTTTGCCTCTATCGGTTCCCCCTACTTCGGCATCATGCTGGCGGTCATGGCCGTGGTGCTGATCCTGTCCAACATCGGCGCGTCAAAGGGTGTGGTGCTCGGCCCGATCATCACCGATGGCGGGTTCTTCCTGTTCCCGCTGGCCTACATCCTGGGCGACGTCATGAGTGAGGTGTACGGGTTCAAGGTTGCCCGCAAAGCCATCATCACGTCCTTTGCGCTGAGTGTGTTCGCATCTCTCTGCTACTGGGTGATCATCATCCTGCCCGGCTTCAACGATGAGTACGGCACGGCCAAGCAAGCTGCCATCGAAGGGGCGCTCGGGCCGGTTCCGCAGATCGTCCTGGCCTCCCTGCTCGCCTTCCTGGCCGGCCAGACCATCAACTCGTGGATCCTCGTGAAGATGAAGGAACGCACCGGTGAAAAGACCCTGTGGGCCCGGCTCATGGGGTCCTCGGTGGTGGGCGAATTCGTGGACACCCTGATCTTCTGCAGCATCGCGGCCTCGGTGATCGGCATCTCGGATGCTGGCTCGTTCGTCAACTACGTCCTGGTGGGCTTCGTCTACAAGACCGCCGTGGAGTTCATCTTCGTGCCCATCACGGTGCTGGTGGTGGGCTGGATCAAGAAGCGCGAGCCGAGCTACGGAGCTATCGCGGCGTAATCCCACTCCGGGTTCGCTGGAACGGTGCCGTGCCGCTGGAAGTTTCGGTATGTATCAAGCTGTTTGTGACAGCGTGGTGGGTTGTTTGTGGTTGATGCCTGCGCTTGGTGGGATTCCGGGGGCGGTGGGCCTTCGGCGG
>NZ_JBIVGD010000043.1:0-3996 GCF_044748465.1 Paenarthrobacter sp. NPDC089988
TTTACTGGTAACGATGCATATTCGTTTGGGTACTAATCTCCTCTGACAAGACCTACCGCGACGCTGCATTTACCGTGGTTCACGGGGCTTTGCGACATACTCGGGTCATGGTTGCTCAAAAAAGTTCCGCTCAGTCTGCTGCCAAGTGGCGCTCTGAACATGACGTCTGGATCGACCATGAATCGCTCAAGTTATCGGATGCCGAGTGGCTCTCCGGTGTCCGGCGCCTGACGCTCTGGGCGGTCAAGATCCCTGAGGGCTTTTTGTCGTCGCTGTCACGGCTGGAGTGGTTAGACATCCGAGGTGGCTCCGGAACGTCGATGGACGTGGTCAACGGCTGCCAGAACTTGACCTACCTCGCAGTCAACCAGATCCGCGGTCTGCATGATCTGTCTGCTATAAGTGCTCAAACAAACCTCCGACTGCTGAGCCTCTATGGATTGCCGCAAGTGCGGACTCTTCCTTCACTCGCTAACCTCCAGCATCTCAAACGACTGGAGATCGGATCGATGAAGGGGCTCGCTGGGTTGGGTCCGCTTCTAGAAGCGCCGTATCTAGAGGAATTATTGCTTTCCAAAGCGGTGGCTTTGACTAATACCGATCCGGAGGCAATCGCTGCCCACCCTTCAATCAAGGCCTTCAATTGGTTTGCTGAAGATGTTCCGGTTAAGACCTGGGCTCCCATCGTTGATCGAATAGGGCGGCCAAAAGCAAGAGCTTTAAGTGCTTCGGATTGGTTCGATCAGAGTCGCTGATCCCGGCCCGATCCAGCTAGCTTGCTCCGGTAGAAGCTGTCATCAATATTTAGAAATGGCTGGCGTGTAGCGGGACCAGGGTTCTGCCGCGGCCGCAGCATGCTTTTGCGTGACTTGGTAGCTGTAGCCAAGCATTTCTGCGACGAGCGGTGCCGGGACTTCTTTGACGAGCGCGCGGAGGGATGCGTTGCGTGCGCCCAGGAGATCGATGCCGACTTCCCTCAAGCGCTCCATGAGTGTGTTGGGGTGGATGTGCTGTCCGGCGCGGTAGCCGGGGAAGAGCCACGGGCTGCCGGAACTGCTGCCGGTGCGCATGTTGGGCCGGGAGGCCAGGTGTTGCGAGACGAGGGCGGCGAACGGTTCGGGCACTGGCGCTGGGTATTCTTCGCCGAGTGACAGGCGCAGGCCATCGGGTGTGAGGATCACGTCGGTGCTTTTCATCGCGGCGATCTTCACTACTGGTTGGGCGTAGAGCAGCAGGAGAGTGGCGGCGACACGGTAGGACAGGGTGTCGATGTTGTCGGTGAGGCAGGCCTTGAGCATGGCGAGCCGCTGCGCTTGGGTGAGCAGCGGCACGGTCTTGGCCTGCCGGAAGCCGATGGTGATGTTGGTGCAGGTCCGGTTCTTCACTGCCCAGACGAAGAAGGTTCTGATGGCATGCCTGGTTGTGGGACCGTCGGCCAGCCAGGCGTCGACGTCGGCCTGAACGCAGGATGCGGCGGTCCGTCCGTGGGTGAGCTTGAGCCAGGTGAGGAATTTGATGGTTTCGGTGATTTCCTGCTTCGCGCTGTGCACGGGACCGCGGGTGGGTTTCCCGCCTGTTGAGAATGTCCTGATGCGTCGCAGGTGGTGCCATCGGGCGAAGGACTCGATAGGACGCCGAATCTCTGGGTCATCAATGTCATCGAGCTTGCCGGGTAGCCACCGCTCAAAGAGGGCCAGGTAGTGGTCTCTGACCGGGAATAGGTTGTGGTGGATGAGTAGACTGCGTAGGTGCTCCAGCCGTAGGCTGTTGGGTTCCCTGTCCAGGGCCTCGTGACTGAGCGGGAGGTCTCCGGTGGCGAGTCGCTCGAGCAGTTCGCGGACGCCGGGTTTGCGGAGCCAGGTGAGTATGCTTTCAGGGCGCTGGGCTGCGCAGAGCGCGGAGAGCAGTTTCGCTGCCGTCGTTTCTTTGCCCTGGGACTCGTCGACGTGCAACAGCGTGGTGAGGTCGACCCGGAGTGAGCAGCGGGCGCAGGTGTTCTGGCGGTAGTGCTCGGTTTCGGTCCCGCAGCCGGAGCAGTGGTAGTCCTGGGTGATGCCGGCGCAATCGACGCAGACTGGCTGGACACCGTGGGAAGCAGACCTTCCGGGGAGCATGCGTTCTGTCCCGCAGCCGGGGCAGGTGCCGTGTGTGCGCATGGCGACCGTGAAGCAGGTCCCGCAGATCCTGCCTTCCGGCCAGCTGGTGCGGTGCTTGCCGGCTGCCCGTGAGCACCTGTCGCAGGTGAACGCCCCGGTGGTGCGGGGCCGGCCGCGGACGGCTAGCCGCCGTGGGACTTCAGCCGTCATCGCGGATTACCCGGGCACGTTTGGGTCTGATGGTCTTGCTCAGGTCCACGACATTGGCGTCGGAGGCGACCTTGCGGACCTTGGCGTCCGTTGCCGTCACGGTAACCAAATCCTCGGGCCCGCAGGAGAAGATGTCGCAGAGCGCAGCGATCATCATGAGTGAGACGCGCTCCGGGCGTTGGGTGACGAGCCGATAGACCTGGGAGGCGGAAAGTTCGATGCCGCGTTCCTTGAGCAAGGGACTGAGGTCGGTGCTGTTGTGCATTCCCCGGGCCGCCATCAGTTCTGCAAGCCGCCAGCGGTAGTCGATCTCTCGTTTCATGGGTTTTAGTCTTCCATTCCGGCCAGCGCGTCCCGGATCGTGGAGTCCAGGGCGCGGCGCAGTGTTTTGACCCTGTAGTCGCTGGAGACGGAGGTGTACAGGGCCGTCGTTGAGGCGTGCTCGTGCCCGGCCTGATGCTGGACGAACAAAGCGTCCATGCCTGATTCGATCAAGTGGGTGACGTAGGAGCGGCGCAGCGAGTGGATGTCCAGGCCGGGGGAGAGGCCCAGGTCCTCGCAGTACCGGTTGAACCTTCGGTTCAGCGCTGTCTCCGAAACCAGGGTGCCCCGTTCGGAAGGGAACAGGTCCAGGCCGTCGGTCAGGTGCGGGTGGCCGTGTTCCAGCCAGTCGGCAACGATTTCCGTGGACCAGTCGAACACGGTGAGGACGCTGCGGTGCTTAGGTGGTGAACCTTTCATGGCTTTTCCGTAGCGGACCTGCAGGACGCCGTACTTGCCGAACTCCCGTGCGTGCGGGTTTCGGGCAAAATCGACCGTCTGCAGGTGCCTGACCTCGTTGCGCCGGAGACCCCAGCAGTAGGCCACCTTGAACAGGACGGCGTCGCGGTAGGCTGGCAGCCAGCCCTTGCGACCCAGTGTCGCGATCCTGTCCACCTCGTCATCGGCCCGGTCAAAGAAGGCCTGCAGCTCCTGTCGGGTGAACGGCCGCCGCTTGGGATCCGATTCGTTGGCCTGGGCGTGGACCGCGGTGTTCCAGTCGAAACAGACCTGCGAAGGGTGCGTTCCGAAATACTGCTCGCAGACCCGGTCCCAGCCGTAATCAGGCGAGGCGACGTACGAGCAGAACGCCCGGAGCGCCGCCTGATAACTCCTGATCGTGGACTGGGCTGCGTGCTTCACGCTGCGCAGATCACCGAAGAACTCATCCACATGTGCCGGCGTCCACTGCCACGGATATTCATTCGTGGCCTCCTGGAACCGCGTAACAAGACGCTCCCGACCTTCGATAGTGCCAAACGACAGGTTCCTGCTCAGCTGCTGATTCCGCCAACCGGTAAGCATCTGGGCGAACACGACATCCTCCGGATGAAGGAAACGCACTGCGCCGAAATCCAGCACCCGTCCCGCTGAATCGACCGCCATGAACCCTCCCGAACCATTGCATTGGATGCAAGAATCATGCAATTAATGCAGAACCCTTGCAAATCCGCCACTCAACGCGGCATTCATAGTCGATGTCATGCGGCTGCACGAGCCCGGTCGACGCTTTCACGAGTGCCTTGAGTCGACTCCCCGCGATGTGTCGTTGCAGGTCAGAAGCGCTTTCTGATGATTCCGGACTGCCTAGAGGCGAGTGGCGGGCAGAGGAGGGGCGATCATGCATCAGATGCAATAATCACTGTTCTAC
>NZ_JBIVGD010000044.1:0-3108 GCF_044748465.1 Paenarthrobacter sp. NPDC089988
GCTGCGACACCCTCTACGCCATGCTCCGCGACGGCACCCTCTACCAAGCCCAAACACCCAAAACCGCTTGACGAAAAACATAGGGACACTCTCACGACACCCCGGCTTGAGGCGGACACTCTCACCGGCCGCCAAACGCACAACAAAAAAGCCGCCCCGGTTCGTTTGGACCGGGGCGGCTTTCTCGTAATAAGTCCTAGCGGGAGCGCTGGCGCAGACGCTGCATGTCGAGAATCACCACGGCGCGTGCTTCGAGACGCAACCAACCGCGCTGGACGAATTCGGCCAGTGCCTTATTGACGGTTTCGCGGGAAGCGCCCACCAACTGGGCCAGTTCCTCCTGCGTGAGTTCGTGGGCAACCAGCACGCCGTCGGTTGCGGGGCGGCCGAAGCGGTCTGCAAGGTCCAGAAGGGCCTTGGCAACACGACCGGGAACGTCCGAGAAAACGAGGTCGGACAGGGAGTCGTTGGTGCGGCGCAGGCGGCGGGCCAGGGCCTGCAGCAACTGGGCGGAAACCTCGGGGCGCGTACGGAGGAGGGAGTTCAGGCTCTCGTTCTTCAAGCCTGCCAGGCGCGTTTCGGAAACTGCCGTGGCGGTTGCCGTGCGGGGGCTCGGATCGAAGAGTGCCATCTCGCCGAAGAGTTCGCCCGGGCCGAGGATGGCCAGCAGCGACTCGCGGCCGTCCGGCGACGTACGGCCGAGCTTCACCTTGCCGGAAACAATGAAGTAAAGCTGGTCACCCTGGTCACCTTCGCGGAACACCGATGCTCCACGTGAAAGGTCCACCTCGGTGAGTTCGTCCGTCAGCAAGCGGAATGCGTCGTCGTCAAGGGTGGCGAAGAGGGGTGCGCGGCGCAATACCTCGATGTCCATGAAGTCTCCTGAGAATAAGTTTCGGTCGTGGCGCTTCAGCCATTGTTTCAGAATTTTTAGAGTTCTGTGACGTACTTGGCACGCGAAACGCTGAAAACACGCGGATTTCGTCCTCCCTCGCCTGAGTTGGCGCGCAACAGGAGGCCATGAATGGCACCCTATCGTGACCGGACTAACGGAATCCTGTCAGGGTGCCCCTCTAGAATTGGCGCTACCCGGCTATGAGGAGCATTGGTGTTTGGCTTGACCATTTTGGATTTGGCATTGATTTTGATGCTGTTGTCCTACCTGATCTATGGCCTGCGTAATGGCTTCCTGGTGACGCTGGGTGGTATTGCCGGATTCATTGTGGGCGCCATCGCAGCGTTTATAGCAGTGCCGCTCGTCAGCGGCTGGGTGAGCGACAGCGGCTGGAGGCTTACCGCAACGGTGGGTGCCGCCGTCGTGCTTATCGCCTTGGGTCACGGGCTGGGAACCATGATCGGTCGCCGCATCCGGCACGTAGTGCGGCTCAAGCCGCTGCACGCCGTGGATCGCCTGGTGGGTGGCGTGGTCAGCGTGGTTGTTGCTGCCTTGGTGATGTCCATGCTCGCGTTCAGCATCAGCTCCTTGGGCGTGCCGTTCGTTTCGCAGCAACTGGCCCAGTCCCGCGTGATTCGCTACATCGACTCGCTGACGCCCACTCCGGTCAAGAGCACCATGGCGCAGTTGCGGTCCACGGTGATCGGCGACGGCATTCCCAAGTTGATCGAAGGCTTCGGCTCCGCCACTCCGGTCCAGGTTCCCAACGCCTCAACCGACACCCCTGCCCTCAATCAGGCCGCCCGGTCCGTGCTGAAGATCGCGGGCACGGCTTTCGAGTGCGGACAGAACCAGACGGGGTCTGGCTTTGTTGTCTCGCCGGGCCGCGTGGTCACGAACGCGCACGTGGTGGCCGGCGTGGACCAACCGGTAGTGGAAGTGCCCGACGGCGGCGCGTTGCCGGGTCGGGTGGTCTACTTCGACCCCCAGCGGGATATCGCCGTGCTGGCCGTGGACGGGCTCTCAGCCTCACCTCTTGCGCTGAGTTCGGACCTGCCTGACGGCAGCCCGGCGGCATTTGCCGGTTACCCCCACGGCGGGCCGTTCCAGTCGAAGCCGGCGACTGTCGAGGGAATCGCCACCGTCCTCGTACCTGACATCTATGGCAGCAACCCCTCGCCCGAGCAGGTCTACAAGCTTGCAGGCGACGTGCAGCCGGGCAACTCCGGCGGTCCGCTGCTCACTACGGACGGCCAGGTTGCTGGTTTGATTTTCGCCAAGACAACCAGCAACGAAGCTCTTGGTTTCGCGTTGACCATGGAGGACGTGCAGCCCGTCGCTGCCCAGGCCCCGGGCCTCAGCAACCCGGTGGGCTCCGGCCAGTGCACCCGCAAGTAGTCCGCACCCTCTCTCACCAAATCCCCCTTTTTCCCGGACCATCTCTCACATAATGGGTGTTTTTCCGGGATCCTCGCTCACCTGCCGGGCGCAATTCACGGAGGCTCCTGCGCCGCTATAGATTGGGTGCCATGACTCAAGCCACCGAAGCCGGCCGCGGCACCATCCTTGTTATCAACGGCCCCAACCTGAATCTCCTGGGCACGCGCGAACCCGAGAAGTACGGGACCTCCACGCTGGCCGACGTAGAGCAGCTCGCGTTGTCCGCGGCCGAATCGCACGGCTTCACGGTGGATTGCGTCCAGTCGAATCACGAAGGTGATCTCCTGGACGCAATCCACGCAGCAAGGGGCGCCGCCGTCGGGATCGTCATCAACGCCGGTGCCTTCACTCATACCTCAGTGGCACTTCGTGACGCGCTGGCCGCTGTCCAATTGCCCGCCGTCGAGGTTCACATCACCAACGTCCATCAGCGTGAGGAGTTCCGCCACCACTCGTACCTGTCGGGTGTCTGCCAGGCGATCATTGTTGGCGCCGGCGTGTTGGGGTACAAACTGGCCATCGATTACCTCGCGGATACCGTCTGACCCTTCACGGGTGAGAGAGCGTCCGTCCGAAAGGGCTGTTCGGTGAGAGAGCGTCCGTCCGAAAGGGCTGTTCGGTGAGAGAGCGTCCGTCCGAAAGGGCTGTTCGGTGAGAGAGCGTCCGTCCGAAGGGGCTGTTCGGTGAGAGTGTCCCTATGTTTTTCGTCAAGCGGTTTTGGGTGTTTGGGCTTGGTAGAGGGTGCCGTCGCGGAGCATGGCGTAGAGGGTGTC
>NZ_JBIVGD010000045.1:0-3104 GCF_044748465.1 Paenarthrobacter sp. NPDC089988
TGGCTGTGACAGGTTTGGATGGCCCCGGTAGGACGGTTATTTCTGGCCCCATTTTGTGACTCGCCGGGTTTCGGTGACGGTTATATGTGGCCCCACCTTCAACGTTGGATTCATCAGTGGATGGATGCGATGGAGGGTTGGTCCGGATGGAGTCGAGGGTGGAGTTATTCGCGCAAATCCGACGGGATGCCCGGTTGGAGGGTTTGTCGGTTCGTGCGTTGGCGGCCCGGTATAAGGTTCATCGAAGGACGGTTCGTCAGGCTCTGGAGTCCGCTGTTCCGCCGGAGCGGAAGCCCCGGCAGGGGGTCGCGTGGCGGTTGGATCCGTTCAAGGCGGCGATCGATGGAATGCTCGTCAGTGACACGGCCGCGCCGCGGAAGCAGCGCCATACCGCTCGTCGGGTCCTCTCTCGTTTGATCGAAGAGCAGGGCGCTGTGGACCTGTCGTATTCGACGGTGAGGGACTACGTACGGGTCCGACGTGCGCAGATCGATGTCGAGGCCGGCCGCCGTGTTGAGGTGTTCGTGCCGCAAGAACACGCCCCTGGTGCCGAAGCCGAGGTGGACTTCGGTGAGGTTTGGGTTGTCCTTGGTGGTGTGAAGACCAAGTGCCACATGTTCGTCTTCCGGTTATCGCATTCGGGAAAGTCCATCCACCGGGTTTATCCGACCCAGGCCCAGGAAGCTTTCCTCGAAGGCCATATTGAGGCATTCACGGAGATCGGCGGTGTCCCTCTCACGCATATCCGCTATGACAATCTGACCAGCGCGGTTACCTCGGTGTTGTTTGGGCAGGGACGCAACCGGCAGGAGAATGACCGGTGGGTGTTGTTCCGTTCGTTTTATGGTTTTGATGCGTTCTACTGCCAGCCCGGGATCGCCGGCGCTCATGAGAAGGGCGGGGTGGAAGGCGAAGTTGGTTGGTTCAGGCGGAACCGGCTGACGCCGATGCCCGTGGCCGCGTCCTTGGAGGAGCTCAACGACAGGATCCGGGGTTGGGAAGTCCAGGACGAGAAACGCCGTATCGGTGACCGGATCCGCAGCATCGGTGAGGACTTCGCGGCCGAGCGGGCGTTTCTGCGTCCCTTACCGGCGGAGGAATTCGACCCGGGCCTGGTGTTGAGTCCGCGGGTGGACAGGTCATCGATGATCACGGTCAGGATGGTGAAGTATTCCGTCCCGGCAAGGTTCATCGGTCGCCGGGTCAGGGTGTCCTTGCGCGCGTCAGAGGTCGTGGTCTTTGACGGGCACCAGGTTGTGGCCAGGCATCAGAGGGTCGCGGCCCGGACGGGCTGCTCGGTGCAGCTCGATCATTACCTTGAAGTCCTCAAGACCAAACCCGGGGCCCTGCCGGGTTCCACCGCACTGGCCCGGGCCAGGGAATCCGGAGCGTTTACCAGCGCTCACGAGGCGTTTTGGGCTGCATCCCGACGGGTTAACGGTGATGCCGATGGAACCCGGGAACTGATCGATGTCCTGTTACTGCACCGCTCCATGCAACCAATCGATGTTGAGGCCGGGATCATCGCCGCCCTGGGTGTCGGGGCCGTCAGCGCCGATGTCGTCGCGGTCGAGGCCCGCCGGCACGCTTCGACAGCCGGCCAGGGTGGGGCCAGCACGGACCGTCATCGTCGTGAACATCCAGAAGTGAATGTGCAACGAGTTGTCAGTTTGACCCAGCGGCGACTGATGGATCCTGCAGCCGTCGTCGCAGGGCTGCCGCAGGACCGGCGGCCCATGCCCACGGTCAGCGCCTACGACGAGCTGCTCGCCAAACGCAGTACGCACCCCACTGAACAAAACAACGCGTCGAAGGAGAACATCTCATGAGCCCGACAAACCCGGCAGCCACGGTCACCCCGACGCTTCGACGCCGGCGCGGTCTCACTGAACAAGCAGCCGTGGCCGCCGTGGATCAGGCCTGCCGCCGGCTCCGGCTGCCCACCATTCGGGCAGTACTGACCGAAGCCCTCACAGTGGCCGGGAAGGAACAGCTCACCTATCAGGGTTTCCTGGCCGAGCTGCTGCTGGCCGAATGCGATGACCGTGACCGGCGCTCTTCCATTCGTCGCGTTAAAGCAGCGAACTTTCCACGCAGCAAGTGGCTCGGTGACTTCGATTTCGACGCGAACACCAACATCAACCCGGCCACGATCCACACCCTTGCAACCGGGGACTGGATCCGCAAAGGCTCTCCATTGTGCCTGATCGGGGACTCGGGAACCGGCAAATCGCACCTGCTCATCGGGCTTGGCACCGCAGCAGCCGAACAGGGCTACAGAGTCAGATACACCCTCGCGACACGGCTGGTGAACGAACTCGTTGAAGCGGCAGACGAGAAGATACTCGCCAAGACCATCGCCCGCTACGGAAGAGTCGACCTTCTCTGCATCGACGAACTCGGATACATGGAACTGGACCGCCGCGGCGCCGAACTGCTCTTCCAAGTCCTCACAGAAAGAGAAGAGAAAAACTCCATCGCCATCGCATCCAACGAATCCTTCTCAGGCTGGACCAAAACCTTCACCGACCCGCGGCTATGCGCGGCAATCGTGGACCGCCTCACCTTCAACGGAACAATCATCGAGACCGGAACGGACTCTTACCGCCTCGCTCACACCATGGCCCAGCAAAGCTCCTGACCCCCTAACCCGCACCGCGCCAGACACCAGCGGATCGAGAAGACCGCGCAGGACCCATGCGCTCCCCTCACACCGGCCAACCTAGGCTTCTTGGATCTCACGGAGGGTCAGGCCAAGCAACTGCACACTGATCTCATCAAACGGATTCAAACCAGCCAAAAAGTCATCGAAGTCCGGAATGGACCCCATTCCGCCCCGGGCAATAAATTCCAGCCACATCGTGGTCATGTCCAATTTTCCGGTCATGAGCAAATCGATAGCTTCAGCACGCACTTCTTCGACAGTCACCACGGCCAACTCTCTTCGCTTCCAGAGCCTCCTCTACACGGAAACGTACCCAGGACAACCTGCCCTAAACCCCGCGGCATCATGCTCACACGCGTGACAACACGCCGCCCAAGCTATCTCAAGTGGGGCCACACATAACCGTCACCCTGGGGCCAAAAACGCTTGACATCTTCAG
>NZ_JBIVGD010000046.1:0-2164 GCF_044748465.1 Paenarthrobacter sp. NPDC089988
GGGGTGCGCAATGATCCAGCAAAAAAATTCAACCAATCAATAAAACAATCGGTATCAACAAACTTGGCACACTATTGAGTTCTCAAACAACAGACCCCTCAAAACATCACCCACCAGCACACCACACAAAGCAGCACACCAAACAACGGGCCATTGGAAAAGAAGGATTATTATTGGCCGCCAACCGAACCGTACACACCTTCCGGCTTTCCGTTTCGCTCCCGGCGACTCAGAAAACAATACACGCCCCCAACCCCCAACGCAAATCCACCCCCAAGCAGCTCCTCCCGATGCAAGTGCACACACGTGAATCCCACGTGAAGTTCCCATGAAAACCCCCAGCTGCTGCGGCTTACGGGGCCCAGCCCGCAAAGGCAACAACCCGCCGTCGTACATTCCCATGAGCTCAGTCCGGCGAAGCGGTGTTCCGCGGCGAAGCGGCCGTAAGCCCCTGTCGCGAGTCGAGGTCCTCCTGGCCGGCCGGGCGGCTGGCGCTCCCCTAGGAGATGGGCGCAGGCAGGTGGGAGGATAAGCCCATGGAACTGCACATCACAGGAGATGCTGCTGCCGACCAACTCCTCAGTGACGACGCCTTCGCGCTGCTGACCGGCATGCTGCTCGATCAACAAGTGACCATGGAATCCGCCTTCGCCGGGCCAGAGAAGATCCGCTCACGCATCGGGTCCCTGGAGCCCGGCGCCATTGCGGCCTTCGACCCGGCTGGATTTGTGGACGTCTTCAAGCAGACACCGGCTGTCCACCGCTTCCCGGGCTCCATGGCCGGCCGGGTACAGGCACTGGCCGAGACAGTCCACCAGGACTGGGACGGCCAGGCAGCTGCCATATGGACACGAGACAACCCAAGCGGGGCAGAAGTACTGCGGCGGCTGAAGGCCTTGCCGGGCTTCGGGGACCAGAAGGCCAAAATTTTCCTGGCCCTCCTCGGAAAGCAGTGTGGTCTCCAGGCGGAGGGTTGGCGCGAGGCTGCCGGCCATTACGGCGAGGAGGGCTCGTACCTGTCCGTGGCAGACATCGTGGATCCGGACTCTTTAGTGAAGGTCCGCGCGAGTAAGCAAGCCGCGAAAGCTGCTGCCAAGGCTGCGAAGGCCTGACCTCTCCTTTAAGCCAGCTAAGGCCCCGCATCTGCGGGGCCTTAGCTGTCTGCAGCCTGGTGGGCGGATCACCGTCGGGACGGCAGGGCGATCTCACGGGAAGGCACGACGGCGGCGTTCACCACGGCGCGATCGCCCAGCGGGCGTTCCAGGTGCACTGTGAACGGCGTGGGCGAATTGCTTTGGCAGGAAGCCGCCTCGAGCCCTGCTCTCCGAACCCCAATAACGACTTCCACCGTTGTATCCGTTTCGACGAGCTTCACCACTTCTACCCTGCCCTCGGCATTCTGCCCTGAGTTGCAATCAAACTCCGTGACAAGCAAAGGGACACTGTTGCCGTTGGGGTCAGGCCTTGAAGAAGGGTCCAAGGTCACAGCACCGGCCCTCAAGTCTCCCAAGTCCAAGGTAGGCGTACAGGCAGACGCCTCGACCACCGCCCACACCGGTTTGCCTGGTTCCGAAGCCATGGAGTCAGTGGAAATGATCACGTAAACGTAGTCCCGGATGTCGCCCGTTCCATCGTCCTTCGGTTCCGCGAGCTTGTTCATCAGCATGACCCTGCTGCTGCTCTCCTGCGCGATGAGCCACGATTCAGCGTGAAATTGTTCCACGTCACGTCCGCTGAGCGCCGGCAGCGCGTCGGGTCCGAGCTCCGTGGCGGGCCTTCGGTTCTCCAACGCCTCCAGCGGAATCTCATTGCCTTGGCACAACGCCACTTCGGGCGTGATCTCCGAAACCGGGCCGGCTGCAGCTGGGTTCCCCTGGGCCTGATCAGGGGCTGCGCAGCCCGCGGCCAGGAACGTGAACGCCAGCACGGCAACTGCCCATGTAGTCGACGATGCTTTCATCCCCATACCGCTCAGGCTACGCTCCGATTCGCGATGCCGGGCCTGCAGGGTGCTGGTGCGTGGGGTTTTAAATGTGTGGAGCCCCGACCGTCGTGGTCGGGGCTCCATTTGTAAGTGTTGTCCGGCGGTGTCCTACTCTCCCACACCCTCCCGGGTGCAGTACCATCGGCGCTGTGGGTCTTAGCTTCCGGGTTCGGAATGGGA
>NZ_JBIVGD010000047.1:0-2090 GCF_044748465.1 Paenarthrobacter sp. NPDC089988
TTTCGAGGGCTATTGGGGGCCTTTTGTATGGCTGTTTTTGATCTGGGCGCGCAGACGCTCACAACACTTGCTCGGCAATCCGATGCCTCCCATCAGGACCTCGGTGCGTTGGTACGCCGGTTCGTGGACGCCGTCACCCCGTTGGAGGGGAAGTTCAGCGGCGCGGGCAAGGCCGCGTTCGACTCCTTCAAGAACCGCTCCGACCTGGTCGCCTCGGAGTTGAACACCGCACTCGGTGCGATCGTGCAGGGCCAGTCCGGGATGGACACCGCCTTCACCCAAGGCGACCAGGCCGCATCCGATACGGCCCGCCGTTCAGAGGGGTCCGCGAACTTCGACGCCGCACGCTTCCAGGGAAGGGCCTAACCCATCATGAGCCGCATTGCCTACGACACGAACGTCTCCGCCCAGGTCCAGTCCGACATCCAAGCCCTCGCCGCGCAGTTGGAGAACCTCATCACCGCCCGGCAGCAGGACGTGAACCACGCCATGGCCGACTTCCGCGCCGACGGCGTCGACGCCGAATACCAGGCAGTCGAGAACCGGTGGACCTCCGCCGCCTCCGAAGTCCGGTCCATCGTTGCACTGGTCCGCTCCACCCTCGCCCGAACCGATGACACGGCCACTACGGCGGTGTCGGCTGCACGGAACGCCGTGCAGGGCATCGGCTAAACCCCCGCTCCTTGGCGGTTTCTGGGATGGCTGTTTGGGATATTGACGTGCCCGGCACCCACGGGGTGCTGGCCGCGGCCTCGAAGGCCGTGACGGGGTTGCAGACCCCGGTCAAGAGCCTCGGTGCCGCGCTGGAGGGGGTCGCCGGTGCGGTCCCCTCGACGGTGGTGGTGCAGGCGTTGGGCGGGTTCGCCGAGGACGGGGTGAGCCCTGACCTCACCGGGGCCGTGCTCTCCGCGGGCGCGGCCTTGTCCGGGACGACGGAGGCGGTGGGGCATTACGTGGCCGGAGACCAGGCCATGGCCACCATCGCGGAAAAGAGCGCGCTGATCGCAGCAGGGACCGGCCCGGCCCTGGGCACCGGTCTGGCGGCCGCGCAAGGCATCGAACCAGGCACCGACCCCGCTAGTGCCGGTGGCGGGTGGGCGTTCCCCGACGCCGGCGCCCAGCCTTCGGGAGCCGGATGGGGCGGGTCGCCGTTCCCCAGTCCGGGCCGCGTCAGCGAACCGCGGACCGGGGGTGGGTCATTGTGGCGGCTGCCATGAGCTGTGAAGTCTTCTTTCGCTTGACGGGAGTTTGTGAATGAGTGGGGATTTCACGCAGGTGTGTGTCCCGTCCGGTGCTGGTGGGTCGGGGATCAATTTGGACGCGTTGCCGCCGTTGCCGGATCCTGAGGTGTTGGACGCCCAGGTCCAGTCGATGATCGCTGCCGGGGTGGGGTTCCATAACGGGGTGCAGGACGCGGCCCGGAACTGGGCCGGTCTCCGGGCCTTCTACCGGACCCCGGAAGCCGAACAAGTGCTCGGCGCGTTCACCCCGGCCCTGGCCAAAGCCGCCCGGGTGAAAGACCTGACCGGGGCCGCGGCGAGGGCGTTGTACGGATACGCGGACCGGGCCAGGGATTTCAAACGCCGCATCACGGGTTTGCGGGCCGAGGTGCAGGCGTTGGACGCGGTGATCCTGGCCAACGATGACTGGCACACGAAGGCCCAGATCGTGGACACCCACCAACGGCTCATGTCCGCCGCGTCCGGGCTGGCCCAGCAGATCCTGGACTCGGACACCCAATGCGCCAACGAACTCTCCGCCCTGGTGCACGGGCCCGGGCACACCCCGGTGGAGGTTCCGCGGCGGAGCGTGTTCGCCTCCACGGACCAGGTCGCCAACGGGTTCAGTTGGCTGCAGCACCAGCTGGGTACCGACACCCCGGTCCCTGACCTGCCCTGGGGGCCGGCGGTGTCCATCAGGTACGAGGGCCGCCTGTCCGCGGTGCAGGGTTTCGGGACCGCCGCCGTCGGGGCGGTCCAGGGCCTGTACACGCTGTTCGGAACGAAAGACAAAACCCAACAAGCCCAGGCCTGGCAAGGTGTGGGGGCCTTGGGTGCTGCGGTGTTCCGGTCCAAGGCCGTGATCGACCG
>NZ_JBIVGD010000048.1:0-1706 GCF_044748465.1 Paenarthrobacter sp. NPDC089988
CCGCCCGCCCACAAAGGCGAACGTCCCGACCATGGGTTCAGTCGCCGATCATGTGATGGATGGTTCGGTCGATGGTTTCGTGCACGCGTTCGAGTGGCGGGCACTATGTTGCCCCATTCCTTTGGAATGGCGGAAGAGCCGGCACCAACGTCAAGTTGGTGCCGGCTCTTCCTGTTTTCCCTCAGCAAAAGGAAACTTGTGGGTGCAGCGTCGTCGCTGCAAGGGTTAGAAGTCTTGCGGGGTTTTCTCCCAGGAGATGTCCACGACGGCGGGTCGCTGGTCCATGGTGAGAATGCTCAGTTCGAGGATGTCCTCGGCGTGGGTGTTGCCAGAGGGTGCGTCGTCTTCTGTGAGGACGAAGTCGTGGCTCATGAGCTGCTCCCTGGCGTTCGTGGAATCGGTGGTTGTTCCACTGTAGCCCGACGGCAGTCATGTCTGTGTTTGGTGTGGGGCTTCGCCCGCGTCAGCGTTGGATCGGCGGCCGGCGGTGCGCCAGCGGAGGAGGCCGCCGACGCGCCGGTGGGGCCGGAACCGTTGCCGGTCCCGGCCCCTTATCGGGTCTAGCGCTTCTTGTACCCGGTGGTCTCATCGGCGGCGACGGGGGCGATCCTGCCGTTGCCGATGATTTCTTCCATCAGTTCCGCCAGCCGGTACCCGGGCACGTCGTCCAAAGCTGCGGTGAAGTGCTCACCGGCCACGGAGGATTGACCCTTGAGGTAGGAGAGCCAGCCGATCACCGTCAGCAGCGGCGCCCGGTAACTTTCCGGGGCGGCGGTTATCAGTTCCCGGGCGATTTCCTGAGCGCGGTCCACCCGTGCCCAGTCCGGAGTAATACCGACGCCAAGGAGCAGATAGGCGCTGCCCTCCGCGTCGGTGCGTTCCGGTTCGATCACGGTGCACATGAGTACATCGCGCAGGGCCGGGTATTGGAAGCAGGCCAGCAGTTGCACGGCCGTGTCCGGGCCGATCGGTCGGCCCTGCTCGATGGACTGGTTCCACAATTCCCGGCCGTTGATTTCCTCGCTGTACTGGAGCACGTGCCCCGCGTGATCAATCTGTTCGGCAGTGTCAGCCGGGCCGCTGAACGGCTCGTACCTGGTGCCGGGGGCGGCTTTGTAGCTGCTGCCCCGGTAGATCATTTCGGCATTCAGGTTCCCGTCCGTGATGGACTCCAAGGACTCGATGGGGCAGCACTGCGGGTCATCGCAGAGCAGGTTCTTCCAGTGCGCCGAGGTCACCAGCCATGCATCTTTCAGTGGCATCCCGGTCGCGTCGAGGGTTTCGACGATCGCCTCGATGTGATCCTGGAACGGGCGGGCCTCGCCCTGCGCGGCCCGCTGGTCGGTGTAGACGGCCAGCACGGCGGCGTTCGCTACGGTGTCCAGCGCGAGGTAGTCGGCCATGGCGCGGGCGAACCCTGCCGTGTTCGCATCACGAGGGGCGTCGACGCGCAGGGTCGCGCCGAGCGCATTCCCGCGCATGGTGATGAACACGAAGGATTCCCGGGGCGCGAAACCGAGGGTGTGCGGGATGAAGCTGAGGATGTCGGCGGGGCTGGTGATGCGCAGTTCGTTGGTCATTTTGTTCTCTTGTCCTTTGCTGAGGATTTGTTGGTGGGTGGGGCGCTCGTGGTGAGTGGCCAGCTTCCCCTTTCCCGCCTCGTTGTTTTGGCTGCTGGCGAAGCTTGCGAGCTGTTCCCGACGGAG
>NZ_JBIVGD010000049.1:0-1471 GCF_044748465.1 Paenarthrobacter sp. NPDC089988
GTGAGAGTGTCCCTATGTTTTTCGTCAAGCGGTTTTGGGTGTTTGGGCTTGGTAGAGGGTGCCGTCGCGGAGCATGGCGTAGAGGGTGTCGCAGCGGCGTCGTGCGAGGGCGATGAGGGCTTGGTTGTGGCGTTTGCCTTCGGCGCGTTTGCGGTCGTAGTAGGCCCGTGATGGCGGGTCGTGGAGCGCTGCGAACGCGGAGATAAACAGGGTTCGTTTGAGGACTTTGTTGCCTTTTCTGGAGGAGTGGTCGCCGCGGATGGAGGACCCGGATCGCCAGGTGACAGGGGCCAGCCCGGCGTAGGAGGCCAGGTGCCCTGCTGTGGGGAAGTCTTTCCCGGCGACTTCGGTGAGGATTCGTGCGGCGGTCCTGATGCCCACGGCCGGCAAAGACATCAGGACCGGGTGAAGAGGGTGGGCCTCCACGAGGGCTTCGACCTGGGTGAAGACCATGGCCCGGCTTTCATGAAGCCTGGCAAGCATTCCGGCCAGTTCGGGCAGCACGATGGTCGCGGCGTTCGTTCCCACGACAGTGACTGTTTGCCGGCCAAGGGCCTCGATGATTTCATCGGCCAGGCGTTCGCCCATCCGGGGTGCGAGTTTGGTCAGCCGGTTCCCGATCCGGCGGCGGCCAGCGTGACGAAGCGCCGCCGGTGTGGGCCAGGTCCGCAGCAGGTCCAGCACGGCAGGGTGGTCCATATAGGGTCCGAGCACCCTTTCCAGAGCTGGGTGGATCTGGGTGAGCAGCCCGCGGATCCGGTTCGAAGTCGCCGTGGCCTGTTTGGCCAGGTCCTCATCAAACCCACACAGCATGCTCAACTCAGCGAGCTGCTCATCGACCAACTGAACCGAGCGCAAGGCATGGGGCATGGTCCTGGCGGCCTCGGCGATGATGAACGCGTCACGGGCGTCCGTTTTCGCTTCTCCAGGATGCAGGTCAGCGATCCGGCGCATCGCCAGCCCGGGCAGATACCCGACAAGAACACCGGCATCCTGGGCAACCGCCACAGGAAGCGCGCCGATGGTCGCTGGCTGGTCAACGACCAGTAACACCCGTCCTGCGTCCTCAAGTTCGGTGATGATTTCCCGGATTTTGGCTTCATCATTGGGCAACGCCCGGTCCAGCAATTTCTTTCCGGACCGGTCCACGGCAACGGCATGATGGACGCCCTTGCCAACATCAAGACCAATAAACACTTCGACAGCGTCGTGGTTCGCGATCATCTAAGACCTCCAGTCGTAGTCAGCTCCTGCGCTGGCCCGGTAGCGGTGTCAGGACCCGGCACCCACGTTACGCACGACGTTCCCGAACTGTCCTGCCCCTATCAGCGGTCTCCCGGCACCTACCAACCCCGGTGACAACACTCTCAAGATCATCAAGCGACAGAGCGTCAAAATCATGCCGGAGCCGGCAGGCCAGCACACCCATATCCTGCACCAGGAAACAGGCTACGAAAAAGGTAACGAGCGT
>NZ_JBIVGD010000050.1:0-1433 GCF_044748465.1 Paenarthrobacter sp. NPDC089988
CCGCCAACCGAACCGTACACACCTTCCGGCTTTCCGTTTCGCTCCCGGCGACTCAGAAAACAATACACGCCCCCAACCCCCAACGCAAATCCACCTCCACAGGCAGTCGTCGCGGGATACCTCGGCCGGCACATACGCCGCTGCCGCCTGCTCCGTGAGCACCCGGATTCGTTAGGCCCCCAGTCCCTATGGGCGACCAGACCGCCGTCGTGCATCCGCCAGCGGGTGACCATCCGAGGCCGCTAAGCCAAGTGGTCCGGCATCCCGAACGCTCTGGGCAGTCCGTCGTCGAGAAACCGCATCAGGGAAGCGATCCTCTCGCCACTCATGTCTGGCTCAATCACCAGCAGACCACGCGCCCGCCCCTGCAAACAGCAAACGAAAGCAGGCGGCGGCCGACCTGCGTCCCCGCCAGCACATAGCTCCCCCCGGGCCGGCTAGCCGTGCTGGCCCTGAGGAAGTTGCCGACGGCGGTTCGGCCCGCGTAACGGTGCATCGCCGGTGGCATGGCAAGCCAACTCCCGTCGGTCAGCAGCGCCACCATGGCATCCACGTCGTCCCTGGCAAAAGCGTGGGCGAACCTGCGAACTATGGGAACCCTGTCGGCTGATGTGGCCACGGGTTCAGGCATTGGTGTCGCGGCCCGTGCACGCTGAAGCAGCCCTTTGACCGCCGTCGAGCATGTCCGCAGCCTCAGATATCGGGAAACCCAGGACATCGCATAGCACCAGCGCCGCGGGCTGGCGCGGCGGCAGGTGTTGGAGCGCAGAAACGAACGCGGGGTCTATGCTTTCCAGCGCAATGGCGCGGGCGGCCGGGCCCACTTCGGACAGCAGCGCATCGGGGTAAGGCTCCAGATGCGGCACATCGAAAGTGTCTGTTGGCATCGGCGGGTCAAAAGGAGGCATCGGCTGAATGGGTGGCCTACGACGGCGATCGCGTACTGCGTTCAGCGAACGAGTGGTGGCGATCCGGTAGAGCCGCGTCCGGACCGAAGATCGCCCGCCAAAACCAGGCAGACTGCTCCAGGCGGCGAGCAACACCTCCTGAAGCGCGTCGTCTGCATCAGGGATCCGGTGATCCTGTAGCAGTGCACATGGAGTTCACGACGATATGGCTGGACGAGGGCAGCGAAAGCTACTTCATCGCCTGCTTTGGCGGCCTCGAGCGGTGTGGAGCCAACACGTCATTCCGGCACGCCGCCGTTCCGATCGGGTTCC
The DNA here is from genome assembly GCF_044748465.1 of Paenarthrobacter sp. NPDC089988. Classification (NCBI taxonomy): domain Bacteria; kingdom Bacillati; phylum Actinomycetota; class Actinomycetes; order Micrococcales; family Micrococcaceae; genus Paenarthrobacter; species Paenarthrobacter sp. NPDC089988. The sequence continues at coordinate 1,221 of NZ_JBIVGD010000050.1, forward strand.
CCGCGGTGTCTACATGGGTGTAACCCTCCAGGGTGGCCTGATTACGGAGGTCCGCATCCTCTTTGACCGGCTTCCCTTCTCACTAGCTCGTGGGGAGGTCACCCGGGCCTGATTCGTGTTAAATGTGTGGAGCCCCGACCGTCGTGGTCGGGGCTCCATTTGTAAGTGTTGTCCGGCGGTGTCCTACTCTCCCACACCCTCCCGGGTGCAGTA
>NZ_JBIVGD010000051.1:0-1291 GCF_044748465.1 Paenarthrobacter sp. NPDC089988
GGGTTATAGGACAAAACGTGTGTAAATTCCGGGCGCGTCATGATCGTCCGGCCCAGCCGGTGCGGTGCCATAGGCCTTCGTCGGGGCTGAGTCCGGTGCTGTAGAGATCTGGGCCGGGTTCCTGCTCCTGCAGGGTGTGGGTTGTTGTCTTGGCGGGTCGGTAGTGCTGGGTTTCGATGAGCTTGGCCGGCGGGCGGGGTTGCTCGCTGTGGAGGTAGAGGTACCACTCAATGGCCCGTTTTTGGTGGTCCTCGTTCATACCCCGGTGCGCTCTCAGGATCAGCCTCAGTTGCGCGTTCGTGCCTCCTTCGATCCTGTTGGTCGTCGAGGCGATATCCAGCCCGGTGTACTCGGCCTGCAGATAGGTGAAGAGCGTCCCGGCCCGGCCGAGTCGTTCCAGGAGCCGGTAGGCCTTGCGGAGTCTGTTGTGGGTGTACCACCAGGTTTGGTTGGCCCGGACCCATCCCGGAGCCATGGCCGTAGCGGTGCGGTAAGTGCGGGCCTTGACCAGATGCCCGTGTTCCTGATGCCAGTCGTTCAAGCCTGCCAGCCACGCTGCGGCTTCGGCGGGGGATTTGATCCTGGTCAGCGCCCGTCCCAGCCGCAGTAATGCTTTGCCCGCATCCGTTCGGGGCCGGCTGGTCAGGTAGGTGCGGACGTTGCGTTGGACGTGGACAAGACACCGTTGGACCGGCGGTTTCTGACCAGCATTCGGACAAGGCTGCGGCGATCCCCGAACCGCCGTCAGTGATCACCACGCGAGGGGCAGGGAACCGTTGCAGCAGCGCCGCCCACGCCGCCTTTTTCTCGGTGTCGCACCACTGCCAGCCAAGCACGTAATCACCGGCAACAGCGATCAGGCAGCACCACGTCCCGACAAAGATCCCATCGACCTGGATCTGGTCATGGACCTCCCCGGCCACGGGAATGCGCGGGGCGATGTTCCAGCACCAGGCCGTGCGCCGTCGGAAGGACCGGGCCGTGCCAAACATGGTGAACGAGGACTGGCCAGTACTGCCCAACAGCCAGCCAAGGAAAGCCTCCAGCTCAGCGCGACGGCTGACATCCGGACGTTCACCGGAACGGCTCGCGCCACAGTCCAGGCACCGGTAACGCTGTTTGCCCGCTGCCGTTTTCCCGTTCCGCACCAGCGTCTGGCCGCAGACCAAACATTTCCCAGATATGCAAGCACCCCAGCCACCCTAAGCTCCAAAAGCTTAGCTATCCCGGAATTCGCCCGCCAGCGCTGGGAAGCAGGCCCAACTCATACACACGTTTTGTCCTATAACCC
>NZ_JBIVGD010000052.1:0-1234 GCF_044748465.1 Paenarthrobacter sp. NPDC089988
GGTAGCTTGATCAGAAGATTGTCCGCCCCTTTTGCGGGGCGTGACCCGTCACAGTGCTGTTCCTTGGTGACCTCTACCCGGACTGGTACCGGCCGGCGACGGCCATGACCATGTCCGTGAGAGGAAAGGTACCAATGACCGCCATGTCTATCGTCGCGCATACCCATCCATTTGTCGTCGGCGTCGACACGCACGCCCGTAACCACGTCTATGCGATCCTCGCTGCAGATACCGGCGCGTTGCTCGAATCCCGGGATTTCCCGGCTACCGGGGCCGGGATCAACCGGGCCATCGACTGGGTCGCCCGCCGTACCGGTGGTAACGCCGATACCCTTTGGGTGATCGAAGGTGCCGCGTCTTACGGGGCGATCCTGGCCGGCACGGTGGCCGCTCACGGCTTTCCCGTGGCAGAGGCACCGCGCATGGATGCCAGGAAGCGTCGTGGGGTGGGCAAAACTGATGCCCTGGACGCCCACCAGATCGCCATGTCCACGTTGCCTCTGACTGTGGAGAAGCTACGCCGTCCCCGCCTGCATGACGGGGTCCGCCAAGGCGTGAGGATTCTTGTGACGGCGCGGGGATCCATGAGCAAGGACCGCACCCGGTCGATCAACGCGCTCAACGCCCTGGTACGCGGCAATGACCTGGGCATCGACGCACGCAAGAAGCTCACCAGCGCCCAGATCACCGAGGTCTCAAAGTGGCGGTCCCGGGAGGAAGAACTCTCCCTCTCCATCGCCCGCGCCGAGGCCGTGCAGCTGGCTAAGCACGTTCTGGCCCTCGCCGAGCAGCTCACCGCCAACGAGAACCAGCTCGATGAATTGGTCAAGGTCAGCGAGGCCGCACCCTTGCTGGAAGAGACAGGGTTCGCAGCGATCAGCGCCGCGAAGTGCCTCACCGCGTGGTCGCACGAGGGAAGAGTCCGTAACGAAGCGGCGTTCGCCTCACTGGCCGGGGTAAATCCCATACCCGCATCCTCAGGGAACACCGTCAGACACCGACTGAACCGGGGCGGAGACAGAGCACTGAACAGCGCCCTGCACATGATCGCGATCACCCGAATGACCCACGACCCCAAAACCCTTGAGTACGCCGAAAGACGACGCGCCGAAGGACGAACCACCAAGGAAATCCGCCGCTGCATCAAGCGCTACCTCGCCCGCCACATCTACCGCACACTCAACGCCTCAACAACAAGCGCGCCTTGACAGACATAGAAGAGTCTAGGGGACAG
>NZ_JBIVGD010000053.1:0-1128 GCF_044748465.1 Paenarthrobacter sp. NPDC089988
CGGTATGTATCAAGCTGTTTGTGACAGCGTGGTGGGTTGTTTGTGGTTGATGCCTGCGCTTGGTGGGATTCCGGGGGCGGTGGGCCTTCGGCGGTAGCGGTGTGGGTTTCGGGCGTAGCAGGCATCGAGTGTGCTTTGCCGTTGTCGGCGGGCTTGCTGGACGAGTCCGCGGTGGACGGTGTCCGGGGTGTAGTAGTTCAGGCCGCTGTGGCGGTGGTTGGTGTTGTAGTCCGTGAAGAACCCTTCCATGTAGTCGCGGGCGTGCTGGAGGTCCCGGAACCGTTGCGGGAAGTCCAGGCAGTATTTGACGGTCTTGAAGAGGGATTCCGAGTATGGGTTGTCATCGGAGACCCGTGGGCGGGAGTAGGACAAGGTGATGCCCAGGGTTCGTGCAAGCTCCAGGGTGGTTCCTGCGCGCATCGGGGCGCCGTTGTCGGCGTGGAGCACCGCAGGGCAGCGCGCGTTCTCGGCCACGGAGTCCCGGATCAGTGTTGCGGCCAGGGCCGCGGATTCTGTGTATTCGACGCGGTGGCCGACGACCTTGCGCGAGAAGACGTCCATGATTGTGTAGAGCCTGTAGGTGTGTTTTCCGGGGCCATGGAGCATCGTGATGTCCCAGCTCCAGAGCTGGTTTGGTGCGGTAGCTTCAAGGACGGGTTTGACCCGGGCCGGGCCGGTTCCACCGCGTTGGGCGCGTCGGTCTCCGTTTTGTCCATGGCTGGCCACGATCCGGTGGGCTGCGGCGATGGAGAACGAACAATGCCCTGCATCGAGCATCCGATAGTACGCCTGGGTGACTGAGAGGTTCCCGTAATCCTCGGAGTTGAGAAGTTTCATGAACTCCTCGGATTCGGCCGCTGTGATCCGGTTTGGGTAGGACCGTTCAGCTTGCGGGACGTTGATTCCGGCACGGGCCGGCGGGTTCAGGTGCCGGTACCAGGTGGTACGGTGCAGGCCCACCAAAGCGCATGCCTTCACCGCGGACCAGCCAGCAGCGACCAGCCTTGCAGCGAAGCTCAGGGTGATGTCTTTCCAGATTTTGGGGTCAACCATTCCGGGCGCCGGGGCTCCAGGTCCTCCACCTTGGGATCGGTTGCCGCCGCGCTCTTGGCCATGGCGTCCAAGAGC
>NZ_JBIVGD010000054.1:0-1072 GCF_044748465.1 Paenarthrobacter sp. NPDC089988
TAGGACAAAACGTGTGTAAATCCCGGGTGTGTCAGGCTCGTCCGGCCCATCCGGTGCGGTGCCAAAGGCCTTCGTCGGGGCTGAGGCCGGAGCTGTAGAGCTCGGGTCCTGGTTCTGGTTCTTTCGAGGCTGGGGTTGTTGTCGTGGTTGGCCGGTAGTGGCGGGTTTCGATGAGCTTGGTTGGCGGGCGCGGTTGTTCGCTGTGCAGGTAGAGGTACCACTCGATGGCTCGTTTTTGGTGTTCTTCAGGCATACCCCGGTGGGCCCGCAGCAGACGACGTAATTGAGCGTTTGTGCCGCCCTCGATCCTGTTCGTTGTTGAGGCGATATCCAGCCCGACATGTTCACGGCCAAGGTACGTGAAGAGCGTCCCTGCCTGGCTCAGGCGCTCCAACAGCCGATAGGCCTTGCGGAGCCTGTCATGGGTGTACCACCAAGTTTGGTTCGCCCGCACCCATCCCGGGACCAACGCGGCGGTGGTCCGGTACGTGCGGGCTTTGATCAAGTCCCCGTAGTGCTGGTGCCAGTCGTTCAGCCCCGCCAACCAGGCCGCGGCTTCGGCCGGGGCGTTGATCCGGGTCAGCGCCCGGCCCAGGCGCAGCAGCTCTTTGCCCGCCTCGGTTCTGGGCCTGCTCGTCAGGTACGTGCGGACGTTCCGTTGGACATGGACCAGGCAGCGTTGGACCGCGGTTCCGGACCAGCATTCAGACAAGGCAGCGGCGATCCCGGACCCGCCATCGGTGATCACCACCCGAGGGGCAGGGAACCGGTGGAGCAACGCCGTCCACGCCGCTTTCTTCTCGGTGTCACACCACTGCCAGCCCAAGACAAAGTCCCCGGAGATCGCGATCAGGCAGCACCACGAACCGACATAGATCCCATCGACCTGGATCTGCTCATGGATCTCCCCGGTCACCGGGATCAGCGGGGCAACGTTCCAGCACCATGCAGTGCGCCGGCGAAACGACCGGGCCGTGCCAAATGAACCAAACGACGTTTGAGTGGACGTGCCCAGAAGCCAGCCAAGGAAAGCCTCCAACTCCGCCCGGCGGCTCACATCAGGGCGTTCACC